>NZ_JBNAIW010000009.1:0-70809 GCF_052047895.1 Candidatus Pelagibacter sp. HIMB1517
TTATTTTCATTATTATATAATTTAAAACTATCCTTTAATTTCTCTCTAATTTTATTTAATTCCAAATTTTTTTCTGAATAGAATTTTATTTTATTTTTATAATCTTCAATCGAATTGGATATCAATTCATCCATATTTAGATTTTTTAAAAGGGAATAAGTGACTCTACTTGCATAAGAAGACCCTTGCATTGTTATTACTGGCACACCAGATCTTAGATTATCCAAAGAAATGGTATGACCATTATATGGAAATGTATCTAATGAAAAATCCATTAAACTTAATCTTTTTAAATAATCATCTCTCGTGTCAAGTCTTTGAAGAAAAAGAATCTTGCTAAAATCAAATTTTTTATTTTCACAATATTTTTTTAAATTATCTTCAACAATTTTTGAATTTCTTGGAATACATAAAAAAACATTTTTCAATTGATTTATAACACTCATCCAAATATCAAATACTTCGGGTAATAGTTTGTCTGTTCTGTTCATCGCTCCAATTAAAATAAATTTATCTGGTAAATTGAAATCTTTCCTTTTTAAATTATTAAAAAGACGCAAATCCCCTAAATCTGTAAAACAATTTTTAATATAAAGAATTTTTTCAAAATAAAAATTCTTAAAAGACTCAGGGATAATATTTGAGTCACACATAATATAATCATATGAATTTTTTGAACCCATTGTTCCAGGAAAGCCTAAATAGATAATTTTTTTCTTTGCTATTGGATATTGAAAAAATTTTGACATACTGTATTGGGTGTGACCAGCTAAATCAACGGCAATATCCAAACCTTCTTTGTCTAAAATTTCCAAAACTTCTAAATTGTTTTTGTCTTGAATGTCATAAAATTGATTAACGTTTTCTCTAATTATGTCTCTAAAATTATCTTTTCTTGAATAAGATGAAAAACACAAAACTTCAAAATTATTTCTATCATAATTTGTAAAGAGTTTTAAAGCATGGTGTGTAACAGCATGATCACCAAAATCTGGTGAAAAATATCCTATTTTAATTTTTTTATTTACTTTTTTTAAAAAGCTAAATTTAAAATTTTCATAATTATATCTTTTTTTCCAAAAAATTTCAGATGCCTTTGAGTGTATTTTTTCATCATCTATAATAAACTTTAGGCTTAATGGCTCTAGAGGAATTTCTTTTTTGACTAGTGTTGTTATTGTTTCAGAAAGACTTGCTAGCCCATCCCAATTGCAACAGTTTAATTTTGCTCTTAAAAATCTAATTGAAAGTTCAGAATAGTTTTCATCATCAAAATTTAAACTTCTTAATAAATCAATAATTTTTTCAAAATCTTTACTTTTTTTGAAGTATTCAGTGATTGCATTTAAAATTACAGGATTTTCAGGCTGTAATGTTTTGGCATAATTTAAATCTTTTTCTGCGTTTTCATTTTGATTTAAGTTTAAAAAAATATCTGCCCTTATAATCAATGCTTCAAAATCATTTTTATTATAAAAAAGAACTTTATTTATCACTTTTAAAGCATAATTATATTTTTTTAATTTATTCAAAACTAAAGAGTAATTTCTGTACAACTCATCATAAAAAATATTTTTAGAAAATATATTCTCAAACAAAGTTTCAGACTCAGAATACAGGCCATTTAAATAATATGACCATGCAAGACCATTTAATATTTTTAAATCATTATTATTTTTATTTAATTCTTTAAATAGATTTAACGCATTTTCAAACTTTTCAGATAGAATATAAACATTTCCCAAATTAATTTTGCTATCTAAAAAATTATTAATTTTAATATTTTTTTTAAAAAAAATTTCTGATTTTTTAAAATCTTTTTTATTTTTAAATAAAATTCCCAGGTTGTTTAATACATTTGGATTGTTTGAATTAATTTTTAAAGCTTTTGTTAAAAAAACCTCAGAATCATCAAATTTACCAGTTTGAAGATACAAGGTGCCAAGAAGTTGTAAGGTTTCAAAATTTTGCTGGTCTTTTTGCAAAATACCTAGGTATACTTTTTCAGCTTGAGTAAAATTTTGTTCTTTATGAAGTTTTAATGCTTGCTTTAGTTCTTCCAACATCAAGAATTTATAATATTTTCTTTAACCAGCAATCTAATTTCTTTTTCGCACAAATCTATGCTTTCTTTATTTGTTGATCTCATAACCAACACTGTTCCTGGTTTTTCTTTAAAATAAGGGTAACTCCCAACATCTACATCTTTATATTTTTTTTGAATTTCTTCCAATTCTTGAGCTATGGAACTTTCACGTAAAGAAGTATCTATTGATGCAGATAAAATTTTACTGCCAGATAAGATTAATTTATCTAAATTTACTACCATAGCCTGTAAAATTGATGGTACACCAGGTAATACAAAAACATTTTCAACATAAAAACCTGCAGCAAATGTTTTTGGATTTTGAATTAACTTGGCTTTTTCTGGCATCTTTGCCATTTTTTTTCTACCTTCATTAAAATCTTGATTTTCATAATATTTTTCTAAGATTTTATAAGCTTCTTGATGGTATTGATATTTTTGAGAAAACATTTTTGATATAGATTCAGAGGTAATATCATCATGGGTAGGGCCAATTCCACCAGTGGTAAAAACATATCCAAATGTTCTTCTTAAATGATCAACAGTGTCAATTATTACCTTTTCTTTATCGGGTATTATCCTTACTTCTTCAACGCTAATCCCCTTATCATTTAACCATGAGGATAAAAAAGATGTATTTTTGTCAACAGTCCTTCCAGATAAGATTTCATTGCCAATAATAACAATTGCTGCTGTAAACTCTTTTTGTAAATTCATATGAAAATAAGTCCTAAACTTCTACATGGTAAATTTATAAAAAGATATAAAAGATTTTTTGTTGATATTAATTTTAATAAAAAAAAAATAACAGCTCATTGCCCAAATTCTGGTTCAATGCTAGGTTTGTTAGATAGCGGTAATAATGTATGGATTTCGAAAAGTGATAACAAAAATAGAAAATTAAAATTTACATTAGAAATTATTAATGACAAAAAAAGCAATGTAGGTGTTAACACTCACAGGGCAAACCGTATTGTAGAAGAGTCTTTGATTAATAAAAAAATTAAAGAAATTAAAAACTACAACCTTTTAAAAAGAGAGGCAAAGTTTACAAAAGAAACAAGGTTTGATTTTTTATTAAATAATAAAAATAAAAAACTATTTCTAGAGGTAAAAAATGTTACTTTAAGTAGGAAAAAAAATATCTCTGAATTTCCAGATTCTGTTACAGCTAGAGGAAAAAAACATCTCGTTCATCTTCAAGAGGCAATCAAAAAAGGTTATGAAAGTTATTTACTTTTTTTAATACAAAGAGAAGATATAAAACTTATGAAAATTGCAGAGGATATCGACCCCGGTTATTTTAACGAAATTAAAAAAGCAAAAAAAAATGGTGTAAAAATTATTGCCTACTCTTGCAATGTAAATGAGAAAGAAATATCAGTCAACAAAAAGATAAAGGTCGTAATTTAATGTCTAAATTTAATAAATACTATCCAGATGAATTTAAGAAACTTAGAAACGCTGGGAGAATTTCCTCTCAATGTTTAGATTTTGTTTCAGACAAAATTAAACCAGGTATTAAAACTCAAGAGATCGATGATTGGTGTGTTAATTTTTTAAAAAAATATAATGCTGTATCAGCACCTCTTTTTTACAGAGGTTTTCCTAAATCTATTTGTACATCTGTTAACCATGTTGTTTGTCACGGAATACCTTCTGAAAAAATTTTAAAAGAAGGCGATATAATTAATGTTGATGTTACTTCTTTTGTTGATGGTTTTCATGGCGATACATCAAGAACATTTTGTGTTGGAAAAGTATCGGTTAAAGCAAAGAACTTAGTTGAAACTACAAAAAAAGCTTTGGACGAATCTATTAAAGTTCTTAAGCCTGGAGTTCATTTAGGCGATATTGGTTATGAAATTCAAAATTTTGTTGAGAAAAAAGGTTATTCTATTGTTAGAGATTTTTGTGGCCATGGAGTTGGCAGGAATTTTCATGAAGAGCCAAACATTCTTCATTACGGAAAAAGGGGGACAGGTCCAAAATTAGAAGAGGGAATGGTTTTTACAATTGAACCAATGATAAATGCTGGAAAATATGAAACTAAACTCTTAAATGATGGGTGGACCGCAGTAACAAAAGATAAGTCTCTATCAGCACAATTCGAACACACTGTGGGTATAACAAATAATGGGTATGAAATTTTTACCCTTTCATAATACAATAGCTTAATGATTCCACGATATTCAAGAAAAGAAGTGGCTCAAATTTGGGAGCCGATGAATAAATTTAAAATTTGGTTAGATATTGAAATATTTGCTGCTCAAGCAATGGAAAAATATAAAATTATACCGAAAGGGGTAGCGGCAAAAGTAAGAAAGAAATCAAAAATTAATATTAAAAGAATTGATGATATTGAAAAGAAAACAAAACACGATGTTATTGCTTTTTTAACATCTATTGCAGAAAAAGTTGGTCCAGAAGCAAAATACCTCCATCAAGGAATGACATCATCTGACGTTTTAGATACTTGTTTTAATTTGCAACTAAAGCAAGCTGGAAAAATACTTAATCAAGATATTGATAAACTTTTAAAAACTTTAAAAACAAAATCAATAAAATACAAAAATACTATTACTATTGGCAGAAGTCATGGAATTCATGCAGAGCCGGTAACATTTGGCTTAAAGCTTGCTACTTATTACGCAGAATTCAAAAGAAATAAAAAGAGATTAGAGCAAGCAATTGAGGAAATTTCAACATGTGCAATCTCTGGAGCTGTTGGAACATTTGCTCACATAGGGCCTAATATTGAAAAGTTTGTTGCAAAAAAACTTGGCTTAAAACCAGAGCCAATCTCCACACAAATAATTCCAAGAGATAGGCACGCTCACTTTTTTAATACTCTTGCATTAATTGCTAGTTCAGCAGAAAGATTAGCGACTGAGGTTAGGCATTTACAAAAGACTGAGGTCTTGGAAGCTGAGGAGTATTTTTCATCAGGACAAAAAGGTTCATCTGCTATGCCACATAAAAGAAATCCAGTATTGTCTGAAAATATTACTGGTTTAGCAAGATTGGTAAGGAGTTATTCAATTCCTGGAATGGAAAATATAGTTTTGTGGCATGAAAGAGATATTTCTCACTCGAGCGTTGAAAGGAATATTGGACCTGATGCCACTGTTACTCTAGATTTTTTACTCATTAGATTAAATAATGTAGTTGCAAATTTAGTTGTTCATCCAAAAACAATGGAAAGCAATTTAAACAAATTTAAAGGTTTAATTTTTTCTCAAGGAGTTATGTTAAAACTAACTCAAAAAGGAGTTAAGCGTGAGGATGCCTATAAAGTTGTTCAAAAAAATGCAATGAAAACTTGGGATAAAAATGAAGATTTTTATAATAATTTGAAAAAAGATAAACTAATTCAAAAAAACTTAACCGCAAAAGAACTCAAACGGTTATTTGATGTTAATTACCATAAAAGGTATATTAATCATATACTAGGAAGAGTTTTAAAATAATGAGAAGAAAAAAAATATACGAAGGTAAAGCAAAAATTTTATACGAAGGTCCTGAAAGAAATACTCTAGTTCAGTATTTTAAAGACGATGCTACAGCGTTTAATAATAAAAAAAAAGCGGTTATAGAAGGAAAAGGAGTTCTTAATAACAGAATTTCTGAATTTTTATTAAGTCAGTTAAACGATATTGGTATTGAAACACATTTAATCAAAAGATTAAATATGAGAGAACAATTAATTAAAAATTGTGAAATTCTACCAATTGAGTTTGTTGTAAGAAATATTGCAGCTGGATCTTTATCTACGAGATTGGGAATAGCTGAAGGAACAATGCTTAAAAGACCGATTATAGAATATTATTATAAAAATGATGACTTAGATGACCCGCTTGTTACTGAAGAACATATTGAAGTAAATGGATGGGCATCTACTTTAGAAATAGCTCAAGCTTCAGAGACCGCATTTAGAATTAATGATTTTTTGATCGGTTTATTTAGAGGCGTAGGTATCAAACTGGTTGATTTTAAACTTGAGTTTGGACGAGTTTGGAATACTGATGAAAGTCGAGTTATTCTTGCTGATGAAATAAGTCCTGACACTTGCAGATTGTGGGATACAAAAGATGAAAAAAAATTAGATAAAGATCGTTTTAGAAAAGGTCTTGGCGGCTTAGTTGAAGCCTACACTGAAGTTGCAAAAAGGTTAGGAATCATGCCAGAAGGCAGCAATATTATGGAAATAAAATCAGGAATATCTAAAACTATTAAACTTAAAAAAAAATAAATTGAAGTTCGAAGTATTCGTAACACTTAAAAAAGAAGTATTAGATCCTCAAGGTAAAGCGGTTGAAAACGCACTTGGTGATATTGGGCTCAGTGCTGTCAAAAATATTCGCCAAGGAAAATATTTTACACTAGAAGTGAGTGAAACTGATGAAAATAAAGCATCAGACTTAGTTAAGTCTTCATGTGAAAAATTACTTGCAAATCAAACTATAGAAAACTTTAAATTTAATAAGATTTAATGAAGGCTAATGTCATAGTTTTTCCAGGATCAAACTGTGACAGAGATGTAAAAGTTGCATTAGAAAAATTTCGAATACAAACTACAATGGTTTGGCATCAGGAAAATGAAATGCCAAAATCCGATTTAGTTGTTTTGCCTGGCGGTTTTTCATATGGAGATTATTTGAGGTGCGGAAGTATGGCTTCTAAATCAAACATAATGAACGAAGTTATTAAGCATGCGGATAAAGGTGGTTATTTAATTGGAATTTGCAATGGTTTTCAAATTTTAACAGAAACTGGTTTGTTACCTGGAGCTTTGTTAAGAAATAAAAAGCTAAAATTTATCTGCAAATATGTAAATCTTTTAATTGAAAATAACTCAACACCATTCACGTCAAAATATAAAAAAAATGAAAAAATAAAAATTCCAATTGCTCATAATGAAGGAAACTATTTTGCTGATGAAAAAACATTAAATGAATTACAAAATAATGAGCAAATTGTACTTAAATATTGTGATGAAAATTTAAATATTAACGATGAAAGCAATCCAAATGGTTCTTGTTTAAACATAGCCGGAATTATTAATAAAAATAAAAATGTAATTGGAATGATGCCCCACCCTGAACGATGTGTTGAAAATATTTTAGGTGGAACAAATGGTTCAGGTATTTTTCAATCATTATTAAATTAATGACAGAAGTAAATTTAGATTTAGCTGTTCAGCATGGTTTAACACCGGAAGAATATGAAAAAATAAAAGTTTTAATAGGAAGAAATCCAAACTTTACTGAACTTGGAATTTTTTCAGCAATGTGGAATGAGCACTGTTCTTATAAATCTTCAAAGGTGTGGTTAGGTACCTTGCCAACCAAAAATAACAGGGTAATTCAAGGACCAGGTGAGAATGCAGGTGTAATTGATATTGATGATGGTGATGTTGCTATATTTAAAATTGAAAGTCACAACCATCCATCATTTATTGAACCTTATCAAGGTGCGGCTACTGGTGTTGGTGGAATTTTGAGAGATGTCTTTACTATGGGTGCAAGACCAATTGCTAATTTAAATGCAATTCGTTTTGGCTCACCTGATCACCCAAAAACTAAACATCTTTTAAATGGTGTGGTTGCAGGAATTGCAGGATATGGAAATTGTATCGGAGTTCCAACTGTTGGTGGAGAAGTAGAATTTGATAGCTGTTACGATGGAAATATCTTGGTTAATGCAATGAATATTGGTTTAGCAAAAAAAGATAAGGTTTTTTATTCGATTGCAAGTGGAGTTGGTAATCCGGTAATTTATGTAGGCTCAAAAACTGGAAGAGATGGAATTCATGGTGCATCTATGGCATCTCAGGAATTTGACTCGGACTCAGAGTCAAAAAAACCTACAGTTCAGGTTGGGGATCCTTTTGCTGAAAAATTATTGTTAGAGGCATGTCTTGAATTAATGCAAACAGATACGATTGTGTCTATTCAAGATATGGGGGCTGCAGGTTTAACTTCTTCTTCGGTAGAAATGGCTTCAAAAGGAAATATTGGAATTGAATTAGATCTTAACAAAGTTCCATGCCGCGAAACAGGTATGACTCCTTATGAGATGATGCTATCTGAAAGCCAAGAAAGAATGCTTATCGTTCTTAAAACTGGAAAAGAAAAAGAAGCTGAAAAGATTTTTAAAAAATGGGACTTAGATTTTTCTGTAATCGGAATTTTGACTGACTCAAAAAACCTCACTTTAAAATATGACAATAAAACTGTTTGCGACATTCCAATTTCTGCATTAGCAGATGAAGCTCCAAAATATGAAAGAGAATGGATTGAAATTAAAAAACCAGAACATAGCGATCTTGAAAAAAAACTAGATAATATCAATTTGGAACAAACAATTAAAAATTTATTATCCCATCCAAACCAAGCCGATAAATCATGGGTGTGGGAACAATATGATCATATGGTTATGTGCGATACCGCTCAATTTCCAGGTGGTGATGCTGCGGTTATTAGGGTTCATGGCAATAATAAAAAGGCAATTGCAGCCTCTGTCGATTGCACGCCAAGATATTGCAATTCCCATCCTTATACTGGAGGAATGCAAGCAGTATGTGAAACGTATAGAAATTTATGTGCTGTAGGTGCTGAACCTATTGCGATTACCAACTGCTTAAATTTCGGTAATCCTGAAAAACCAGAAATCATGGGTCAATTTGTTGGTGTCATCAAAGGTATGACGGAAGCTTGTAAGAAATTAAACTATCCAGTGATATCTGGAAATGTTTCTCTTTATAATGAAACTAATGGTGTTGGCATTAATCCAACTCCAACAATTGGTGGTGTAGGTTTAATTAAAGATATTTCAAAAGTAAAAAGTTCAAGATTTAAAAATAAAAATAATAATATTTATATTATTGGTGAAACAATTGGTCACCTAGAACAAAGTATACTCTGTTATGACCTTTTACATTTAAAAAAAGGTCCTCCGCCATCTATTGATTTAAGTGATGAATTAAAAAATGGTGAAGCAATCAGATCACTAATAAATGAAAATTCAATTGAGTCATGTCATGACATATCATCAGGTGGTCTAATTTTATGTTTATTAGAAATGAGTATAGCTTCTCAAATTGGTTTTAAATTAAATACGAATAAAAAATCATTGGATAGAGTTAAATTTTTATTTGGTGAGGATCAGTCTAGATATATTGTTGAGGTTGATGATCAAAAAAAAAATAGCTTTGAAAAAAAACTTGTAGATTTAAATGTTTACTTTGAAAATATTGGCAAAACATCAGAAAAAATTAACATAGATGATGACTTGAAATTTGATTTACAAGAATTATCTAAACTAAATAAAGATTGGTTTTATAAATATAACAATTAATCTCATGGCAATAAAACAAGAAGAAATTGAAAAATTGTTAAAAGAAGGTTTTCCTGATGCAGACATTGAAATTCAAGATCTCGCAGGTGATGATAATCATTTCTCTGCAAAAATTAAATCATCGCAATTTAAAGGTAAAAACCGTGTACAACAGCATCAGATGGTTTATAAAGCTTTAAAAGGTAAAATGGGTGCTGAGCTTCATGCGCTAGCCTTAACAACAGAGGAAAAATAATGTCAGAAATTAATAAACAATTAGATGAAATAATTAAAAATAATAAAGTCGTATTATTCATGAAAGGCACCCCCGATATGCCTCAGTGTGGTTTTTCAATGGCTGTTGCAAATGTTTTAAAACATTTAGAAGTACAATTTACCGGTATTAATGTTTTGGATGACGAAGAAATTAGAAATGGAATTAAAGAATATAGTAATTGGCCTACAATTCCTCAACTTTATGTTAATGAAGAATTTGTTGGAGGTTGCGATATTGTAAGAGAAATGTTTGAAAAAAAAGAACTTCAAAAACTTTTTGAAGACAAAGGCATTAATTTTAAAAAGTAATTATCTAGAATAATATTCAACTACCAAATTTGGTTCCATTATCGCTGGGTATGGAATTTCATCAAACTTTGGAACTCTTGCTAATTTAGCTGTCATTTTTTTATGATCAGCAACAATATATTCAGGAACATCGCGCTCCTTTAATTGCGTTGATGCTAATACATAAGCAAGTTGTTTAGAAGATTCTTTAATCTCTACTTCATCTTTGTCGTTTAACTTGAAACTTGAAATATTTACTCTTTTACCGTTAACTTTTACGTGTCCGTGATTAATTAGCTGTCTAGCTTGAAAAACAGTTGTTGCAAATTTTGCTCTATAAATCACTGCATCCAATCTACTTTCTAAAAGACCTACTAAATTCTCTCCAGTATTTCCTCTTCTACGATCTGCTTCTCTATATAAATTTCTAAACTGTCTTTCATTTAAATTTCCATAATAATTTTTTAATTTTTGTTTTGCTTGTAACTGAACTTTGTAATCTGACGGTTTTGCTGAAGATCTTTGTCCATGTTGACCCGGGCCATAAGCTCTAGAATTAAATGGACTTTTTGGTCTGCCCCAAATGTTAGCCCCTAACCTTCTATCAACTTTATGCTTAGATTTTATTCTTTTTGTCATTTATAAAAACTGGAGTTATAGATATCAAAAACCTATTGTCAATTGCTACTTGAGGGAGCATTTTCCTTAAAAAGCTTGTAATCTATACTATCTAACAGAGCCTTGAATGAAGCCTCTATTATGTTTGGTGATACACCGATGGTAAACCAACTTTTGCCTTTGTCATCAGAGCTTTCAATTGATACTCGAGTTGTTGCATTTGTGCCTGTGTTTAAGATTCTAACTTTATAATCAATCAATCTTAAATCTTTTAAATAATCTGAATACTTTCCAATTTTATCAAGATTAGATCTTATTGCTTGATCTAATGCATTTACAGGACCGTTACCTTCACCTTCACAAAGAATTTCTTTTCCATCAACAATTAAATAAGCTTTGGCAACAGAGTTAATATTTTTTTTATCGGTATCTTTTGCAATTTTAACTTCATAATTTTTAATTTGTACATAATTTGGAACCTCTCCTAACAACCTTCTTGTTAAAAGTTCAAAAGAAGCATCTGCTCCATCATAAGAATAGCCTGTAAACTCTCTATCTTTAACTTCATCTAAAATAGTTTGTATTTTAGGATCGTCTTTATTTATTTGAATATCAAGCTTTTCTAATCTTGATAAAATATTTGATCTACCTGCTTGATCAGAAATTACAATTGATCTTTCGTTACCAACTTGCTCTGGCTCAATATGCTCATATGTTTTAGGATCTTTCTGAACAGCAGAAACATGCAATCCTCCTTTATGTGCAAAAGCTGATGCGCCAACATATGGAGCATGTTTATTTGAAGTTTTGTTTAAAACTTCATCCAATAACCTAGAGCAATTTGTAAGTTTTTTTAGTTTTTTAGTATCAATGTTTGTTTCAAAATTCTTATTAAAAGAATTTTTTAAAATTAATGTAGGTATTATTGAAACTAAATTAGCATTACCACATCTCTCACCTAATCCATTTAATGTTCCTTGTATTTGTCTTGCTCCCGCTAATACTGCAGATAATGAATTTGCAACTGCATTACCAGTATCATTGTGGGCATGTATACCTATATGATCATTTGGAATTATTTTTGATACATCGGATACAATTTCGGCGACTTCATTAGGTAGTGTTCCGCCATTTGTATCACAAAGAACAATCCATCTAGCTCCATTATCATAAGCAGCTTTTAAACAAGATAGAGCATAATCTTTATTATTTTTATAACCATCAAAAAAATGTTCAGCATCAAACATAAACTCTTTATTATTTTTAATAAAATATTTAGTTGTATCTTTAATATTTTCTAAATTTTCTTCTTTAGAGATACCAAGAGCAACATCAACATGATAATCCCAACTCTTTCCAACAATACATACATGATTAACATTTGCGTTTACAATTGACGATATACCAGGATCGTTTTCGCAACTTCTGCCAGACCTTTTCGTCATTCCAAAAGCAACTAGGTTACTTTTTAATTTTGGTGGTTCGTTAAAAAAACTTGTATCTGTAGGATTTGCACCAGGCCAACCACCTTCAACATAATCTATGCCAACTTCAGACAATCCATTAGCAATTTTAACTTTGTCATCCATGCTAAAATCAACACCTTCAGTTTGAGCACCATCTCTCAAAGTAGTATCAAATAAATAAATTTTTTCTTTACTCATTTATATTCCCAGGTCGTAATACCATCTTTATCTTTAATTAGAACACCTTTGCTTACTAACAAATCTCTAATTTCATCTGATGTTTTAAAATCTTTTTTAGATCTAGCTTTATTTCTCTCTGATATTAATTTTTCTATTTCCTCTGCAGTAATTTTTCCTATTTTTTTAAAGTTTTTCCATTCATCGTAGGTTTGATTAAATAAACCTAAAATTTTGCATGAAGATGATAACTGTTTAGCCGACAAACTGTCTCCAGTTTTTGCTTTTTTATATAACTCATGGATATTTGAAATCATTAAAGGTGTGTTTAAATCATCTAATAAAAATTTTAAATTTTCTTCGCTTATTTCTTCTTTTTCATCAGAATAAAATTCATACCATTTATCTAAGCTTTTTTGAGATACATCTAAAATATTTTCATTCCAATCAAATGGTTGAGTATAATGTGTGCTTAGCATAGCGAGTCTTACAACCTGTCCATTATAATTTTTTTTTAATTCATTAATGGTAATGAAATTACCAAGTGATTTTGACATTTTTTGTTTTTCAACAGTAACGTAACCATTGTGTAACCAGTAATTAGAAAATTTTTCATTTTTGTTAGCACAAACAGATTGGGCAATTTCATTTTCATGATGGGGAAAAATTAAATCTAAACCTCCGCCATGAATATCAAAATGATTACCAAGATATTTTTCAGACATTGCGGAACATTCTAGATGCCAACCTGGGCGCCCTTTTCCAAATGGAGAGTCCCAACTAGGTTCATTTTCTTTGCTAGGTTTCCAAAGAACAAAGTCTCCTGGTTCTTTTTTGTTATCAGAAACCTCAACTCTAGAACCAGAAATTAATTCTTCAATTTTTTTATTGGATAAATTTCCATATTTTTTAAATTTTGTAACTTGAAAATATATATGTCCATTAGACTCATAGGCAAAATCATTTTGAATTAATTTTTTAATTAAATTAATCATTTCATTTAAATGCTCTGTAGCTTTAGGTTCTATTGTTGGATTGAGGCATCCTAGGTAATTACAATCATCATGAAAATCTTTTGTTACTTTACTTGTAAGATCTTGAATTGAAATTTTAGATTTATTTGATGCTTCAATAATTTTATCATCAATGTCTGTTATATTTCTTACATATGTAACTTTAGAAGTTGGATAAATTTTAGATAATAATCTAAATAATAAATCAAAAACAATTAATGGTCTTGCATTTCCAACATGAGGATAATCATATACGGTTGGGCCGCAAACATACATTCTAATATTTTTTTCATCTATTGGTATAAATTTTTCTTTAGATCGAGTTAAAGTATTTGAAATTTTAAGTGCCATTAAAATAATTAATAAACACCTTAATTAAATTTACAAACAGGTATTTCCTTCATTTTATGAAGGTTATTTTCTCTAATTTTTTTATATTTTTCAAAATTTTTTGAATCTGGATTAATCATGGCTTCTTCTAAATCTTGATAAGACATGCCTAATTGATCCTCATCATTTCTTCCATCAGTCCACAAGCCATCTGTAGGAGGAGCGTCAATAATTTTTTGGTCAATTTTTAAGAATTTTCCCATATCCCAAACTTGTGTTTTAGTGCAATCAGCTATTGGAGAAATATCAACCCCTCCATCTCCATATTTCGTGTAAAAACCTACGCCAAAATCCTCTACTTTATTACCTGTTCCAACTACAATTCCATTATTTGAGCCTGCAACTTGATACAAGGTTGTCATTCTTAGTCTTGCCCTAGAATTTGCAAAAGCATGTTCGTTATCATTTGGTCCAAGAGCATTTTGAAAATTTGTAAAAACATCATCAAGATTAATATTTAGATAACTTGTGTTTTTAAATTTATTTTCTAACCAGTTACAATGTAATTTACTTAAATCATCTTGTGATTTGATTTGTCTAATTGGCATAGACAAAACAATTGTTTTAATGCCAGTCATTGAAGAAATGGTGCTTACTACTGCAGAGTCTATTCCACCAGACACACCAACAACTAAAGTTGACGCTTTTTTTGGCATGCTGTTAACATAGTCAACAATCCAATCTTTAATTATGCTTACTCTTTTTTCAACGTCCATAATTTCAGGTTATCAAGGATATAAAAAACTACAATTGCAGTTATGACGCTTCTTGTATGCCATTTTTAGAAAAATTAGCATTTTTCTTAATTTCTTCTGAAATTAAAAAAGCAAGTTCTAATGCTTGATTAGCATTCAATCTAGGGTCGCAATGAGTATGGTATCTATTCGATAAATCCTTATCAGTAATATTTTGAGCGCCACCTGTACACTCAGTTACATCTTGACCTGTCATCTCAATATGCAAACCTCCTGCAAAAGTACCTTGATCTTGGTGTACTTTGAAGAAATTCTTTACTTCACTTAACACATTATCAAAAGGTCTAGTTTTAAAACCTGTAGAAGATTTGATTGTATTTCCGTGCATAGGATCACAGGACCAAATTACATTTCGTCCAGCTTTTTTAACTTCTTTGATTAAATTTGGTAAAAATTTTGTAACTTGATCGTGACCAAATCTTGCAATCAAAGTTATTCTACCCGGTTCATTATCAGGATTCAAAACCTCAGTTAATTTTACAATTTCTTTTGGATCAGATGTAGGTCCACATTTTATACCTAAAGGATTTTTTATACCTTTGCAGTATTCAACATGTGCACCATCTAATTGTCTAGTTCTATCTCCAATCCACAGAAAGTGTGCAGAAGTATTGTGATATTCACCAGTTGTAGAATCTATTCTTGTCATTGCTTCTTCTACAGGTAGCAATAATGCCTCGTGACTTGTATAAAAATTAACAGTCCTTAATCTTCTATTGTTCTCTGAATTTATTCCGCAAGCTT
The DNA here is from genome assembly GCF_052047895.1 of Candidatus Pelagibacter sp. HIMB1517. Classification (NCBI taxonomy): domain Bacteria; kingdom Pseudomonadati; phylum Pseudomonadota; class Alphaproteobacteria; order Candidatus Pelagibacterales; family Candidatus Pelagibacteraceae; genus Candidatus Pelagibacter; species Candidatus Pelagibacter sp. HIMB1517. The sequence continues at coordinate 15,152 of NZ_JBNAIW010000009.1, forward strand.
CCATGAAAGCAAGTGCATCACTAACTTTTTCAGCAATTTCTTTATATTTCTTCTGTGCTGTCTCATTAACAAATGACATATTCCATAAATGTACCTTATTCAGATCAGCAAAACCTCCTTGAGAAAAAGCACGTAGTAAATTTAATGTTGCAGCTGATTGAGAATAAGCCTTTAGCAATCTTTCTGGCTGCGGGTCTCTACCTTCTTTGGTAAATTCCATTGAATTTATGTTATCACCTAAGTAACTAGGTAATTCCTTTCCATCTTTAACTTCAACTGGTGAACTTCTGGGTTTTGAAAATTGTCCAGCTACTCTACCAACTTTGATAACAGGTAGTTTTGAAGATACTGTTAATATAAGTGACATTTGTAATACCACTTTAAAAAAATCCCTGATGTTATTTGGATGAAATTCTAAAAAACTCTCTGCGCAATCTCCACCTTGAAGCAAAAATGCCTTTCCTTGAGAAACTTCGCCAAGTTTTTTCTTTAGGGATCTAGACTCTCCAGCAAAAACTAATGGAGGAAAAGTAGATAACTCTTTTAAAACATTATCTATCTTTCCCTGATCAGCATAAACAGGTTGATGCTTGATCGGTTTAGATCTCCAGCTATTTAATTTCCAATTAGTCATACAACCATGAGTATATAAACTCTAAGATGTAATTAACAAGATAAATTATTCTACGGTAACTGACTTTGCTAAATTTCTAGGTTTATCAATATCGTAACCTAAAGAATTTGCAGCGTAGTAAGCAAGTAATTGCAATGGGATCGTTACAAGAAAAGGGAAAAGATCTTCTGAAATTGTTTCAACTTGAATTTTTTTCCATAAATTTTCAGAACTTATTTCATCTGTACTTTTGTTCGATATTAATAAAACTTTACCACCTCTAGATATTACTTCCTGCATATTAGATACGGTTTTTTTATAGAACTCATCACGTGGGGCAATCACAACAACAGGCATCCCATTTTCAATTAAAGCTAAAGGACCATGTTTCATTTCTCCGGCTGGATAACCTTCGGCATGAACATAAGCAAGTTCTTTAAGCTTTAATGCACCTTCCAGTGCTATTGGGAAAGAATATCCTCGTCCTAAAAACATTGAACCTTTTGCTTTAGAAAAATCTTTAGAAGCTTCTTGAATTTCACTCTCGCATTTTAAAGTGCCTTCAATTAATTTCGGAAGCTCTAAAAGATTATCAATTTTTTTACTATAATCGTTTTTAGAAATTTCATTTCTCAAAATAGACAGTTTTAATGTTAATAAATATAATACTAGTAATTGGCCTAGAAATGCCTTTGTAGACGCGACACCAACTTCTGGTCCACAATGAATTGGCAAAACATAGTCTGAGTCTCTTGCAATCGAACTTTCAACAACATTTACAACAGAGCAAGTTTTCATTTTATTTTTTACACATAAATCTAAAGCTGCATAAGTATCTGCGGTTTCACCTGACTGAGATACAAAAATGTATAATTGTGAGTTCTTAAATTTATTTTTTCTATATCTAAACTCAGAGGCAATATCAGTTTCAACTTCAATATCAGTTAATTGTTCAATCCAATATTTAGCCATTAAACAAGAATGATAAGCGGTTCCACATCCGATTAACTTAATACTCTCTATTTTTTTACTATCCCACGGGAAATTAATGATATTGATTTCCTTGTTAATTTTATCGATATACTCTTTTAAACAAGATTTAATTGTATCTGGCTGTTCATGAATTTCTTTTGCCATAAAATGTTTAAAATTACCTTTGTCATAACCTTGATCATCAGTTGAAACCTCTAATACCTCTTTATTAACTTTTTCACCTTCAGAATTAAAAAACTCAACTTGATTTTTATGTATAAAACAAAACTCACCATCATTAAGATAACTGACTTTATTCGTCATTGTTTTTAAAGCGTAAGAATCTGAACCTAAATAATTTTCATTTGGTCCATAGCCAACAGCTAATGGAGAACCTCTTCTCGCTCCAACAATAATATCTGGAAAATCTTTGAATATAATTCCAAGAGCAAAACTTCCATGTAATCTCTTTAGCATTTTTAATATTGAAGTTTTTAAATCATTTTTTTTTAAATATTCTGTAATTAAGTGAGTAATAACCTCAGTATCTGTTTGGGATTTAAATTCATGACCAGCCCTAATTAAATGTTTTTTTAATAAAGTTGAATTTTCAATAATACCATTATGAACTACAGATACTTTTTCTGATGAATGAGGATGGGCATTAATTTGGCTTGGCTGTCCGTGGGTTGCCCATCTAACATGACCAATACCAATAGGTCCGTCATTTTTATTCTTTAAAATTATATTTTCTAAGCTCTCTACTCTACCTTCGCATTTTGTTTCGTTAATGAAGCCATCTTTAAGCGTTGCCACTCCAGCTGAATCATATCCTCTATACTCTAATTTTTTTAGAGAATTTAATATAACTCCAGTTACAGGCTTGCTGCTATTTATTCCTACAATTCCACACATTTTATTTTTTTATTTCTTTTTTCTTAAATTTCTTTGCTCAGCTCTTGTTAATGCCAAACTATTATCTTTTACACTTTTACTAATTGAAGAGCCTGCGCCAACTAAAGAATTTTTACCAATTGTAACTGGGGCAATTAATGACGTATTTGAGCCGATAAATGCTGAGTCCTTAATAGTCGTTTTAAACTTATTTTTACCATCATAATTACAAGTAATTGTTCCTGCTCCAATATTAACTTGCTTTCCAACCGAAGCATCTCCGATATATGAAAGATGATTTACTTTTGATCCATTGCCTATTTTAGATTTTTTTATTTCAACAAAATTTCCAACTTTTGAATTATCCTCTAAAATTGAACCAGGTCTTAATCTAGCGTAAGGACCAACCTCAACTTTATTTTTAATCTTTGCGTCTTCCAAATGACTAAAAGATTTTATAATTACATTGTTGCCTATGGTTACTTTTTTTCCTATCACTACAAATGGCTCTATTTTTACATTCTTTCCAATTTTAGTATCTGATGACAAATAAACAGTACTAGGATCAACAAACTTAACACCTTGTTTAATAAATTTTTTTCTCAATCTATCTTGCATAATTTTTTCTGCTTCTAGTAATTCGATTTGGTCATTTACGCCAACAGCATTTTTCTCGTTCTGGGCTAAAACTAAGTTAATTTTAAGGCGATATTGCCTCGAAAGCTTAACTATATCAGTTAAATAGTATTCTTTTTTCCTGTTTTTATTATCTATTTTTTTTACAAGATTTAATGATTGGTTATCAAAAGCTATTATTCCAGAATTGCATGTTGTTAATTTCTTTTGCCTTGAATTGGCTTCTTTAAATTCAATAATCTCACTAACTCCATTCTTATTATGAATAATAATTCCATATGACTTGTTATTTTTTTTTTCAAAACCCAATAAAACTAAATTACTTTTTTTAATCTTGTCATACATTAGTTGAATGTCTTTGCTTTCAACGAGTGGGTTATCACCATACAAAACTAACAATTTTTCACTTTTTTTAATTTTAACCTTGTTTAAAAAAACTTGAACTGCGTGGCCAGTACCTAACTGAGGATTTTGAATTAAAAAATTTTCTTTTGGAAATAATTTTTTAACAAATGTCATTTGTTTATTTATTAAAATAAAAACTTTTTTTGGCTTTAATAATTTAGACTGGTCCAAAACATGCTCTAACATTGTTTTTTCATTGAGCTTGTGAAGAACTTTTGGCAATTTAGAATTCATTCTAGTTCCCTTGCCTGCAGCAAGAATAAGGATATTTAGGTTATTTGCCATAAGTGATTGTGTAATATACTAATATGAGTCAGTATTAATTCACAAATTGTTACTTAATTAATTGATGAAAAATTGTTTAGTTTTTGACCTTGATGGTACTTTAGTAGACACCGCTCCAGATCTTATGACGGCTCATAATTATGTCATGAAAAAATATGGTTATGAAGAAAAACCACTAGAAAGTATTAGGCATTTGGCAGGTCGTGGAGCTGCAGCAATGTTAATTAGATCAATCGATGCTCAAGGAAACTTGATTAAAAAAAATCCAATTGATCCTCAAACTCACAAGCAAATGACCGATGATTTTATATCTTTTTATAGAAAAAATATTTCCGGGCATTCTACAATTAGAAAAAATGTAATCTCTCTATTAGATTGGTGTAAAGAAAAAGATATTATTTGTGCAGTCTGCACAAATAAAAGAGAAGATCTTGCAATTAAACTTTTAAAAGAAATTAATCTTTATAAATATTTTGACTATGTTGCAGGTGCAGATACATTTGATTATAGAAAACCAGATCCAAGACACCTTACTGATATTTTAGATATTTTGGATATTGATAAAAAAAATTCTATTATGCTAGGAGACTCTGAAACAGATGCAAATACCGCTAAAGCAGCAAGGGTGCATTTTATTCTAATTAACGATGGGTATACTGAACAAAAACTAGAAGATATTCATCATGATCATTTAATTGAAGATTTTGAGGTAGTTAAGCAGATAGCGTCAAATTACCTTACTATTAAATAATTATTATTAAAATTATTGTAGTATAAACCGCACATGCATTTTGTAGAAAAAAATCCTACTGAAAAAAAAGCTGAATTTGCAAACAAATTAAAAAGCGGAAAACTTTTACGTTTTCCTGGTGCTTATAATCCTTTAGTCGCAAAATTAATTGAACAAATCGGATATGATGGAGTTTATGTATCTGGTGGCGTTATGGCTAATGATTTGGGTTTTCCAGATATCGGACTTACAACATTAAATGATGTAGCAAATCGCTCACATCAAATAGCAAGAGTAACAAACCTTCCGACGATTATTGATATTGATACGGGATTTGGTGAAGCAATGAATGTCTCAAGAACTATTCAAACTATTGAAACTTTAGGTGTTTCTGGATGTCATCTTGAAGATCAAACTAACCCTAAAAGATGTGGTCATTTAGATAATAAAGAACTCGTTTCAACCGAAGATATGGTTAAAAAAATAAAAGCAGCAGTTGATGCTAGAGTTGATAAAAATTTTTTAATTATTGCTAGAACTGATGCAAATGCAGTTGAAGGCTTAGATAAAACAATAGATCGTTGCAAAGCTTATGTTGATGCTGGTGCTGATATGATTTTTCCAGAAGCCATGAAAGATGAGAGTGAATTTGCAAAAATGAGAAAAGAGTTAAAATGTTATCTTTTAGCTAACATGACAGAGTTTGGAAAATCTAAACTTTTAACAAAAGAAGAACTAGAAAACCTTGGTTATAATTTAGTTATATACCCAGTAACTACACAAAGATTAGCAATGAAAAACGTAGAAGATGGACTTAGACAAATTTTTGAAGAAGGACATCAAAATAATGTTATTGATAAAATGCAAACTAGAAAAAGACTTTATGAAGTAGTTGATTATGAAAAATATGGAGAATTTGATCAATCAGTATTTAATTTTTCACAAAAAGGACATGAATAATGAGCGATGAAATTAAAAAAGGCTTAATTGGTGTTATATCTGATGAAACAAAAGTTTCTGAAGTAATGCCTGAAATTAATTCATTAACTTACAGAGGTTATACAGTTCAAGACCTATGTGCAAAATGTAAATTTGAAGAAGTAGCTTACTTATTACTTCATGATGATCTTCCGAATTCAAAACAACTAGAAGATTTTGAAAAAGAAGAAAGAGCAAATCGACCTATATCTGAAAATTTAAAATCTATTATCAAAAACTATCCAAAAAATGCTCATCCAATGGATACGACAAGAACATCAGTTAGTCATATGGGGTTAGAGGATCCTGATGCTGCTGACAACTCTAAAGAAGCAAACATGAGAAAATCAATGAGACTTTTGGCTAAAATATCTACAGCTGTCGCAGCAAACTTCAGAGTTAGAAAAGGACAAGATATCATTGATCCTGATCCAAAATTAGGATTTTGTGAAAATTTTTTTAATATGTGTTTTGGTAAAGTGCCAAGTCCAGAAGTTGTGAAGGCGTTTGATGTTTCAATGACTTTATACGCAGAGCATAGTTTTAATGCCTCAACTTTTACATCAAGAGTAATCACAAGTAGCTTATCTGACCTTCACGGTGCAGTGGTTGGTGGAATAGCAAGTTTAAAAGGACCATTACATGGGGGGGCAAATGAAGCTGTTGCACACATGTTAAATGAGGTTGGATCTCCTGATAAAGCTGAAGAATTCATATTAAACAGAATTAAGAATAAAGAATTAATTATGGGATTTGGTCATAGAGTTTACAGAAACGGAGATTCTAGAGTCCCAACTATGACTGAATATTATCATAAAACTGCGGAGTATTATCAAAACAAAGAATTGCCTGAGATTTCAAGGATACTTGAGGAGACGATGCTTAGAGAAAAAAATATTAAGCCAAATTTAGATTTTCCAGCAGGTCCAACTTATTATTTAATGGGTTTTGATATTGATTTCTTTACACCAATTTTTATTGTTTCAAGAATTACAGGTTGGTCAGCACATATTATGGAGCAATTTGAAAATAACAAATTAATCAGACCTCTTTCAAAATATACTGGCGCACCACACAGAAAAATTGAAAAATAACACTTTAGATTTAGAAAAATACCTTTGGAAAAAAAGGTTAATACTCATAAACAAAAATCACTCTAAAATTAAAGAAATAAAAGATGAAATCAAAAATAATAAAGTTAAACTTTCTTCATATAAAATTGAAAGCATTTTCATTCAAAATGAGTTTAAATCACCGATTACATTAATAGGATTAGATGGCTTAATAAAACTTGAAGAAGAAGATCTAAACTTAAATAAAATATTTAAACTCATATCATCAATGCCAATGGCTAATTTTTGATGTTATTCTTTTTATATATTGGAGCGACTTGAGAAAATATTACTGCAAAAATAATAAGGAATATTCCAAAGATTTTAATCTCATTTAGAAATTGATCTAAAATAATCCAGCCTGCTAATGCTGCTATAGCGCCTTCCAAAGAAAAAATAATAGCAACTGGTGCTGGGCCTAAATTTTGCTGACTAAATATTTGAAGCATAAAAGCAAAGCCGCTAGATAAAATACCAACGTATAAGATTTCTTTATATTCTAATAAAATATTTGCAAAAATTACCTCTTCAAAAATGAGTGCGGGTAAAAAAGTAAAAATTGAACCAATTAGGCATTGTAGAGCCGCAATTGTAATTGGATAATTAAAAATTCTTAGAAGTTTTGAAATAAAAACTATGTGAAAAGACCAAAAAAGAGCATTAAATAATGCAATACTATCTCCTAATCTTACCACAACATTATCAAGCTCAGTTAAGAATAGACCTCCTAATAAACATGTAAAAATTGAAGGCCACACGGACCAATGAATATTCTTTGAGAAAAAAAAATAAGAAACAAATGGAACAAAAACGACATACAATACAGTAAATACAGCAGTATTTGCTACATCAGTATAAAGCAAAGCATATTGTTGAAGAGCATTGCCATAAGCAATTAAAAAACCGATAAACAAAAGATAAATAAAAACCTTTTTAAAATCATGCTTGTCTTGTTTTATTTTTTTAAAATCAATTATTATTAAAAATGGTAATAAAGTTAAAAAACCTAAAAATAATCTAGCTGAAGTAAACGTAAGTGGACCAATATGATCCATGCCCATATCTTGTGCAACAAATGCTGTACCCCAAATAAATGATGTTATTAAAGCACATAATAAAGAAAATAATTTTTTATTCATTTCGCTAAAAAAACTTACCGATCTTTAAAAATGTAAGCAAAGCGATAAAATTTTTTTTCAACTTTTAGAGTGTTTTTCTTACAAAAATCATTAATTGCAGAACTAACCTCTTTTATTTCAAAGTTTTCGCAGTAATCGTCACATAAAATATGAGAATTTTTTGGTAATTTTTGCATAAGTATATTCAAGTCACTATTTACTGTTTCATAGCTGTGACCACCATCCAAAAAAACAAAATTAATTTTTTCCAAAGGAATTGTATTTAAAGTCTCTTTTGTATCACCTTTTACTAACTGAATATTGTTTGAAAATTTTTTTAGGAATTTTGAAACACTTTCCAAAGAATTTAAATTTTCTTTAAGAATATAGTTATAGTAGATTTTTTTTAATGGGTTTGAAAAATTTTGATTTTTTAAAAATTTAGGTTCAATTTCATCAATATTATTTTGTTTTTCTGAACCAAAAAGATCTAATCCGAAATAAGAAAAGTTATTTTTATGATTTTTATTTAAAAGTTCGCAAATATTCCTTGCTGTTACTCCACAAAATACACCAACTTCTAGAACATTTTTTGGGTTAATAGAATTTAAGAAAGACAAAAACTGGTCTCCGAAAGGTTTTTTGAGACCAGTTTTTCTCCAATAATTTTTATATTTCAACTTACCTTGTGAAATCGAATGCTTCAACCCACGAACCTTTTGTAGAAGCTTTTGAATATTCTGTTGCTCTACCTTCAAAGAAGTTCATGTGCTCAACACCATTCAACATGGTATCAATCCATTCTAGTGGATTTTCTTTAACATCATAAATTTCATCCAGCTTTAACTGAACTAATCTTCTGTTTGCAATCCAACGGATGTAATCTTTAATTTGTTGAGCTGTTAATCCTTCAATTGGACCCATTTCAAATGCAAGATCAATAAAAGCATCTTCATGCTCAACAATTGTTCTACAAGCGTCTGTGATTTCTTTTTTCAAAGACTCATCTAAAAGACCCGGGTTCTCAGCGCAGAAAGTATTAAAGATTTTGATCATTGAATTACAATGCAAAGTCTCATCTCTTACTGACCAAGTTACTACCTGCCCCATTCCTTTCATTTTATTAAATCTTGGGAAATTTAATAAAATTGCAAAACTTGCAAACAACTGAAGACCTTCAGTGAAAGCTGAGAATACTGCAACTGTTTTTGCAATCTCTCTTTTATTATTTACATTAAAGTTCTGCATGTAATCATACTTATCTTTCATTTCTTTATACTTTAAGAAAGCTGAGTACTCAGACTCTGGCATTCCAATTGTATCAAGTAAATGAGAGTAAGCTGCAACATGAATTGTTTCCATTGAAGCAAATGCAGTCATCATCATTAAAACTTCTGTAGGCTTAAATACCGTTGTGTAATGTCTTAGGTAACAGTTATTTACCTCAACATCAGCTTGAGTAAAAAATCTGAATATTTGAGTTAAAAGATTTTTTTCATGAGCTGTTAGATTCTTTTGCCAATCTCTAACATCCTCAGCTAATGGAATTTCTTCCGGTAACCAGTGTATTCTTTGTTGGGTTAACCAAGCGTCATAACACCATGGATATCTAAATGGTTTATAAACTGCTTTTTCTTTTAATAATCCTTCGTTATCACAATACCCATCGTAATAACCTGATTTTTCTTCTAATTTAGGTGCTACTGACATGATAAACACTCCTCGTAATCATTTGTTTGTTGGTTTTCTTGATTTTTTTGCTTTTTAGTTTTTGCAAAACTTGTATTCACAACTTCAGCTCTTTGGATTGATTTAGATCTGCAATAATAAAGGCTTTTTAATCCTTTTTTCCAAGCTTGATAATGAATCTGGTGAAGGTCCTTTTTATGAATATCAGCAGGTATAAACACATTAAGTGATTGAGCCTGAGATATATAAGGTGTTCTATCTGCTGAATGATCAATTAACCATCTTTGGTCAATTTCAAAAGCAGTTTTAAATACATCTTTTTCATCTTGAGATAAAAAATCTAGATGTTCAACTGAACCTTGGTTTGTTGTAATTGAAGACCAAACTTCATTTGTATCTTGATTGTACTTTTGTAAGATTTTTTTCAAGTATTTGTTTCTAACATTAAAAGAACCAGATAAAGTTTTGTGCGTATAACTGTTTGCTGCTACTGGCTCAATTCCTGGCGATGCTCCTCCGCAAATAATTGAAATAGATGCTGTTGGTGCAATTGCAGTTTTATTAGAAAATCTTTCATTAATTCCATACTCAGCTGCATCAGGACAAGGTCCTCTTTCTTCAGCTAATTTTTTTGAAGCAGCGTTAACTTCTTTGTCGATGAACTGAAACATTTTTTTATTCCAAACTTTAGCCATAACAGACTCGAGTGGTATCATGTGTCTTTGCATGTAAGAATGAAATCCCATAACTCCAAGTCCAACACTTCTTTCTCTCATTGCAGAATATTTTGCGTCTTTGAATGATTCAGGTGCACGATTAATGAAATCAGATAAAACGTTATCTAACATTCTCATTATATCTTCAATAAATCCAGGTTCATCTTTCCATTCGTCATAATTTTCCAAATTTAAAGACGACAAACAACATACCGCTGTTCTATCTTTTCCGTACTTATCAATTCCAGTTGGTAGAGTTATCTCGCTGCATAAATTTGATGTCTTAACAGTAAGACCAGCAAGTTTATGATGCTGAGGTATCATTCTATTAACAGTGTCAATATAAACAATGTATGGCTCACCTGTCTCAACTCTTGCAGTTAATAATCTAATCCATAAATTTCTTGCTTTAATTGTTGATTGAACTGTACCGTCATATGGACTCTTTAAAGGCCAGTCAGCATCAGTCTCAACAGCTCTCATAAACGCATCTGTCACGAGTACACCGTGATGCAAATTTAAAGCTCTTCTATTCGGATCTCCACCAGTTGGTCTTCTCATTTCAATAAACTCTTCTATCTCAGGATGATCAATCGGAAGATAGCATGCTGCTGAACCTCTTCTTAAAGAACCCTGACTAATTGCAAGTGTTAAAGAGTCCATTACTTTGATAAACGGAATAATTCCCGAAGTTTTTCCCACTCTTCCAACTTTTTCTCCAATAGCTCTAAGGTTACCCCAGTAGCTTCCAATTCCACCACCTTTTGCAGCAAGCCAAACATTCTCGCTCCACAGATTTACAATCCCATCTAATGAATCTGCAGCTTCATTTAAAAAACACGAAATAGGCAAACCTCTTGATGTGCCTGCGTTTGAAAGTACAGGTGTTGCTGGCATGAACCATAATTTAGAAATATAATTATAAAGTCTTTGTGCATGAAGATTATCATCAGCATAAGTTGCGGCTACCCTTGCAAATAAATCTTGATAAGACTCGTTTTCACTTAAATATCTATCTGTTAGAGTTGCCATACCAAAATCAGTTAGATTAGCGTCACGTGATCTATCGATCTTGATAGTGATTCCTTCTTCGTTTTGAAATAATTCAGTGTCGTTTGAAAGGCTAAATAGGTCTGGCCTCTTCAAATCAGCGTTGATTTTGCTAGATTCTTCTACAATTTTGTCCTTGTTTTCTTCCAAAGCATTCTTGATAGCCAGAGCGATGTTATCTTGCATTTTTTAGCCTTTTTGTTACGTTTTTATGTAAAAACAACTATATGTTGTGTCTATAAAGCTTGAGTATACTAATTGTATGTTCCAAGCAAGAGAACATAATATGAACTTATAAATAAATCAATAAGAAAATTAAGGCCTGTTAATTATTGGCTTTCAAAATAACTGCTAATTCATTAATGGTTTCTTATGTCTGATTCTACTATCCACATTAATCACAATGGGTTCAGAGAATACGATGCTAGATGGCTTTATCCTGACGACATCAATCTAGCTGGAATTAAAAATTTAGGCTGCGGATTGGGTTCACAAATTATTTCAGAAACAAAAAAACAAAACCCAAGAGTTGTGGTTGGATATGATTACAGGTCTTACAGTGAAGAAATTAAAGATTCCTTAACTGAAGGTTTAATCTCAACTGGATGTCATGTTGAAGATTTAGGACTGTCTTTATCTCCAATGGCGTACTTTGCGCAATTTGAATTAGAAGCTGACGGTGTAGCAATGGTTACAGCAAGTCATAATGAAAATGGATGGACAGGAGTTAAAATGGGTATTGCAAAAGGCTTAACCCATGCTCCTGAAGAAATGCAAGATCTAAAAGAAATTGTATTAAATAAAAAATTTATATCAGGTAAAGGAAGTATTAAAAAAATAGAAAATTTTATTGATGTTTATAAAAAAAATTTAATTTCAAAAAACAAAATACAAAAAAAAATCAAAGCAGTTGTTGCATGTGGTAATGGAACTGCCGGAATATTTGCTCCAGATATCTTAAGAGGTATTGGATGTGATGTGATTGAGATGGACTGTAACCTGGATTTTACATTTCCAAAATATAACCCTAATCCAGAAGACCTTGAAATGCTTCATGCTATTTCAAAAACAGTAAAGGAGAATAATGCTGATGTTGGATTTGGTTTTGATGGCGATGGAGATCGTGTTGGAGTCATTGATAATAATGGTGAAGAGATATTTTCTGATAAAATTGGATTATTAATCGCAAGGAACTTAGCTCCTCAATATCCTAATTCAAAATTTGTAATAGATGTTAAATCAACTGGTCTGTTCTCTCACGATAAAATTTTGAAAAAAAATAATTGTGAAACTATTTTATGGAAAACTGGTCATTCGCACATAAAAAGAAAAGTTAACAAAGAAAAAGCACTCGCAGGTTTTGAAAAAAGTGGTCACTTTTTCTTTAATCAACCATTAGGTCTAGGTTACGATGATGGAATTAATTCTGCAATACAAGTTTGCCACTTATTAAATAATCAAAACAAAAAAATGAATGAAATTATTAATGAACTTCCAAAAACCTTTCAAACACCAACAATGGCTCCTTTTTGCAAAGATGAAGAAAAATACCAAGTTGTTGATGAGCTAGTTAAAAAATTTATAAAATTTAAAAATGACAAAGTATTAGTCGATGGTGAAGAGATAAAAGATGTATTAACAGTAAATGGCGTAAGATTTTCTTTAAGCGATGGATCCTGGGGTTTGATAAGAGCTTCATCAAACAAACCTTCTTTAGTTGTAGTTACTGAAAGTCCAACCTCAGATAAAAGAAAAAAAGCAATCTTTAATTTTATTGATAAATATTTGCAAGAAACTGGGAAGATTGGTGAATACGATCAAAAAATTTAATTAAATAATTTTTTTTAATTTAGATAATATTTTTTCTAATTCTTTTTTTGGATACGGCTTTGGTTTGGTAACCCAAACTGGTAATGGCCACGTTGGATCTTTTTTATGCCGTGGAATTATATGAATATGTAATTGAGGTATGATATTTCCAACTTTTTCTACGTTTAAATTATTGCATTTAAAATGTTGTTTCATTTTTTTACTACAATGTTGGATTTCATTTAAAAGTTGGATTTGATCTTTTTTATTTAAATCTAGAATTTGAGATACACTTGCTCTTTTAGGAATTAACATTATCCATGGAAATTTAGAATTATCGTGAAGCCTTACATGGCAAAGCTTTAATTCCTTAATAAAATAGCTGGTTTTATTAAATTTATTATTAAGCTTAAACACTAAGCTACAATTCCTCGTGTTTTGTAATCTTTAATTTCTGTGTCTGAATAACCAAAATTCAGCAAAACCTCGTCTGTGTGTTCTCCAAAAACAGGGGCTCCTGTACTATTTTCAATTTTTGTTTTTGAAAATTTAATTGGCATACCAATAGCTTTAGATTTTCCAGCTTTTTTATTTTCTACTTCTATAATCATCTTTCTATCTATTGTGTGAGGATCATTATGCATTTCAGTTATTGAATTAATTGGGCCGCATGGCAAACCTTCTTTGTCAAAAATATCTATCCATTCTTTAGAAGTTTTTTTTAAAATTTCTTTTTGAAGAACTTCAACTAAAGAAGTTAGATTGCTCATTCTATTATCGTTACTGTTAAATCTTTCGTCTTCTTGTAACTCTTCTTTATTTAAAGCTTTGATTAACCTTAACCAAGTTTTTTGATTAGATGCTCCAACTGTAATCCAATTATCTTTAGTTTTAAAAGCTTGATAAGGTGCTGTAAGAGGATGTGCCGAACCTAATGGGCCTGGTGATTTACCTGTTGCAACCGCAATCGCAGATTGCCAATATGTATGAACAATACCCGCTTCAAATAAAGATGTATCTACCCTTTGACCTTCTCCAGTTTTTTCACGATTAATCAACGCAGCCAAAACACCCGTTGCTCCAAGAATACCAGCGGTGATATCTGTAAGTGGAGCTCCAACCTTCATTGGAGGTTTGTCTTTACTTTCACCAGTAATACTCATCAAACCACTCATGCCTTGAGCAACTAAATCAAATCCACCTTTGTCAGAGTATGGACCTGTTCTTCCGTAACCTGATATTTCACAATAAACTATTTTTGGGTTGATTTTTTTTAACTCATCATAACCAATACCAAGCTTTTCCATCGTTCCTTTTCTAAAATTTTCTATAACAACATCAGATTCTTTGATCATTTTTTTTAAAATATTAATTCCATCTTTTTCTTTTAAGTTTATTGCAATCCCTTTTTTATTTCTATTCATCATCATATATGCAGATGCTTCACCGTTAATATCAGGTGGCAAAAACCTTCTCGTATCATCTCCACCTGGTATTTTTTCTATTTTAATTACTTCTGCTCCAAGATCTGCAAGCATTAATCCGCATGTTGGTCCAGCCATGATTTGAGCAAGTTCTAAAACTTTTACTCCTTGAATTGGACCGGGCATTTTATTTATTTTTAAATTTTGGTTTTGTTTTTGTTAAAAAAGATTTGTAACCTATTTGAAAATCTTTTGTATCATAGCATTTGTAACCAAGATTATTTAACTTACTCGTGACTTTTCCAGTTTTTAGAATCTCTTTTGCAAATTGTTTGTGCCACCTTGCTACTTTTGGTGCACCCTCACAAATTAGTTCAGCGGTTTTATACGCTTCTTTTTCAACATCTTCATCTGGAACAACTTTATTTACTAAATTTTTTTCATAAGCTTCTTTGGCGCTCAATATCCTTCCTTCAAGTAAAATTTCCATAGCTGTTGAATAATTAGTTATACCAAGTAAAGCTTGCAATTCTTTTGCTGCCATAGTTAAGCCTAGTCTTTTAATTGGAACTCCAAACCTTGAAGATGTTCCACAAACTCTCAGATCACAACATGCTGCAATTTCCATGCCACCACCAACACAAATACCCTCGATTAAAGCAACAGTTGGTATAGGACAATCCTGAATAGCTCTTAAAGTGCCGTGTAAAAAAACTCCATATGCTTTAGCTAATTTACTGTTAGATCTTTCTTTTTCAAACTCTCCAATATCATTTCCAGGTGAAAAGGATTTTCCACCTTCTCCTCTAATCACAATACATCTTAAATCTTTAATCTTACTTAATTTTTTAAAGACTTTTCCCAGCTCTTTCCACATGGGTTTGGTTAATGCATTTAATTTTTCAGGACGGTTTAGAGATACTTCTAAAATATGTTTATTTATCTTTTTTTTCTTAATTAAAGTCATTTATGATCTGTAAAAATACTCAACTAAAGTCATTGGTACTGCTGGGATATAAGTAACAACCATTAACAAAAATAATAAAACACCTATGAACATGATGTTTGCTCTTGTCACCTCCCAAATATCAGCTTTTGCAACTGAACATGCTGTAACTAATACGCTGGCTACTGGTGGGGTTTGTTGACCGATAGCTAAGTTTAAAGTTACGATAATTCCAAAGTGTACTGGATCAATTCCAACAGCATTTACTAGTGGCATCACTATTGGGACAGTTAAAATAATTGCAGCAGCAGAGTGTAAAAATAATCCAATTACTAATAAAAATACGTTTAATATCATTAAAACAAAATATTTATTATTTGTTATTCCAATAATAGATTCTGCAACTTTTTGTGGAATCTGCTCAATCGTTAAAAATTCACCAAGAAGAACAGATGCTCCAACTAATAACATTACTATTGCCGTTTGAGTTGCTCCTTCTGATGCAGCTTTATAAAAACTTTTCCAGTTTAATTCTCTATGAATAAAACCTATAACTAAAGCCGCCAAAACTGCTAACCCAGCACCTTCTGTTGCGGTAACTACACCGCCAAAAATTCCACCTAAAATTATTAATGGCAATGTAAATGCTAATCCAGCTTCTTTTGCGGTTTTTTTAAGATTTTGAATATCGAAAGCCTCTTCTACGGGTAAATCTTTTTTACGAGCATAGATATATGCTGCTAGCATCATTAAAAATCCACCTAAAATTCCTGGAATAATTCCAGCAACAAATAACTGAACAACAGAACTTTGAGCCATTACCGCATATAAAATCATTGGAATTGATGGGGGAATAATTATTGCAAGTGAAGCTGAAGATGATGTCACCGCTGCAGAAAAAGCACCAGGGTAACCTTTCTTTTTCATTGCAGGAATTAAAATAGAACCAAGAGCCGCAACATCTGCCACAGCCGAACCTGAAATTTCAGCAAAAAACATTGAAACAGCTATATTAATCATACTTAATCCACCTTTGATAAAACCAACTAAGGCAGATGCGAATGCAATTAATCTTCTTGATATACCTGCGGTATTCATAATTGATCCCGCTAAAATAAATAAAGGAATTGCAATTAAAGGAAATTTCATCGTTCCGTCATAAAGAACAATTGCGGTATCTATTAAAAATGATGGACCTTGGTTAACTACCATTGCAATAACTGTTGTAATTGCAATACCAACAGCAATTGGCACATTAATACTTAATAAAAATAACAGTATGGAGAACATAATAAGCAACATCATAATTTTATTTCTTTGCCTCCATTACTCTTCTCCTCCTACGATTTTACCTTCCATCATTTGTTGATAGCTATCTTTAAAATTTAATGTCTCAGATAAAATAAATAATATTGATGCGACTGGAATAACCGATTGAGCTAGTGGTTGCGGAAACCAATCTAGTGTTGTTAATGTTTCACCTTGTACGATGAACATCACTTTAAAACCATAATAGGTTAATAAAACAAAAAAACTGTAAACGAATAATTTTGATAAAAAGAATAAAGGTTTTCTAATGTGTAATGGGAAAGATTTTAAAATACTTGGTACGCTAATGTGGCCACCTTTTAATGCCGCATAAGCAGAGCCATAATAAGTTAACCATGCTAATTGCATAGATGCTACTTCGTCATACCAAGTCAAAGCGTGACCTGCCCATCTAAAACTAACACCCAAAATAACAACAGCAGCCATGGCAACCATCATTACAAATAAAACAAATTCTAGAGCTTTATCGTATTTTTTTTTAAATTCTTGAATGTTCATTAAAAAAAACCGGCCCTAAGAAAAGGGCCGGCTCCTTTAAAATTACTTATTTAGCTAGACCAGAAACTTTTTTAATTAACGCGTTTCCTGTTCCAACTTCGTCACCAAACTGTTTGTAAACAGCAGCACTTCCTTTTACAAAAGCATCTCTATTTGCAGTGTTAACCTTAACACCAGCATCTTTAATTACTTTTAATAAAGAAACTTCAAGTTCCGCTGCTCTTTTATATACAAACTTTTGAGTGTCTTGAGCTGCTTGTTCAACAATTTTTCTCACATCAGCTGGAACTTTGTTCCACTGATCTTTGTGAACCACAACATAAGCAGGCGTATAAACGTGGCCTGTAATAGATAAGTATTTTTGCACTTCTTGGAATTTCGCACTAGCAATCTGCGCATATGGATTTTCTTGACCGTCCATAGTTCCAGTTTTTAATGCAGTAAATACTTCAGAAAAAGCCATTGGAGTTGGGTTTGCACCGTAAGTTTTAAACATTTTCACTCTCCATTTAGACTTAGGTGTTCTTAATTTAATACCATTTAAGTCTGATGGAGTATTTATTGGTCTTTTGTTATTAGTGATATGTCTAAAACCGTTTTCCCATACAGCTAAAACTTTGTATCCAGTTTTTGCTTCTAAATTTTTGAAGATCCCTGGTAACACTTGTTTTTCAACTTTAGCCATATGGTTTCTGTCTTTGATCATGTAAGGCATATCAAATACACCAAACTCATCATGTACAGATGACATAACTGATGAAGGTAATGAGAAGTTAACAGTACCTGCTTTAACTTTTTGAAGTAACTGTTTATCTTTTCCTAATTGAGAAGATCCAAAAGTTACTACTTTACCCTTTTTTCCTAATCTTTTATTTGCAAGATTTTTAAAATGTTCAGCTGACTCATGAAACAAAGATCCTGGTTTACCAACGTGACCAAACTTTAGCTCGACACCACCGTGTCCACCTGCGTGTACCACTGAAGATAAAAAAAGAACTGAAACAATTGTCGCGAACAATGTTTTAATGTTTTTCATTATTCCCCCTATTAAATTATTTTCTTAATTTTAGTAAATATTATAGGGGATTACTAGTGATATATTTTGATTATTTGGATAAATAATCCAGAGCAGCTAATATTCCACCCTTTTTGAATGGGACTCCTGCTTTTGCTAAACCCATCTCAACTCCTGCTAAAGTTCCTGACAACATCAAGTCATTAAAGTCACCTAAATGACCTATTCTAAATACTTTACCTTTGATTTTATTTAATCCCATACCAAGAGACATGTTGTAATTATCTAAAATAACTTTTCGCAGTGCGTCAGCATCATGACCTTCTGGCATCATAACTGCTGTTAAAGAATTTGAATACTCTTCGGGATTTTTACAAAGAATTTCTAATCCCCAAGCTTTTACTGCAAGCCTTGTTG
The DNA here is from genome assembly GCF_052047895.1 of Candidatus Pelagibacter sp. HIMB1517. Taxonomy (NCBI): domain Bacteria; kingdom Pseudomonadati; phylum Pseudomonadota; class Alphaproteobacteria; order Candidatus Pelagibacterales; family Candidatus Pelagibacteraceae; genus Candidatus Pelagibacter; species Candidatus Pelagibacter sp. HIMB1517. The sequence continues at coordinate 33,788 of NZ_JBNAIW010000009.1, forward strand.
CTTCTGCATGTCTTTTGTGTCTTGCAAAAACATTTTCTAAACCTTCTTCAAGAAGCATGTTGATTGCTTCATCTAATCCGTAAAACATATTTGTTACAGGAGTGTAAGGAAAAAAACCATTTTTATTATTATCCAACATTGGTTTCCAGTCCCAGTAAGATTTTGGTAATTTAGAATTCTTATAAGCTTCCAATGCTTTTGAACTTATTGCATTAAAAGATAAACCAGGTGGTAACAATAAACCTTTTTGTGATCCTCCAACAGTAACATCTACTTTCCATTCTTCATGTTTATAATCAATAGAAGCGAGAGAAGAAATAGTATCAACCATAAGTAATGCAGGATGATTTGCATTATCCATTGCTTTTCTAATTTCGCCAATTCTACTTGCAACACCAGTTGAAGTTTCATTGTGAACTACAAAAACAGCTTTAATTTCTTTATTGGTGTCTTCTTTTAATTTTTTTTCAACGATCTCTGGGTCGGCTCCAGTTCTCCAATCACCTTCAACAAAATCACCTTTTATTTTTAATTTCTCAGCAATATCCCACCACTTGGTTGAAAACTCTCCAGTCTCAAACATCAATACTTTATCACCTTCATTTAAAGTATTAACAATCGCAGCCTCCCAAGCTCCTGTTCCTGACCCTGGATAAATAATTACTGGTTCAGATGTTTTGAAAATTAATTTAATTTTATCTAAAACTCTTTTGGCAATTTCAGCAAATTCAGGTCCTCTATGATCAATTGTTGGGTAATCCATAGCCCTTAAAACTCTATCAGGTACATTCGTTGGTCCTGGAATCTGTAAAAAATGTTTACCCGGTTGAAAAGAATTTGATTTAGGCATATGGCCTTATATGTTAAGGGAACTTATTTAGCAATTATGAAATTTAATGATCAACAAGCAGAAAAAATAGGAAAAGAAGTCCAAGGACTTGTTAAAGGCAAAGTACTCTTTGATCCGTTTTCAAGAGGTCGATACAGCACTGACTCTTCTTTATATCAGATTAAACCTATCGGTGCAGTTTTAGCTAAAGATCATAATGATGTTTTAAGGCTAATGGAATATTCTCAGAAAAATTCAATTCCTTTACTAGCAAGAGGAGGTGGAAGCTCACAATGCGGGCAAACTGTAAGTGAAGCTATTGTATTAGACTACTCAAAACATCAAAACCAAGTTTTAGAACTTAACGTAGAAGAAAAATATGTTTGGGTTCAGCCTGGAATTGTTCTCGATACTTTAAATTCTTATTTAAAACAATTTGGTCTTTGGTTTCCAGTAGATGTATCTACAAGCAGTAGAGCAACTATTGGAGGAATGACGGGCAACAACAGCTGTGGCTCAAGATCTTTATATTATGGGAATATGGTTAATAATGTTCTTGCTGTTGAAGCCATATTAGATGATGGAACTATTCATACTTTTGAGGACATTAATAAAAACTACCTTGAAGCAAAAAATGATCAAAATAGACAATATGAAATTATTAAAAAATTTTTAGATCTTAGAGAAAATGTTAAAGATGATATTTCTCAATTTTGGCCCCAAACACAACGAAGAGTTGGCGGATATAATATAGATTTAATCAATCCGGATGGCTTTAATACTTCTAATATCTTAGTCGGTTCAGAGGGAACATTATCATTATTTAATAAAATTAAACTTAAACTTTCACCAATTCCAAAACAAAAAGTTTTAGGTGTTTGCTATTTTGAAAGTTTTGCACAAGCTATGGAATTAACAAAAGAAATGGTAACATTAAAACCTACCACTGTAGAACTTTTGGATCATAATTTAATTGATCTTGCGAAACAAATTCCAATTTATGCAGAAAGTATAAAAAAATATATTTTAGGTAATCCAGAAGCAGTTCTTATGGTAGAATTCATTGATGATGATTTAGATCTTGCAAGGTCTAAATTAAAAGATTTAGAAAGTTTAGTCAGAGCGCAAAATTCAAATAACAATTACAAAAGTTATGAAGATTTATCAGACCAAAAAGAAATTTTTGAAATTAGAAAAGCAGGCTTAAATATTTTAATGTCTTTAAAAGGAGACAAAAAGCCAGTCGCTTTCATTGAAGACTGTGCAGTAACTTTAGATCATTTAGCTGATTACACATCAAGATTAAAAGATGTTTTTGCAAAATATAACACGAGCGGAATGTTTTATGCTCATGCTTCAGTTGGCACTTTGCATGTAAGGCCTGTACTTAACATGAAATCAGATCAAGATATTAAAAATATGAAAGCAATTGCTGATGAAGCATTTGATATGGTTAAAGAATACAGAGGATCACACTCTGGAGAGCATGGTGATGGAATTGTTAGGTCTGAGTTTCATGAAAAAATGTTTGGTAAAAAAATATTAAATGCTTTTGAAGAAATCAAAGATACCTTTGATAAAAAAAACTTATTAAATCCTCACAAAATTGTAAGAGCATATAAATCAGATGATAGATCTTTGATGAGATATAAATCTGATTACAAAGCAGAAAATATTTCAACTCATTATGATTGGTCTGATTGGGGTCAATTTTCTGATGCGGTAGAAATGTGTAACAATAACGGGGCGTGTAGAAAATTAGACTCAGGAGTAATGTGCCCTTCTTACAGAGTCACCAAAGAAGAAAAAGATTTAGTGAGAGGAAGAGCGAATACATTAAGGTTAGCATTATCTAATCAATTACCAGAGGGATCATTTGTTTCAAAAGGAATGTATGAAACAATGGAACTATGTGTAAGTTGTAAAGCTTGTCAGAGAGAGTGCCCGATGTCTGTAGATATGGCTAAAATGAAGAGTGAATTTTTATCACACTATTACAAAAAATTTTCAATGAGTATTAAAGATAAAGTAATTTCAAATATGCCAAAACTAATTTGGTTATTAAAAATTTCAAATCCAATTGTTAATTTTTTAAACAAAGTTCCTGTTATCAATAACATCATTGAATGGTTTGGCTTTTCATCAAAAAGATCTCTACCGATTGTTGAAAATCAAAGCCCTCTTAGAGAAATTTATAATTCTCAGCCAAATTTAGAGAAAAAAGTAATTTTGTTTGCTGATACTTTTAATATTAATTTTGAAATAAAAAATCTAATGTATGCAATTCGAGTTATAAATAAATTTGGTTATCAAGCTATCATACCGAGTTTTCAAAATGATAATTTGAATAGACCTCTTTGTTGCGGAAGAACATATATTTCTATGGGTCAACTAGATAAAGCTAGAAATGAATTAGAAAGGTTTACGAGTTATATAAATGAAAATGGATATAATGAGCTTCCAGTCATTGGTATTGAGCCGTCGTGTTTATTAACATTTAATGATGAGTTTAAATCTTTTTCAAAATTAAATGGTCGAGATAAAATCAAAAATAGTTTTTTATTGTTAGAAGAATTTGTTTTAAATGAAATGAATAATGGTAATCAAATCAAACCCAAAGATTTTGATAAAAAAGTCCTCATCCACGGACATTGTCATCAAAAATCACAAAATAGAACCAAAGGTCTTACCGGTTTGCTTAATGAATTAAACATTAAAAACTCAATGATTGATAGCAGTTGTTGTGGAATGGCTGGATCCTTTGGATATAGCTCAAAGCATTATGATGTTTCAAAAAAGATGGCGCATCTCACTTTGATACCTGCAATTAATAATTCAACAGAAGATGATTATGTTGTTGCTAATGGCACAAGTTGTAGACATCAAATATCAGATTTTTCTAATAAAAAACCAAAACATATTTCTGAACTATTATTTAATTTATTTGAAACAATAAATTAAAATCATGAAAAAAACTGTTTTCAAAATAGCGAATGACGTAAAAGAAATCTGTATTCCTTTATATAAAATTTTAATTCCATTTGTTTTTATTATTAAAGTTTTAGAAATTTCGGGAGTCATAGAGTTTTTAGCAAAATTAATTCAACCATTAATGTCTTTGGTTGGTTTGACTCCAGAACTTGGTTTGGTTTTGGTAACTGCCATTTTAGTAAATATGTATGCTGCAATTGTGTTATTTATAAATCTTATACCAATCTTAGATGTAAATGTTGCGCAAGTAACAATATTAACGACAATGATATTAGTATGTCATAATATTCCAATAGAAAGTGCGGTTTGTAAGGCTGCAGGAATAAGCTTTACTTACACAGCATTACTTAGGTTTTTTTCAGCTTTTTTATTGGGTTTTATCCTAAAATTAATTTATTTTAATTTTGAGTTATTGATGGAGCCTTTTGATACACTCGTAAAATTGGATCCATTACCAACAGAATTTTGGCCCTGGTTATACTATCAGTTTATAAACCTTGTTTATGTTTTTTTCATTGTTTGCATCATGGTAATTATTTTAGAAATCCTAAAAAAAATCGGTATTGAGAGACTATTTGAAATTATTTTTGTACCTCCTTTAAAATTATTCGGCATACAAAAGGAAGCAATGAATATTATTATAGTTGGTATGACTATCGGAATTCAATATGGAGGCGGTATTTTAATTAAAGATGTTAAGTCCGGGAAAATAGATAAGCAAAGTGTTTTTCTAGCAGTATCGCTACTAAATCTTCTTCATGCTATTATTGAAGATACTATCTTGATGGCGCTTATTGGTGGTCATATCTCAGGAATATTAATTGCTAGAGTAATTTTTAGTTTAGTCTTAAGTTATTTCATATTTATGATTTACAAAAGATACTTTAAAGCGGTATAAGCTGTTATGGTTAAAGTTGTAGAAATTACAGAATTTGGTGACCCTTCAGTTTTAAAAATTAATCAAAAAGATTTACAAAAATTACAACCAAATGAAGTTTTGGTAGAAAATAAGTCTATTGGCTTAAACTTTATTGACACTTATCATAGGACTGGCCTTTACCCGATTCCTCTTCCATCTGGTATAGGCCTTGAAGCTGCTGGGGTTGTTAAAGAAGTGGGGCCTGATGTAAAATTATTTAAAGCTGGTGATCATGTCTCACATGCATCTATGCCTATAGGGGCTTACTCAGAATTGCAAATTATGCCAGAAGCAAAATTAGTTAAAGTCCCAAAGTCAATTAACTTTGAAGAAGCAAGCGCTATTACTTTAAAAGGTATGACTTGTGAATATTTATTGCATAGAGCTTATAAAGCAAAAAAAGGAGAGGTACTTCTTTTTCACGCCGCCGCAGGTGGTGTGGGACAACTTTTTTGTCAGTGGGCAAAAGCCTTGGGATGTACAGTGATAGGTACAGTTGGATCAGATGAAAAAATTCAAATAGCAAAAAAAAATGGCTGCGATCATGTAATTAATTATTCTGCTCAAGATTTTGCTGCCGAAGTCCTTAAAATTACGAATGGTAAGGGTGCCGATGTAATTTATGATGGAGTTGGGGAAAAAACCTTTGAGAAATCCCTTGAAGCAATAAAATTAAGAGGCATGTTTATATCATTTGGAAATGCCTCTGGTCCCGTTAAAACAATAGATTTAAAAAAGCATTTAGCACCTAAAGCAATATTTTTTACAAGACCTTCAGTAATGCCATACACAGCTACTAGAGAAGAATTAGAATTGTCTGCAGGAAGAGTTTTTGAAGCAATGGAAAGTAAAAAAATTAAAATCGATATATTTAAAAAATATTCTTTGGACGAAGCTAGAAAATCACATGAAGATTTGGAATCTAGAAAACTTCTAGGGCCCGCTGTGCTAATACCTTAAAACTTAGTTTAGGTCTAAGTACTCAATAAATGATCTAATTGCTATTATAAGTAAAAAACAACCAAATATTCGGCTTAATAACTTTTTTTCAATTCTATGTACTAACCTTGCGCCAACTGGTGCCATTAACATTGTGACTGGTACAAAAACTAAAAACCCTGGAATATTCACATAACCAATACTTAGCGGTGATTTTACTTCATCAAAGATACTTCCGCTAAATGACATACTGAAAGCACCAACAACTGAAATTATAAATCCAATCGCAGCTGACGTACCAATGGCATTTCTAATGGAATAGCCAAATAATCTCATAAATGGGACAGAAATTGATCCTCCGCCAATTCCAAGAGGAACAGAAATAAACCCTATGCATGTTCCAATAAAGCTTTTAATTTTAAAAGGAATATCTCTTGGGGTTTCGCCTAATTTTTCTCTAAAAAATATAAAAAATAAACCCACGCAAAAAGCAAAAATTGAAAATATTAAAACTAATCTTGGTGTTTCTAAATTTGAAGCAAATACCGTTCCCAGTATAACGCCGCCTGCCACAAATAATCCAAATGATTTAATTAATTTAAAATCAACCGCATCAAACTTCATGTGTGTTTTGGTTGACATGATTGAAGTAGGAATAATAATTGCCAATGAGGTTCCAAGTGACAAGTGCATAATTGTTAAAGGATCAAAATGGAGGGTTTCAAATGCATAGTATAACGCTGGAACCATAATTATACCTCCGCCAACACCTAGCAATCCTGCCATAAAACCAGAAATAGTTGCAGCAATAGCTAAAACAGTGACTAAAGTAATTAATTCATTTAAAGAAATACCATCAAACATTTAAATAGCTATTTCAACTTTCTCATTATTTTGAACTACTTCTAAAATATGTTTCACTTTTTGAAAATCAGAGTCTCTTGCCATCATATTATCTGATAGATACCTCTTCCATTTACCTGCACCTCTTTGTCCATGATACAAGCCAACCGTATGTCTCATAATTTGATTAACTCTTGTTCCTTTATTAACTTCTGTATCTACATATTCGACTAATTTTTCTACGATTTGTTCTCTTGTTAGAATGTCATCATTTTTAAAAACATCTTTTTCAATATCAGCTAAAAAGTAAGGTGATTGATAAATAGCTCTCCCAATCATAACCCCATCTACCAATTTTAAATGAGATTTAATTTGATCAGTATCTGTAACTGCCCCATTGATAATGATTTCAATTTCTGGGTTTGATTTTTTTATTTCATATACCATTTTATAATTTAGTTTTGGTATTCTTAAATTCTCCTTTGGACTTAAACCTTTTAAAATTGCTTTTCTTGCATGAAGAATAATTGTTTTTACTCCTGTATTTTTAATTTTTTCTACAAATGAATTTAAATAATCGAAATCTTCAACATCGTCATAACCAATTCTTGTCTTTGCTGTAACTGGTAGTTTCGTAGATTGAACCATTGCGGAAAGGCAATCAGCAACTAGATCTGGTTCCTTAATTAAACATGCACCAAATTTATTTTTTTGAACCTTTTTACTTGGGCAACCCAGATTCAAATTGATCTCGTCATACCCAAAATCTTCAACAATTTTGCAACACTCCACTAATTCTTTTTTATTACTTCCACCAAGTTGTAATGCTACTGGCTTTTCAAATTCGCTAAATTCTAATATTTTTTTTTTATCTCCATTGAGAATTGCTCCGGTTGCAATCATTTCTGAATATAAAAAAATGTTTTTACTAATTAACCTTAAGAAATATCGATCATGACGATCTGTACAATCCATCATTGGAGCCATGGAAATTTTACGATTTAATTTAGACATATTTTTTTATTTTATCAGAATATGAAATAATACCTTTGGTAATAAAATCCTCATGAATTTTCTCTAACTTTTCTAACTGATATCCATAGTTTACCATAATGCCAAAAGACTCTTTGTATCCATAGTCGCTAATATTTCCATTAATTATAATGTTATAAATACTAGCGCCATTTCCAAGGTGAAATCTTGATACTGGATTTAGAGGTTTGTTATTAATTTTTTCATTAATTAAATAATGAGCTACTAATTTTTTAATAGCTGTTTTCTCTTCTATAATTTTAGGCTCTCCTATTTTTAAATCAGATGATCTTAAAAAATTTAATTTTGTGATGTCATAATCTTTTAATATATCTTTTAATTTTTCATCGTTTAACGATAAAAACCAATCACAAAAACCAGGTAAAGGAGAGAGAGTTCCAAAATTTTTTATTTTAGGGTTTTCCTCCTGAATTTCAAAAACAACTCTTTTTATTAAAAAATTTCCTAATGTCACTCTCATTAAACCTTCTTGGCAATTGCTGATTGAATAAAAAGTGGCAGTATCATAATTTGAATTATTATCTGTTTTTGGTTTAACAATTTCTTGTATAGAATTGCCAATGCCTTTTGTAAAAGCAACCTCAACAAATATTAAAGGTTCATCTTTTAAAACTGGATGAAAGTATGCAAAAAATCTTCTATCTTCTTGCTGCAATCTACGTTTTAAATCATTCATGTCTTTAATTTGATGAACTTTTTCATACTTTATTATTTTTTCTAATATTGCTGCTTTTGACTCCCAGGTTATTTTTTCTAGCCTTAGAAAACCAGGATTAAACCAGGATTTAAATAAGTGCCTTATATCTTCATCTAAAGTTTTAAGCTCAGGATTAATAGGTAAAAATTTTATCAAATCTTCTCTCATTGAAACGAGGAAGGGAGTTCCATTTGGAGCCATATTTAATCTTCGAATGAGCTCTTGTCTATTTCCTTCAACAGCAGTTCCTAATTCATTTAATGACTTTTCATTTTTTTCTTTAAGATATTCTGCAATTTTAATTTCAACTTTTTCTTTATTTGGTGAGAATTTTTTATTTAATTCTTTAAAAAAATTTAATTTTTGATCTGTGTTAAAAACACTATAAATCTCAGTGATCTCTCTAGCAATTGCAATACCTGAGGCAATTCCTTTAAAAGATGTTAAATCATCACATAATTGAAGTGCAGTTGGTAAATCTTTTTTAACAGTTTTTTTTCCTATTAAATTCTGACCTGCATCTGCTATTGAAGAAAAAAGTTTCTTAAAATCCAGCATCTTTACCCATTAACTTGTCTGGTAACCATGTAACAAGCTCAGGGAAAATACATAAAATCACTATGCAAATCATCATCATTACCATGAAAGGAATTGATCCTCTTAAAATTTGGTTTAAGCTAACATCAGGAGTTATACCTTTGATGATATACAAATTAAGACCTACGGGTGGTGTTATTAAGCCAATCTCCATGTTAATTGTAAATACAATCGCAAACCAATAAGGATCAAAACCAAATTCAGTAATAATTGGAAGTAAGATTGCAGACGTCATAACAATAACTGCAACTGGCGGTAAAAAGAAACCTGCGATTAATAAAAAGATATTAATATAAAAAAACAATAACCATTTGTTTAAACCCATCTCAACAATAGTTTGAGCAATAGATTGTGTTACGTATAGAGACGATAAACTAAATGCAAATATATATGAGCCAGCAATAATGAACATTATCATTACGCTCTCTTTCATTGAAACTTTTACAATATCCCATATTTTTTTAGGCTGATAAATTTTATAAACTACAGCAATCATCACAAAAACAAGAAATGCTCCAACGCCCGATGCCTCTGACGGAGTAGCAATACCCCCATAAAGAACGTAAAGGACACCTGCAACAATTGCTAAAAAAGGTAGTACTCTTGGAAGAACTTCAATTTTTTCTTTTAATGTTGGAGGAACTCTATTTCTTGCTCTTTCAGCATAAGATTTATCAATAAAGTATGAGTAAATATAAGCCCAAAGCATAAATAATCCCGCAAGCAATAAACCTGGGATCACACCACATAAAAACAATCTTCCTATAGATGTTCCTGTTGCTAAACCATAAACAATAAGAACGATACTAGGTGGGATTAAAACACCAAGAGTTCCACCAGCAGCAATACATCCAGTTGCAAGTTCTGCCGAGTATCCTCTTTTTCTCATCTCAGGAATTCCCATAGTTCCAATCGCAGCACATGTTGCTGGGCTTGATCCGCTAAGAGCTGCAAATATTGAACAAGCTCCAATATTAGAAACCACTAAACCACCAGGTAGTCTCCAAAGCCATCTATCTAAACCAGTATATAAATCTTTACCTGCAGGTGAATTTGCTACAGCCATTCCCATCAAGATAAACATTGGAATAGACAGTAAAACAAAAGAATTTAAGCCTGCATAAAAGGTTTCTGCATATACATTAAGAATTTGAAAACCTTCTGCTAAAAATAAAAAGACTAAAGATGTAAAACATAGACCAAATGCAATAGGTATTCCTGAAAACAACATGGCAACCGTAAAAAGGCCCACGATCAGACCAAGTAAAAGCGGATCCATGTTTGTAATAAATTCCATTAAAATTCCTTTAACTTTCTAAAAAGTTTTATCAGTTCAGCAATGTAAGACATTGTCATTAAGATTGCTCCAATTAACATAGATGAATATGGTATCCATAGTGGAGGGCTCCAAATTGTACCTGTGTTATGATTATTTATAAATGCATCTGCAGTGATTTCAAAACTGACATAAAATAAAATTAAGAAAAAAATTAAACACAAACTATCTGTGAAAATTTTTAATCTTGTTACATTTTTTTCTGACATGAATGTATATAAGTATTCCATATTAACATGCCCTTTTTCACTTAAAACCCATGCGCTTCCAATAAAAGTAGATGCAACAAGCAACATCGTGACTAATTCGGTTTGCCATGTGATTGCGTTTCTAAAAAGATAACGCTCAAAAACTAATTCTGTAATTAAAACTATAGACAATAACAAACAACCTGCAGCAAATATCCCACAGATTTTTGCAACTTGCTCCGTAAATTTTATAAATTTATCTGTCATAAAAAAATACCCCTGCAATGAGCAGGGGTATTAATTTTAAGCTTTTATTTTACTGCTAAAGCTTGGTCAATTAATTTTTGACCACCTGGAACTTTATCTGCAAAGTTCTTGTATGATGTTTTTTTAGCGATAGCTAACCAAGCATCAAAATCAGCTTTAGTCATGTAAGAAAGTTTAACACCAGCTTTTTTATAAGCCTTTTCCATAGTAGTGTCTAAACCAGCAGCTTCTTTAGTCATATACTTCTCCGCAACTTTTCCAGCTTTCATTAAAGCTTTTTGTTGTTTAGAAGTTAAAGAGTCAAAAGACTTTTTTGACATAAGAATTGGCTCATACATAAACCATAGACCATATTTACCTGGAGGTGTCGCACACTTAACTTGTTCGTAAATTCTGTAAGATACAAAACTTCCTGAACTTGTATTTGCACCATCAAGTACTCCAGTTTGAAGACCATTATAGATCTCAGAAGATGGCATTCCTTGAATACCAGCGCCTGCACCTTCAAGCATTTGGTTAAATGCCTTTCCTGCAGCTCTGAAAACCTGACCTTTAACTGACTCTGGATTCGTAATACAATTTTTCTTTGATACAAAACCACCTGCTAACCAAGCATCAGATAATACTACAACACCTGCATCATTGATGATTTTTTTAATTGTTTTCATCATTGGTGAGTTGTTTACTCTTAATGCATGCTTATGGTTTTTAACCATTCCAGGCATTAATGTAATATCAAACTCTGGATGGAATTTTGCTGCATAAGCTAATGGGAATGCTGAAATATCCAACTGACCAGTTGTCATTGGCTTCCATTGCTCTTTTGGTTTATAAAGTGATTTAGCTGGGTAAATTCTAATATCTACTCCAACGTTTGCTTTTTTCATTTCATCAGCAATGATTTGAACCATTTCGTGACGAACATCAAATTTACCGTCTTTTCTTTTTGTACCTGGCCATTGGTGACTTGCTTTTAATGTTTTAGCAAAAGACTCACCTACTCCAGCAAATAAGAAAACAGCAGCAAATAAATAGATAAATGATTTTTTAAATTTCATTTATGTCTCCCCTGTTTGTTAAATTATTGGCTATTGAACTATATTTTGATATCAAGATCAACAATGAATAAAGGGCCGTTATCAGGGTTATTAGTACTAGATTTAACAAGAGTCTTGGTTGGACCCTATTGTACCATGATACTTTCAGATCTTGGAGCTAGAGTGATCAAAGTTGAAGCTCCAGGTGTAGGAGATGACTCTAGAGGCTTTGGACCTTTTATTGAAGATCAATCAGCATACTTTATGTCTCTCAATCGTAATAAGGAAAGTATTGCTCTCAATTTAAAAGTTGAAGAAGATAAAAAAATTTTTGAAAAAATATTAGATAAGACCGACATTCTTGTTGAAAACTTTAAACCAGGAACTTTAACCAAATGGGGTTATGGCTGGGAAAATTTAAAAGATAAATATCCAAAATTAATTTATGCATCTGCTTCCGGTTTTGGTCAAACAGGACCTTTAAAAGAATTACCAGCATATGACATGGTGGTTCAAGGAATGGGTGGATTAATGAGTGTAACAGGTCAGCCTAATAGCGAACCTACAAGAGTTGGAACTTCAATTGGAGATATTACAGCTGGGTTGTTTACTGCAATTGGAATTAATGCTGCTTTATATGATAGACAAAAAACAGGTAAAGGAATGTATATCGATGTATCAATGTTAGACTGTCAGATAGCTATTCTTGAAAACGCAATTGCAAGATATTTGTCTAAAGGTGAAATTCCAAAACCAATGGGATCAAGACACCCGTCTATCTCTCCGTTTGAAGCTTTTAAGACAAAAGATAGTTACATTATTATTGCCGCTGGAAACGATAAGTTGTTTGAGGGCATGTGCAAAGTATTTGATTTAGAATTATATAAAGATGCAAAATTTAAAACTAATGCGGATAGAAATAAAAACATAGAAGAACTTAAAAAAATATTAGAAGAGAAACTTAAAGACAAAACAACATCTGAATGGTGCAAAGTGCTAGAGGCTAAAAGGATACCTTGCGGTCCAATTAATAATATAAAAGAAGCTGTTGAAAGCCCTCAAACTAAAGCGCGTAATATGATTGTAAGCGCAATGCATAATAAAATTGGTGAATTTAAAATGGCTGGTAATCCAATTAAAATGTCTTCATATGAGGATAAAAATACTAGAGGCGAAATACCTAATTTAGATCAACACCGTGAAAAAATATTAAAAGAATTTGGAACTTAAGAGTTTTGCTCTTCAGCAGGAGTATCGCTTACTTCATCTGCATTATCATCTGAAAAGTCATCATCTTCATCTGTAACATCATTTGCTTTCATGCTTGGGGTAGGAACTTTTCTAGATCTTTTTGAAGGCAATATAGCTTGACCAGATTTAGAAACTTCACCTTTGTAAATTTCTTCAAATGCATCTCCTTCTGGAGCATCATACTCTTCTTGTTCCATTGCATCTTCTGGATGTTCTCTTGCTCTATCTACAGTTTGTGTTTCTAAAGTCTTTTGGTCTAATAATTTGTCTCCAATTTCTCTTAAAGATAAAACTGTTTTTTTATCATTATCTTCAGAGACCATAGGTTTATCGCCTGCACCTATTTGCAAAGTTCTCTCTTTTGCTAAAATTACTAGATCATATTGATTATCTACAACTTCTAAACAATCTTCAACTGTGACTCTTGCCATTGGCGAGGCTTATAATGATTTTAGCATGAAATTTCAAGCGGTAATAACAGGCTTATAACTCTTTATTTTGAGGCAAAAAAGAAGGTTGGCAAATATTGCATATAAAACCATAAATAAAAATATTTTTTGAGCATTAAACCCATCATCAATTAAGTATCCAAATAATACAGGAGATAAGGAGGTTGAAAAAACCATAAGCGCAACTGTAACTGATCTAATTGCTCCAAGATGTTTGGTGCCGTACATTTCTGACCATGTAGATGTGATAAGCACATTTGCTGTTCCATTTGTAATTGCAATAAAAATGAAAAATAAAACTGGTGAAAGAGAAAATTGAAATAAATAAGAAATGATAAATCCTATTATCATAGGCAGGAGATAAAATGGTAATACTTTAATTGCGCTAAATCTATCTATTAAATACCCAGAAACTTGCAGAGAAATTAATGTAAAAATTGCATAAGCAGTAAAACTTGGTGCTATATAACTAATGCCCCACCCTGAACTTTCAAATAGAAAAGTCTGATTGATAAAAATACCAGTTATTAAAAATGGAGGACAAAGAACAGCTGGTAGTAAAAAATAAAACTTTATATCTTTTAAAACCTCTCCCCTTGTCCAGTTTTTAATGTTTAAATTTACTTTTAATTGATCTAGTTCTTCAGAATTATCTTTAAAGTCTCTTAAAAGATATAAAATAAGTGGCATTACAAAAATAAAAAGAAAAGTCGCAATAACGATCCAAACTTTTTTCCATATCATAAAATTTAAAAGTAAAATTACTAGACCTGGCAAAATACCTTCGCCAAATGTTAAACCAAGCCACGCAATACCAAGAGCCTTTCCTCTATTTCTATTAAAAAATTTTGCCATAGCTGTACTAGAAGTATGGCTCATTAAACCCTGTCCAAATAACCTTAAAAAAAATAATGCAAAAATAAGATGTAGGAGACTCGATAATTGACTTATAAAAATAGAAGCAAAAAATAATGATAAACAAACAAAAATTGCAAAATTCCTAAGTTTAAAATCATCTATCTTCTTACCTAACCAAATAATACTTAAACTACTCACAAGTGTTGCAATTGAATAAATTCCACCAAATTCAGAGTGGCTTAAATTTAAATCTTGTCTTATAAACGGGTTAAAAATACCTAAGAAAAAAGTTTGCCCAAAGCTTGAACAGAAAGTCATTAGGAAACCAAAAAGTAGGTATTTAAAATTTGATTTTATAAAATGAAAATTAAACATTAATAATTATAAGGAGTTATTTAAATGTCTCACAAAGTTGCTTTTATCGGTTTAGGTGTCATGGGTTTTCCAATGGCTGGGTATATATCAAAAGCTGGTCACGATGTAACAGTTTATAATAGAACTTCAGCAAAAGCTGATAAATGGACTGGTACTTACAAAGGAAAAACAGCAGCAACACCTGCTGAAGCAGCAAAAGATGCTGACTTTATTTTTACATGCGTTGGAAATGACAACGACTTAAGAGAAGTAACAACTGGTTCAGATGGTGCATTTCAAAATGTTAAGAAGGGAGCTGTATTTATTGATAACACAACAGCTTCGGCTCAAGTTGCGAGAGAGTTATTTAATACCGCGACTGAAAAAGGTTTTGGTTTTTTAGATGCCCCAGTTTCTGGTGGACAAGCTGGAGCAGAGAATGGTGCACTAACTGTAATGGTTGGCGGACAGCAGTCAGATTTTGAAAAAGCTGAACCGATTATTGATTGCTACAGTAAAAAAATTAAACTTTTAGGTAGCGCAGGAAGTGGACAGCTCGCAAAGATGGTAAACCAAATTTGCATTGCTGGATTAGTACAAGGATTATCAGAGGGATTAAGGTTTGGGCAAAATGCTGGTCTAAATGTTGAAGATGTAGTTGAAGTTATTTCTAAAGGTGCTGCTCAATCTTGGCAAATGGAAAACAGATTTAAAACAATGTTAGATGATAAATTTGATTATGGTTTTGCAGTTGACTGGATGAGAAAAGATCTTGGGATTGCAATGGAAGAGGCAAAAACAAATGGATCAAAACTTCCTGTAACTGAAATTGTAGACCAGTACTATTCAGAAGTTCAAAAAAATGGTGGTAATAGGTTTGATACCTCTAGCCTAATAACCCTGCTTCCAAAAAAGTAATCAGGTGAACGAGAAAGTTCCAGATTTTTATAACAATAAAGATTTAATCTTTGATGAAATTTGGACTCTCTTATCAAGGGGTGTAGTCGATAGATCAGAGGATTTTAGGTTACCTGTTGTCATTGTTAATAAAGGGCAAATATCAGATGGAAGGATAGTTGTTTTAAGGGGAGCTTTCAAAGATAGAAGAGTATTAAGATTTCATACTGACCTAAGATCATCTAAAATAGAAGCTTTAAAGGAAAATAATAATATTTATTTTTTATTTTATAATAAAAAAAGGAAAATACAGGTAAGGGCAAAAGGGAAAGCTACTATACATTTTAAAGATAAAATTACTGATGAGGCTTGGAAAAAAACAATGATAATCAGTAGAAAATGTTATCTTGCAACAAATGCGCCAGGATCGGTTTCTGAGAATCCTCACCCTGGTTACCCAGAAGAACTTGAAGGTAAAAATCCAAAAATTGAAGATACCGAAATAGGCTATGAAAACTTCTGTGTAGTAGAAAGTAAAATTAAAGAAATGGAATGGCTATACTTAGCTTCTCAAGGTCACCGTAGGGCAAAAATAAATATTGATGATAACGGTTCAGTTAATACTGAGTGGCTAACACCTTAGTTTATTTAAAACCTTTTTCGTAATTTTTCCAATTTGCAGAATATCTTCTTGCATTTTCTTTTATCGCTTCAATTTCTTGATCTGTTACTTCTCGTATGATTTTACCTGGAGAACCCATAACTAAAGATCTGTCTGGTATTTCTTTGTTTTCTGTAATTAGAGAATTTGCACCAATAATACAATTTTTTCCAATTTTTGCGTTATTTAAAATCGTAGCTCCCATTCCAATTAAACTATCATCTTTAATTGAGCATCCATGAAGTATCACCATATGTCCAACCGTAACACCTGAGCCAACTATACATTCACATCCATCATCAGTATGTACAACGCTATTATCTTGAACATTAGTTCCCTCACCTATTGTGATTTTTTCAATGTCACCTCTTAAAACAGCTCCAAACCAAATACTGCAATCATTTTTTAAATGAATGTCACCTATAACTTTAGCACTATCTGCAATCCAGTTCTTTCCATCTCTTTTTACGATTTTATCTCCAAGTTGATGAATCATAATTAAGGTATATATATAATAATATTTACTATGGCACTTGAAAAAACACCGATTTGTAACTTTGGGGAAAAAATTTATGATTTTAATTTAAAATCTGTAGATGAAAAAAATTATACACTTAAAGATATTGCAGGGAAAAATGGAACACTCGTTATGTTCATTTGCAATCATTGTCCGTATGTTAAGGCCATAATCAAAGAACTCAGTTCAACTGCCTTAAGTCTAAAAAAATATAACGTAAACTCAGTGGCAATTATGTCAAATGATACTGTTAATTATCCAGACGATAGTTTTGATAACATGAAAAAATTTGCACAAGAAAATCATTTTAGCTTCCCTTATTTATTTGATGAAACTCAAGAAATTGCAAAAAAATATGGAGCTGTATGTACTCCTGATTTTTTTGGATATAATTCTAATCATGAACTCCAATATCGTGGTAGGTTGAGAGAAATGAAAGATTTAGTTCCAGTTGATGGAGGTAAGAATGAATTGATGGAAGCCATGATAGAGATTTCACAATCAAAAAATGGTCCCATAAACCAATATCCAAGTATGGGATGTAATATTAAGTGGAAATAAAGTGATTATAATTACTACTCGAAATTTTCTTCCAGAAATGGGTGGAATGCAAATTTTAATGTCGGATATTGCTAAGCATTTATCTAAACATTCTAAAGTGAAAGTTTTTGCGGAAGATATAAAAAATGCACAAGAATTTGATCAAAATCAAAAATATGAAATTCAAAGAATAAAAGGTTTCAAATTTATAAGAAAGTTTAGAAAGGCAAATCAAATACAAGATTATTTTAATCAAAATAAAAACATCTCAGCATTAATATCAGATCACTGGAAGAGTATAGAAAAACTATCTAAAAATATTTGCCAATCAGTGCCAACAATTTGTTTAATTCACGGAAAAGAAATTAATCACCCCAATGGTTCCCCTTTAAATATAAGAATGAAAAATTCATTATCTAAAGCAAAGTATATAATTGCAAATTCTGAATTCACTAAAAACCTTGCTATCGAAAAAGGAATTCTGGAAGATAAGATTAAAATAATTAATCCTGGTACTGATAATGTTGATGAAGATTGTGATGAAAATGCAGCCTTAGATATTTATAACAATGCAAATCCAAAAATTATTACAGTTTGTAGATTGGAAAAAAGAAAAGGTTTGGAGCAAACACTTCTTGCCTTAAAAAATTTTGAAGCAAGATATGAAAATTTTAGATTTATTATTATTGGTGATGGTGAAGAAAAACAAAATCTACAAAAACAAGTAGAAAATCTTAATTTAAATAAAAATATTATTTTTTTAAGTGAGGCGCCTTTAAAGTTAAAAAATTCATTAATTAAAACAGCGGATTTTTTTATTATGCCCTCAATACAGGTGGGTAAATCTATTGAGGGTTTTGGAATATCTTTCTTAGAAGCGGCTAAATATGGAACTCCCTCTATTGGGGGAATAGCCGGTGGTGCAGCTGATATTATAAAGCATAATGAAACTGGTTTATTATGTGACGGAGAAAAGCATGACGAAATTTATAATTGTTTAATTAATATTATGGAAAATAATAAATTTGAATCCATGGGTGATAAGGCAAAAAAATTTTCTGAAGAATTCTTTTGGGATAAACAAATTAAAAAATATTTAGATCTTATTCAAATTTAACTTAATGAATTTTATAAAAAATAATTTAAAGTGGCTTGGTACCATCTTGGTCTTCATTGGGATATTATTGATGTACTTAAATATTTATCCATTAAATATTTTTTTTCATGGTCCAGGAATTGTAGCTTGGACTATTCATGGGTATATCCATAAAGATAAGGCGGTGCTGACAAATTTTGCTCTACAAATTCCTTTTTCGATTATTGGTTTTTACAAATATTTTTTTATGTAAAAATTTTATCTTTAACAAACTTTAATACCTGCTCAGGAGTAATTTTCGTAAGGGAGTTAGATTCAATAGCTTTAAATTTTTCTGTTTCAATACTTACTTTTTTTGCAGAAGTATGATGACCAAACAATGCAACACCCTTACACCCTAAGTGAGCAGCAATATGAGCTGGCCCTGTATCATTTGCTATAACAAAAGATGACTGCTTAATTACTTTTGTAAGTTGACCAATACTAGTAGGTTTATCATTATTTAAAATCATTTTAAGACCTATATTTTTACATTGACCAATCTCACTTGGCCCTGGCGCTGTTATTAATTCATATTGAGGTAATTCATTTTTTAATAATTGAATTAATTCTTTAAAGTATGGCCAAACTTTATGTTTTAATTTTGGAGAACTAAAAGGAGCTAAAAAAATATATTTTTGCTCTTTGATTTGAAAACTTTCTTCAATTGCCCATGAAAAATCTGGTTTCAATACATGGCTTGTGTCATTAATATTAGATCTATCTAATTGAACTTTAAAACGTTCTATAACACCTTCCTGATCAAATTGTTTTTTTGTTTCATTTTTTTGCAAAACCGTAAGTGAAGAAGACCAATTCTTAATTTTAAAATTTTTTCTGTAAAAATTAGTCCTTGAAGAATTCTGAAGGTCAAAGCAAATATCAAAATTAAAACTTCTGATATTTTTTATTAATTTTAATAAATAAAAAAAATTCCATCTTGGTAACCTTTTGTCTACTATTACCTCATCAATGAATGGACATCCTTCAAATAGATTTTTAAATTTAAAAGTTGTTAATATAAAAATTTTACTATCTTTGAATTGATTTCGAATATCTTGTAAGGCGCCCGATATCTGAACTATATCACCAAGAGAACCATGTTTAATAATTAGAATATTTGACATAGGCTGATTAAGTATTATCAATTAGTTATGAATTCAGCTAATAAAATTTTTGCCGAAATATCAGTAGGTGAGCTATTAGATAAAATAAGTATTTTAGAAATTAAGCAAAAAAATCTAAAAGACACTGAAAAAACAAAAATTGTCACCAAAGAACTTGAGAGTTTAAATAATACTTTGAAAAATGATGTAAGTATTACTGATGAAATTAAATCTTTGTACAATGATTTAAAAGCTATCAATTCAAAACTATGGGACATCGAAGATGGTAAGCGAGACTGTGAAAGAAATAAAGATTTTGGAGAAAAATTTATTGAATTAGCAAGAAGTGTCTATATCGAAAATGATAACAGAGCTAAAATAAAAAATAAGATCAATCAATTATCTGGGTCAAATATCTCAGAAGTTAAAAGTTACGATAAATATTAATCAAAACTTATACTTGGAATCTCTGACCTGATTTTTTTAACTTTCTCAATATCTATCTCAGAAATTATCAAACCAATGTCTTCTTTTTTTTCAGATAAAACAACACCATCAGGTGAAACAATCATTGAATGTCCGTAAGTTTCTCGATTATTAAAATGTTTTCCAGTTTGAGCCGGGGCTAGAACATAACAAAAATTCTCTATCGCTCTTGATCTCAGAAGAATATGCCAATGTCTTTCACCAGTGTTTTTTGTAAATGCTGATGGTACCGCTAAAAAATCAGCACCTTTTTTCATTAATTGCCTATAATGATTTGGAAATCTCAAATCATAACAAATTGATAAGCCTAAATTTCCCCATGGTAATTTTGTTACTGATAAACTTTCCCCGGCTTTAAATTTTTTAGACTCTTCATAACTTTCTCCATTTGGTAAATTTACATCAAACATATGAATCTTATCATATGTTGTAACCATCTCTCCCTTTGGACTAATTAAAACTGATCTATTAAAAATATTATTATTTTCTTTTACTGGTGTTCCACCAATTAAAAACCAAATTGAATTAGATTTTGCATATTTAATGATTTCATTAATGCAAAATCCTTTTTCATGATCTTCAGATTTTTCATTCAAAACACCTTCATCCAAAGTGAGTAGGAAAGTATTTTCCGGAGTTAAAATAATTTGAGCTCCATCTTTAACAGCTTGATCAGATAGTTTTATGACTTGATCTAAATTTTCTTTTGGCTGATCATTGGATGTCAGCTGCAAACAAGCAGCGTTAAACTTCATTATTTATTAATTGAACTTATAAAATTCCAACTACAATCAAAACTTGGAATATAGATTTCTGATATCTTTGAATTGCCAAATGCACTTTCTAAAGTTTCTTTCCAATTATTAACTTGAGATGGTTTTTTATCTTTTGATCCAACTTGAGCAGTAATAACTCCATTTTTTTTTGTAATTCTCTTAATGTCATTTATATTTTTTGCTGCAAGATCAATACAAAATTGATCATCATTTAAATCTATAAACAAATGATCGTATTTTTCATTTTCACAAGAAACTATATTTTTAAAAGCATCGCCCCAAATACAATTTACGTTATTGCTTTTGTGAATATTTTTAAAAACTTCAGGTAAATATTGTTGGCATGCATCTACAACTTCTTTATCCAATTCAAACCAATCAATATAATCAAAATTATTTTTTACACACTCTCTAGCGACTCCTCCATCGCCTCCACCTATAATTGCAGCGGTTGAGTTTTTCGAGGATAACCCAAGTCCTGATTTTACAAATGTACTTGAGTATAATTCTTCATCTTTCTCAGCTACTTGAATTTCACCATCTATAAATAATGCATTACCAAATTCTTTAAGCTTTAATATTTCGATATGTTGTCCAGCTTGAGATTTGAAGTTTTTAATGACTTCTTCAACCATATAAAACTTTTTAATGCCTTCAGAGCTATAAATATCTTTATAATGATGAACGGTATCTCTTTCGAAATCTTTTTTAATTACTGATGTATGAGGTAATTCTTTTTTTAAAATCTCTAATGATACACTTGGACTTACAGCGCCACATGTAAAAAAATCAAAACTCACAATCCCCTTTTCAGGAAAAGTATGAAAGCTCATATGACTTTCTTTAAGCAAACACAGTAAGGTTACACCTTGTGGAGTAAAAACATATTTGGAAATATTTACTATTTCTACTTTTGCAACTTCAGCAATTTTTTTAAAAATTTTTTCGTAAAATTCTGCAGAGTGATTTTCATATACTCCAAGAAAATCTAATGTGATGTGTTCGCCTACTTTATTCATTAGGCCTCCCTTCTTTCAAAAAAATTAAAGCTTGCTAAAGCTTAAACTTCAAAACCTTGTTCATCAGAGATCTCGACAAGATTTTTAGCCCCTTTTGAGGAGACGTATATATGTAAGCAATTAAATATCAACCCTGAATATTATTTTTTATAATTTTTAACTTTGGCTAAAACTTTATTCATCTCAGAATTTGTTAAAATTTTAGGTTTGCCAACTCTCAAACATTCCAGGTACTGTTCTGCTAAATGTTCAACTTCTTGGGCTAATTCAAATGCATTTTCTAGGTTATTTGAAAATGAAACCTGTCCGTGATTTTCTATCAAACAAGCTGAGCGCTCTTTTAAAGCTGTAATAATATTTCTAGATAATTGACTAGTACCATAGGTCGCATACTTTGCGCATCTAATATCTACTCCACCTGCTACAGCGACCATGTAATGAAATGCAGGTATCTTCTTTCGAATGCAAGAAAGAACTAAGGCATTTTTAGAATGGCAGTGGACTATCGCTTTGCTTTCATTTCTGTTTTTATAAATATCTTTGTGAAATTTCCATTCGGATGATGGTTTGTTTTTACTCTTATTAAACTCTCCTTTCATATTCACAAATACGATGTCTTTAGTTTTTAATTTCTCATATTTCATACCGCTTGGAGTTATTAAAAAACCATTTTTGCACCTTACTGAAATATTTCCTGATCTTAGTGGCGACAGGTTAGTTTTATTTAATAATTTTGAAAATTTAATTATATTTTTTCTTATTAATAATTCATTCATTAAAAATTTTCTCTTAATTCTTCTGGTTTAAAAATTCCCTTTTCAGTTATAAACCCTGTAACAAGTTCAGCTGGGGTAATATCAAATCCTAAATTAAATCCTTTGCTATTCTTTGGATAAATATTTATTTGTTTTAATTTTCCATCTTGATCAAAACCATTCATTAATTTTAACTCATCATCAGATCTTTCCTCAATTGGAATATCTTTTCCTTTAAGAATTTTTTTATCATAAGTTGTGCTTGGTAAAGCAACATAGAAAGGGATATTATTATCTTTTGCAGCTAAAGCTTTTAAATAAGTTCCAATTTTATTTGCTACATCCCCATTTTCACTAACGCGGTCTGTTCCTACAATGCACATATCCACCATACCTCTTTGCATCAAAAGTCCTCCAGTATTATCAGCTATAATTTTATGCTCAATTTCTTCATTTAATAATTCATAAGACGTAAGAGATGAACCTTGGTTTCTAGGTCTTGTTTCATCCACCCAAACATGAATATTGATACCAGCATCTCTAGATTTATAAATGGGAGCAGTTGCGGTTCCCCAATCTATTGTTGCAAGCCATCCAGCATTACAGTGCGTAAGAATATTTACTTTCTCTTTTTTAATTTTTTTAATTAATTCTAAACCATGATTTCCAATACTTTCTGAAATTTTGATATCTTCTTCGCAAATTTTTTTACATTCATTTAAAATTGAATTTTTAATATTTGATCTATCAATATTTTTTAAAATACGATCAGCTGCCCATGCTAAATTTACCGCTGTAGGTCTTGCGGTTTTAATATTTGTAATTTTTTCATTTATATAATCAAAATTTTCATTCTCTTTTGCGGCAAGATAAATGCTATAAGCTGCAGTCGCTCCAATTAGCGGAGCACCTCTCACAAGCATATCTTTTATTGCTACAAAGCCATCCTGATAAGTATTTAATTTTTTTATTATAAATTCAAAAGGTAATCTTGTTTGATCTATTATACAAACATTGTCTTCATTTTCATTGTGCCAAATAGTTAAATAATGCTTACCATCAATTTTCATTTAACTTTTCAAAACTCTTCCAGCAATATTTTTTAGCTCTTGTTTTGTTGTCTCTGTCCAATGTGAACGATCAGTGATTATTGCTGTATCTAAACAATTATTTGCTGGATCTTTTGGATCGATAAAGTTTTCAAAATTTTTAACAACTTCTACTATCATTTTTCTAGCGTTATCTGCATTACTCAACAATGTCTTTATAACTTGTTCAACAGAAACATCCTCGTGATCTTCATGCCAGCAATCATAATCTGTTACCATCGCAACAGATGTATAGCGAATTTCAGCTTCTCTAGCTAATTTAGCTTCTGGCATATTAGTCATTCCAATCACATCACATCCCCATGAACGATATAAATTTGATTCAGCTAAAGATGAAAACTGAGGACCCTCCATAACTAAATATGTTCCACTTATTTTATGTTTTAAATTTAGTTTTTTTAAAACCTCTTCACATGCCTTCATTAAACCAGGGCTTGTTGGTTTTGCCATAGAGACATGAGCTACAATTTCTTTATCAAAAAATGTTTTAACTCTTGCAAAAGTTCTATCTATAAACTGGTCAACTAGAACAAATTTCCCTGGCTCTAATTCTTCCTTTAGTGATCCCACAGCTGATACTGAGATAATATCAGTTACGCCGAGTTGTTTTAAGGCATCAATGTTTGCTCTAAAGTTAATATTAGATGGATTAATTTTATGTCCTCTTGCATGTCTTGGCAAAAAATAAACTTGCTTGTCTTCAATTTTTGCTTCTAAAATTTGATCTGAGGGTTTGCCCCAAGGTGTGTCTACGTTTAACCACTTCTCATCTTTAATACCATCGATATTATAAAGGCCACTGCCTCCAATGATTGCTAATTTATTCATATTTGTTTAGGTATATTAAATATCAAAAAAATGAAATTAGAAAAAACTATTAGAAGTATTCCAAATTATCCAAAAAAAGGAATTTTATTTAGAGATATCACTTCTCTATTAGAAAATAAAAAAGCTTTTAATTATACAATCAAAAAAATGCGGTTTATTTCAAGCAAAGTTAAATTTAATAAAATTGCAGCTATTGAATCACGAGGATTTATTTTTGCCTCTGTTTTAAGTTTTTTGACAAAAAAACCTTTAATTCTACTTAGAAAAAAAAACAAATTACCTGGTAAAACTATCTCTCAAAAGTTTAAATTAGAGTATGGTTATGACACTATTGAAATTCATAAATCTTCGTTGAAGAAAAATGACAAAGTTTTAATCATTGATGATTTAATTGCTACAGGTGGAACTGCACTTGCCGCTGCTAAACTAGTTGAAAAAACTAAAGCTAAAGTCTCAGGTTTTGTATTCCTGATAGATCTTTTTGATCTTCCTGGTAATAAAAAACTAATTGCTAAAGGTTATAAAACTTTTAGTCTTATTAAATTTCCAGGCCACTAAATTATTTGATATTACAAGCCTTCAAAGCAAATCTTGAAGCTTCAGCTTTATTTGCCCATTTATCTAAAGCTGGATTTATTTTTTTTAATTCTTGGTACTTCATTCTATAATTTTTGTAATAACATTTATCTTTTGCAGTTTTTGAAAAACATCCATAAGCTATTGCAGCTAAGATTATTGAGCCACCAATTACGAAATATTTAAAGTTTTCACATAAAAATTTAACTACACATCCCCAGTGACCTTGCATAAATGGACATGATTTATTCTTTGAACTTTTCATATCATCTATATGATTTCATTCATTGCTACAGTCAAGAAAAGAGTTTTCACTGTAATAATTTTTGTTTCTAGTTTAAATTTTGGGTACTTTTTCTTAAGTTTTGCTTTAAGAGTTTTAAAAGCATTCTGATGAATTTTATATTCAATATTTTTATTAAATTTTTTTTGTTTATTTACTAATTTTGCAGCACCACAATCATAATGATTTACAGCTATAAGTTTTTTAATACCGTGCAGCTTTAATGAGATAGCTAGATTTTGCCAAAAGACATTATGCCAAGTTTTAAATTTACTTGATGTCACACCAACTGCAGATCCTGCAATTGAAAATAAACTATATTTTCCAGATAATTTTTTCTTCTTTAGGATATTATTAATCTTTGGCTGACAACGAGGATCAATACAACTTAAAACCATTGCTTTATATTTTGATGTCATAAAGAAATATTAATTTGATTCCTTGATTAATGGTAGCGGGAGGCAGAATCGAACTGCCGACACCGGGCTTATGAGTCCCGTGCTCTAACCAACTGAGCTACCCCGCCATTGCTGGATTATCTACAATATAAAATCCTACTTGTCACGCCTGTGTCTCAAGAAAAAATAACCTTAAAGTACTAAAATCATAACCGCTACAATTAATAAAAGTATTGAACTAATTTGATTTAGTTTTTTTTGAGCAGAAGGGCTTTGCATAAGCTGTCTTACGGGTGAGACTAATGCAATTAATATTATGTTACCAATGAAAGGAACTAAAGCAGATATTGATGCAATTATTACTGCATCAGTATTTGTTAATTGATTTAATACAAAAAAACCTGGCATAATACTTATATAAAAAAGAATAGCTTTTGGGTTTGAAAAATTGACTAGCAATCCAGTCATGAAGCTTTCCAAATAAATAGAGTTAAATTTTAATTTTGATGAGACCTTAGATAATTTAATGTTATTTAAATCATAAGACGGTTTTAACCATAACTTAATTGCCAAATACAAAAAAAATCCTGCAGCAACCCAAGTTAATGTTTTTGTTATAGAAGGTACAGCTTCACTTATAGAAGATATAGATATTACAGCTAGAAAAGACCAAGTAAAATCTGCAATAATAACTCCGCAAGCTAATGGTAAGCCACCCGACCATCCATTCGAAAAAATTCTAGCCAAAAGAACAACCCAAACAGGACCTGGGGTGAGAAACAAGATAAACATCGCAAATGCATAAAAATACAATTCAGTAATCGACATTTATTTAATGATTAGTGAGAAGCTTTTTTTTCTAATCTTTTCCTATGTAGGATTGGCTCAGTATAACCAGATGGTTGAACTTTGCCTTCAAAGACTAAATCACATGCTGCTTTAAAAGCAATTGAGTTATCAAAATTACCATCCATTGGTATATAATTTTCATCTCCAGCATTTTGACCATCAACAACTTTTGCCATTTTCTTCATAGTATCCATGACTTGTTCTTTGGTACAAATTTCATGATGCAACCAATTTGCAATATGCTGAGATGAAATTCTAAGTGTTGCTCTATCTTCCATTAATCCAACATTGTTTATGTCTGGAACTTTTGAACAACCAACGCCTTGGTCAACCCATCTTACAACATAACCAAGAATACCTTGGCAATTATTTTCAATTTCTTTTTGAATTTGTTCAGCTGACCAATTTGGTCTGTCAGCTACTGGAATAGTTAAAATGTTATCTAAATTTGCTCTACCACGTGATGCTAATTCTTTTTGTTGATCAAAAACATTAATTTGATGATAATGTGTTGAATGCAGTGTTGCTGCTGTTGGTGATGGTACCCAAGCACAGTTAGCGCCTGATTTTGGATGACCAATTTTTTGCTCGATCATATCTTTCATTTTGTCTGGCATAGCCCACATTCCTTTTCCAATTTGTGCTTTTCCAGAGAAACCACACTCTAATCCAATATCAACATTCCAATCTTCATAAGTATTTAACCAACTTGATTTTTTCATATCACCTTTGAAGATCATAGGACCTGCCTCGAAAGATGTATGCATTTCATCACCAGTTCGATCTAAGAAACCTGTATTAATAAATACTATTCTTTTTTTTGCATTTCTTATTGCTTCTTTTAAATTTACAGTAGTTCTTCTTTCCTCATCCATAATACCCATTTTAATCGTATTGGGTTCAAGCTTAAGAACCTCTTCTACTTTAGAGAAAATTTTATCTGCAAAAGCTACTTCTTCAGGTCCGTGCATTTTTGGTTTAACAATATAAACTGAACCAGTTCTAGAGTTTTTCTTTAATTTAAAATCATATTTTGCACATAACACAGTTATAAAAGCATCCATTATACCTTCAGGAATCTCTGAACCATCGTTCAATTTAATTGCTGGATTGGTCATAAGATGGCCAACGTTTCTAATTAATAGTAAAGACCTGCCGTGAAGTTTTGCTGGATTATCATGAATATCTAGAAACTCTTTATCTTCATTTAATTTTCTAACTATTGTTTTTCCACCCTTTTGCATTTTTGCTTCAAGGTTACCTTTCATAATACCAAGCCAATTTGAGTAACATTTTACTTTATCTTCAGCATCTACTGCCGCAACAGAGTCTTCTAAATCCATAATAGTTGAGATCGCAGATTCAGATACAATATTACTGATATTAGCTTTATCTGATTTACCTATTGGATGATTTGAATTAATTTGAATTTCTATATGAAGGTTATTGTTTTTTAAAAATATTGAAGTTAAACTTTCTTTATCTCCTTTGTAACCAACAAATTTTGAAAGGTTTTTTAATTTTGTAAATGATCCATTTTCTAGTTGTATATTTAAATTATCACTCTCTTTAGTAAAAGATTTAACATTTGACCAACTGCCATTTTCTAATTTAAAATTAACATCTAAAAATTCACGACCAAGCGCTATAACCTCTTCGCCTCTTTTAGGGTTGTAACCACCGGATTTTTCTTTACCATTATCTTCGCTGATAATATCTGTACCGTAAAGAGCATCATATAAACTGCCCCACCTCGCATTAGCAGCATTTAATGCATATCTTGCATTATCAATTGGAACAACTAATTGCGGACCTGCAATTTTGGCAATTTCGTCATCGACATTTAATGTTTCAATTTGAAATTTCTCTTTCTCTTCAACTAAATAACCAATTTCCTTTAGGAATTTTTTATATTCTTCAAAATCAATTTTATCTTTATTATTTTTATGCCAGTCATCTAGTTTTAATTGGATCTCATCTCTTTTTTTTAAAAGATCTTTGTTTTCAGGGGCAAGCTCGTTTGCCGCTTTCACAAAACCATCCCAGAACTCTTTTTCGGTAAGATCTGTACCTGGCAGTATTTTAGAATTTACAAATTTATATAATTTTCCATTAATAGTTGTTTGATCAACTACAACGTCTTTTTCATTTGAAAAAAAAGAAATCAATTTGCTCAAAACCATGGAAGAGTAATTGTCCTAAGAATTAAAGAATGTCAATTCTAATATTATTATAGATGGGGAACTATCTTTTTTTAGAAGCTAAATACTCTTTATAACTAATGCTTCTATTATTATTTTTATCTATTCTTTTAAACTTCTTTTTACCCTCGTCTTTATTTTCAAAATAATAAAGATACTCGTTTAAAGAGATTTTCTTATTACTATTATAATCTATTTCAGCAAATCTTATTTGGACAGCTTTTTCATTGAAACTTGGTTGATCAATAGCTTTTTTCTTTTTGGGTATATTTAATGGTTTTACTTCTTTTGTTTCTTTAATATCCGAAACTTTATTTTCTTTTACTTCTTGAGATTTATTATCTTTTACTTCTTGAGTTGGTGTCGTTTCTTTAACTTCACTTTTTTGGTTTCCACTTGGGAAAGCAAAAATTATTAGAACAACAATTGCAGCGGCTATTGCTCCATAGATTATGTTATTTGTGTTGTCTGAGGATTTTGCAGTAACAGATCTTTTTGAAACTTTTCTTTTTGAAACTTTCCTCTTTGAAATTTTTTTAGATTTTTTTGTCTTTTTGGTTTTTTTCTTTTTTGCCATAATTAATTCAGCTTTTAGTTGAATGTTAAAGTTTGGTCAATACTAATCACCAACAATATGAGATAAAACTGTTCTATTTTGCTGGTTTGTTCTGTGTTCAAATAAATAAATACCCTGCCAAGTACCTAAAATCATTTTACTATTCTTAATGCTTAACGTTAGGTGAGTGTTTGTTAAAGCTGTCTTTATATGAGCTGGCATATCATCTTTACCCTCAATACCATGAACGTATAACTTTGGATCCATAGGTACTAACTTGTCAAAAAAATTTAATAAATCTTTTTGTACATCAGAGTCGGCATTTTCTTGAATAATTAAAGAAGCACTAGTATGCAAAATACTTAAATTTAAAATTCCATTATTAATTTTAGAACTTTTTACAAACTCTAAAACATCATTTGTAAAATCAATTAGTTTTTGACCATTTGTATTTAAATTAATGTCTTTAAAAAATTGTTTCATATTAAAATAAATGCTGAAGTTAATATTAATAAAATAGCCATTAAAATTTCAATAAATTTTTTTATTTTATTATTGGATATAAACACTCTTATCGTTGCACCAAAACCTGCCCATGTTGTAACAGCGATCACTTCTAACAAAGGGGCGCTTAATGTTAAAAATAGCACCCCAACTATAAAATTTTCTTGATTTGGAAAAAAAACAGTCACCGCTGTCATCGAGGCTACCCATGCTTTAGGGTTAAGGTATTGGAATAAAATAGATTCATACATTTTCATTGGACGACCAGATAACTTGTCTTCATTAGTTTTTACATTTAATGAACCGAACATTTTATAAGCAAGATAAAATAAATAAATGCACCCTAATATTTTCAAAATATTTTGAATATCAGGATACATTTGAAAAAACTTTCCAAGTCCAAATGCTACTAGTGCAATTTGTGTAACATGACCCAGTGGAATACCGATCATGTGAGGAATAGTTTTTTTAAAACCAAATTTTATGCCAGATATGGTTAACATAATATTATTTGGACCTGGTGTCATAAACATTACAAAATAGAAAGTAATCAACCCGATAAAAAGTTCGGTAGTAATCATAAATTAAGTTATTTTTATTTTAAGAATAAATTATAGCAACAAATGCTACGATAAAAACAGCTGCAGCAGATACAAATAAAACACTTTGGACTTTTTCTTGCTTGTCCTCTTTGGCTCTATCTTCTTTTAAATTAAAGTAATCTATATTATTTTTTGAGTTCTCTTCATTTTTAGTGAAATCTAAAGGTTTGTTATTTTTAAAAGTTGAACTCATATTCGATCTAGTAAATAAAATAAAAATCTGCTAAATACAACTTTTAATTTAATAAAAAACATAAAATGGGATATCCAAAAAAACATCGAGGTCGAAGAAAAATCGGATCTAAGAGAAGAAGAAATAGAAGAAAAAATAAAAAGAAATAATTATTTCTCCGTTCTATCTATCCAACCACCTCCATACACTCTCGTTCCAAACTCATCCTGTTTATAAAATACACATGCTTGACCAGGTGAAACTCCTGTCTCGCCGCTTGAAAGCGTTACTTTATGTCCATTATCAGACACATTACACTCTAGTAGATTTCCTGTGGATCTCACCTTAACAAAAAAATTACCATTTAATTGCTCTTTATCGCAAAGATAATTTATGTGTTTTAAATGAATAGCTTGAACCAAAAGTTCTTCTCGAGATCCTATAACTACCTGATTTTTCTTTGGATCAATCTTTATTACAAAGAAAGGATCTGTTGATGATACTTTTATTCCTTTTCGTTGACCTATTGTAAAATTTGCGATTCCACTATGTTTTCCCAATACTTTTCCCTTGGTATCTACAATTTCACCTTCAACAAATGACTCTGGTCTTAGCTTTTGCACAATTGTCTTATAATTACCATTTGGAACAAAACAAATATCCTGACTATCTGGTTTATTTGCAACTTGTAATTTTAAATCTCTGGCAATATCTCTAGTTTTGGTTTTTGGTAATGAGGCTAAAGGAAATCTAAGATAATCAAGTTGTTCTTGGGTAGTATTAAATAAAAAATAGCTTTGATCGCGATTTAAATCCTCTGGTCTATACATCATGGCGCTATGATTAAATATTCTCTTAACATAATGTCCCGTTGCTAATGCATCAGCATCTAAATTTTTTGCCGATTTGAAAAGATCTCTAAATTTTACAGTTTGATTGCAATCGACACAAGGAATTGGAGTTTCTCCTTTTATATAACTATCTGCAAATTTTTCTATGACCTCGTCTTTAAATATCGACTCATAATTGAAAACTTCATGCTTAATTTCAAGTTGATCACAAACTTTTTTTGCATCATAGATATCTTTTCCAGCGCAACATGTTCCTTTTGTTTTTCCAATTTTTCCGTAATCAAATAACTGGAGTGTAATTCCAATTACATCATAGCCATCTTTTTTTAAAAGAGCTGCAACTACAGAGGAATCAACGCCTCCTGACATTGCGACAACAACTTTTGTTTTGGATTTATCTTTATCAAAACCAAGTATATTTTTCTCTGTAATATCTGTGATTGCTAAACTCATAACATCGGTATATCACGATAATCATATTTTAAAATGCATGTATATGACTTTGATCCTGGTGACTTTGTAATCCACCCATCTCACAAAGATTGGGGTATCGGTCAAGTACAGTCAATTGTAGATAATAAGGTAACAGTAAATTTTCAAAATGCGGGAAAAAAAACTATAAATACCTCCGAAATTACTTTGGAAAAATATGAAGAATAAAATTGATACACAAAAACTAATCAAAAAACTTATTCCAATTTTTTATAAGGCGGGATCTAAATCAATACAATGTGCAAAAAAGCTAAAAATATTTACCAAAGATGATGGAACACCTGTTTCCAATGGTGATTTAGAGGTTGATAAAATATTACAAAAGTTTTTAAAAAAAATATCACCTGAAATAGAAGTTGTTTCTGAAGAAACTATTAAAAATACAAAAATTAAAAAAAGACAAACTTTTTGGTTAGTTGACCCAATCGATGGGACAAGTTCATACATAAAAGGTGGATCAGAATATACAATTAATGCAGGCTTAATTATAAACCAAAAACCTGTAGCTGGTATTATTTATGCACCAAAAAAGAAAAGATTATTTTACTCGTTTGGAAAAAATAAAGCTTATGAAATTTTTGATAAAAAGAAAAAAATCAAATTAGATTGTTCAAAGATAAAAAAAAGAGACAAAATTGCATTAACAAACTCATCAAAACCATCTGAAATTATAAGACGAATTTTAAAAAAATATAAAATTAATCATTTTGTGAGCATGAGAAGTTCTCTAAAATTTTGCATGATTGCAAGTTCAGAATTTGACTTTTATGCTGCCAGAGCAAGAGCAAGAGAATGGGATTATGCCGCTGGCCATGCTATTGCAGAAGGTGCTGGAGCAATTGTGAGAACTCATCAAAATAAAAAAATACTATATGGCAAAAGGGGTTTTAAAAATCCTTCATTATTAATCAGAAGGAATTCAAAAATATAATGGTCA
Organism: Candidatus Pelagibacter sp. HIMB1517; assembly: GCF_052047895.1. Lineage (NCBI taxonomy): Bacteria > Pseudomonadati > Pseudomonadota > Alphaproteobacteria > Candidatus Pelagibacterales > Candidatus Pelagibacteraceae > Candidatus Pelagibacter > Candidatus Pelagibacter sp. HIMB1517. The sequence goes on from NZ_JBNAIW010000009.1 coordinate 66,646, forward strand.
AGACTATATTAATCATAATCGTAAGTGTATCAATTTTTGGCATCATTGTCTTTAGTATCGTAAGACAAACAATGCAAAAAAAGATAAATGAATTAGTTGAAGAAGAAAAGCGAAAGAAAGGTAAAAAATAAACTAGAGCTTTTTTTCATAAATTTTGAGTTGCTTTTTGTCTAAAGCTAAAACTTCTTTTGATAAATCATAACTAAAACCTGATCTGGCTAAAACACCCATATCTTTTTTATAAAAAATTTCTTTATTAGCATCTGGACGGTATGGTCCTAGTCTTCTCTTTTTACATATTCTTATTGCAGAATAAAAATCAGGATTTGTATGATCATTATGAATTTTCTCAATAGTCTGCTTTAAAAGTTCGCTTCCAATACCTTTTTGGGACAAATGTTGTTTTATTTTGTTTAAAGAATAGCCACGTTTTAAAAAATTCTTTGATTTAATTTCAGAATAAAGAGTATCATTTAAAATACCTTTTTCTTCTAAATCATCTAAAACAATATCAATTTTTTTTATAATCTCACTTTTTTCAATTGTATTACTTTGAGCATCAATTGCTTTTCTGAATAAATAAATCTGCAAACTTTTTTTTGAAGGTTGATATTTATCTAAATACTTTAGAGCTAATTCCTTTATTTCTTCTACTGTATCTAAGTTTTGATGGATTGATTTAGATTGATTCATATATAAACTAGGACGTTACCATATGTTAGAAACGATCAAAGATTTTTTTACCTTAGAAATGATATACCAATTTGCAAATATTGGTGTAATTCCACTTTGGCTGTTAATTATTTTTTTTCCAAGTTCAAAAATTACTCAAGGTTTAGTTAACAACTTATTTATCCCTTTTATTTTAGCGCTCACATATGGCTATTTAGCTTTTGAGCAAATTTACCCTTCTGGAGCATTTGAGAATTTAATAAAAAAAGATCCTCTCGATGTCTTAAATAACTTTAGGCTTTATTTGGGGTTAGATGAGCTAATGTCTTTAATGGATAATACACTGTTTGTTTTAATTTTTTGGATACATTTTTTAACATTAAGTTTATTCCTCGGTGTTTGGATCGCAAATGATGCGATAAGATTAAATATTCACAAGTATATTGTAATATTCCCTCTGATTTTAACTTATTTTAGTGGGCCTGTAGGTTTATTTTTATATTTATTTTTGAGATTATTAATTGCTCAAAAATTAAAGCTGCATGAATAATGAAAAAAATTGATTTTTATTTTGATATTAGTAGTCCCTACTCCTACCTTGCTCATGAACAAATAAAACGTTTTGAAAAAGAAAATAAAATTAAAGTTAATTATATGCCAATACTCCTTGGTGGAATTCATCAATTAGCGAATATTACAGCGCCTGGATTAAATCCATCAAGAGCCAAACATATGATCAAAGATTTAAAAATTTGCGCAGATTGGTTTAAGGTTAAGTTTCAGTTTAATAGATACTTTCCATTAAAGACAGTAAATATAATGAGAGGTGCTTTAGTCGCTGAAAAAGAAGGATTTCTTAATAATTATGTTGATCAATTTTACAAAGCGGCATGGGTAGACTCGCTTAACTTAAATGATGGTAAAATTTTAGAACGTTTTATTAAAAACATGGACATTAATCCAAAAAGTTTTATTGAAAAATTAAGTAATCAAAAAATTAAAGATGATTTAAAAACAAAAACCAGTAATGCTTTTAAAAAAGGCGTTTTTGGAGCGCCTACTTTCATTGTTGGATCTAAAATGTTTTTTGGTCAAGACAGGTTAGATTTTGTTTTTCGAGAGGCAAAAAAATAAATTAATCAATTATTTCAGTTTCAAAACCCTCATCTACCATAGCCTGAAACCCACCTTTAATATGAGAAACATTATTAAAACCCATTTCTTGAATTGTTAATGCAGCTAAAGCACTTCTCCAATTTGAAGCACAATATAAAACTTTTGTTTTATCTGGCGTGATATCTTTTTTATAATATGGACTCTCTGGATCTAACCAAAATTCAAGCATGCCACGTGGCATATGTTTTGCGCCTTTGATTTTTCCTGTTTTCTTAAGCTCCCTAATATCTCTAATATCAATCAATACTAAATCTGGTTTTTGTTTTTGTAACTCTTTAAATTCTATAGGAGATAAAGTTTTAATTTTATCCATAGCTTCATCAACAAGCTCTTTAGATGTTTTTAATTTCATAATAAGACATTATAAATTTTAAATTATTATGATTAAAGAAAATAAATTATTAAAAGACTTTAAATTGCCATCAACAAATGGAAAGATTTTCCACTTAAAAAAAGATTTAAAACAAAATTTAATTATTTATGTTTATCCAAAAGATAATACGCCAGGTTGCACTACAGAGTCTATTGAGTTTGCAAAAGATTACAAAAAATATAAAAAATTAAATACCGAGATTATTGGAGTTTCAAAAGATAGTATCGAAAGTCATTTAAAATTTAAATCAAAGTTTAAATTACCATTTGAATTGCTATCTGATGAAAATATTAAACTTATAAAAGAACTTGGCGCTTGGGGTGAAAAATCAATGTATGGAAAAAAATTTATGGGTATAAAAAGAACAACCGTTCTTATTGGAAAAAATCAAAAGGTAATAAAAATTTGGAACAATGTTAAAGTAAAAGATCACTCAAAAATAATTTTGCAATTTTTAAAAGATATAATTTAAAATAAATCTGAAGTTATAAAGTTATATACTTCTTGAGTATTTATTTTTTTCATTTCTAACCTATCTTTTTTGAAAACATTTTCATAAGACGGTGGAAGAATTGGTTTAATATTACTATTAGTTAATTCGCTAACTTTTGCATTACCTATCAGGCCATACGCATTAACTTGAAGAGCTGAAGCAAGATTTAAGGGACCAGAGTTATTACCTACAAAAAAAATAGAATTCTTAATTACTTTAATAACTTGCAAAAGATTTAATTTTGAACAATCATAAAAAATATCTCTTCCGGACAAATCAATTATTTTTTTTACAACTTCCGAGTTATCTGGTGACGCAATCAAAAAGAATTTTTCAGCTATTCGATTTTCATGAAATTTATTTGCCAACTCTGCAAATTGCTCTTCATACCACATTTTATACAATTCAAAAGAATCTACTCCGAAAGAAACATATTTTTTTTCTTCTTTAATATTGGGTTTTATAACTGAAAGAGTTTGTTTTCTTATATTTATTTTAGGTATTTTTTCTTTAATTGATATCTTTTGGAATTTTAAAATTTTTTCTGATTGTTCTGAATAATTTAAATTTTTATAATCATTTTCTGTCAAAAATAACTCTGTTGTTAACCATTTTTTTTGTGATTTGATTCCTGGACCAATTATATTGCTTACTTTTGCTAATTTAGCAGCAATAGCAGGTCTTGAAATTTTATCTAAGATAAAAACATGTGTGAATTTTTTTTTCTTATAAAACAAATATAAAATAAAAACCTCTATAAAATACCAAAGTTTTTTTCTAAATTTGCAGTAAAAAAAATCATCGATATAACTTTCGTCTTTTAGAATATCTTTTGCCTGTGTTTTTGGTCTTACAATTAATGTAACTTTTGAATTATAATGATCACTTATTGACTTAATATAAGGTAATTGCCAAATTAAATCACCAAGCTTATGATGAGAATAAACAACTGCGATATTTAATTTTTCGTTAGTCAAAGTTTATACTTATATCGGGTCTTCTTTTTAAATTTGGATAATCCAAATTTATTAGAGGATACTTTAAGTTTGTTAATGCTTCTTGAACATTAATACAATCAATATTAACAAAGGTTAACTCTATACATTTAGGATCTCCAAACCTATCGCAGCCTGCATAATTATTACCATGTATATGAATTAATTTTAATTTTTTATTATCCTTAATGAACTTTTTTATTTTTTTTTTATTTTCTAGTTTATCTATGTCGTGAAATTCAATTATTAATGAATTAATGTAGTTAGATATATTTTTTACTTGATTGCAGACTTCATATTCAGAATTTTCTATATCCATTTTTAAAAAAACTGAGGGTTTCTTTGTAAATTTATTAAAAATTTTATTTAAATCAATTTGTCTTTTCGATTTTCCTATCTTTTTTAGGTGATGTATGTGATTTTTAAAAAATAAGTAATAATCAATATATTTAAAT
>NZ_JBNAIW010000010.1:0-47403 GCF_052047895.1 Candidatus Pelagibacter sp. HIMB1517
TATAGAAAAAAAATATTCAGATATATTAAGTTAATGATCTCATAAATTATGTCTGTTTGTAAAAATCAACCTGTTCCTATAACTAATATCTTACCATTTGAAAATAGTTTTAGTAAAAATAATACTAATCCGCTTCAAGACCATGTGATCAATCTACTTAAAAAAGGAAATATTTTTTTGAAATTATAATAATTTTAGTTTAAACACTTCGCAAGTGCCCTCGTGGTGGAATTGGTAGACACAAAGGACTTAAAATCCTTGCCGCTTGCGGAGTGCCGGTTCGAGTCCGGCCGAGGGCACCATTCTTAGATCTTAATAATAAAATTTATAATTTAATATTATTAAATCTATAAAGATTTAAGTATATTGGATAAATTATTAGAAAATCTTTTACTGTCATAGAGTGGGGAACTAAGTTTATTGTTTTTAATTCTATTTTTTTCTTTAACTAAAAAATCAATATCCTTAGAATATTGAATAGCTTTATTTTTATATTCAATAATATCTTCACACACCCAATTATCCATTTTAATATTTTTATTAATGCTCAAGCCGCATCTAGTAAGAAAACTTTTTCCATAAATAGTTAGAACGGGTCTTTCCATGTAAATAGCCTCTAGTGTTGTGGTCCCGCCTGTATAAGGATAAGTATCAAGGACAATATCAATATTATTATATGCATTAAGCAAACTTGTTCTGTTTACATTACCTGTAAATTTTAAATTTTCTTTCTCTATGCCTTTTTGTGTAAAAAAGTTTGTAATTTTTTTTTTAAATATTTCATCATTAAATTCAGTTGATATTAAATGTATTTTTGAATTATCATTTTTTGATAAAATTTCTGACCATGTATTTAATAATGTCATATTAATTTTTGCAAACCTATTAAAGCATCCAAAAGTAACAAAGTTATTTTTTTCACATGGAAGATAATCTTTATGCTGAACCTCTTGAGGCTTGGAAAGGACAGTCCAAATTTCAGGCATATTTAAAATGTTTTCAGTGTAATATCTTTGCATTTCTTTTGGAGTACAATAAGGATCTCCCAGTATAAAATCCATATTTTCAATTCCAGATGTTGTTAAATGACCACACCAGTTAATTTGTATAGGGCATATTCTATTTTTAAAAATTTCAGTTTTATTATTTTTATTAAATCCTGAAAGTGAAAAAATATATTTCGAGCTTGTTTTTTTAATATTGCTTATCAATTCAGAATTGTTCATGTTATCAGTGTCAATCCAGTTTGATGCATAATTCTTAATTTCTTTTGTGATATCGTCGTTAATATCGGTATGATTAAAAATATTTATTTCATAGTTATTTGATAAATGTTTAATTACATCTTTAATTTGATGGGCTACAGCATGATTTTTAAGCTCACCAGATATAATTGAAATTTTTGATTTATTTGGATTTATGATGCTAAAAGTATTGAGTTCTTTTTTAAAATAACCCTCATATTCTTTAATAATTTTTGTATATTCTTCTTCATTTCTATTTGGAATAAAATCATTTAAAAAAATTAAGTTGGTTAAATATTTTTTTTTATTTAGTTTCTTGCAACTCTTTAAATAAAAAATAGATTTTTCATAATTTCCAAAATTTTTATAAAGGACTGATAGATTAAAGTTTAATTCATCATTATTTTTATCTATTTTTAAACCATATAGTCCAATTAGTAGAGATTTATAAAATTTTTTTTGCTGAAATCTTAGATGAGCATGTCTGTTGATAATATCAATATTTTTACCAAATTTTTTATAAGCGATATTAATATATTTTATTGCTTCTTTATATTTTTTTTGAAGAACATTTATTAGTATTAGATTTGTAATAATAGAAATTCTATCATCAACCAAGTTATAACTTTTTAAAAGTAGAGCTTCAGCTTTTTGATAGTTTTTATTTTCTATAAAAGTAAGAGATTCTAAAAAATGTTTTTTTGATTTCTCTAATTTAGCATCTGACATAGTTTTAAAATTAAATATCTAAAACTAAATTTTTTCCACTATTTTCCGAAATAAAGTTAAGTCTTTTTTCTGCATTTTTGCCCATAAGATCATCAACAAGTTTATTTGCTTTTTTAATTTTTGGTTTTTGAGTGGGCAAAGTTATTTTTATTAACTTTCTTGTTTCCTTGTTCATTGTTGTTTCTTTTAATTGAGCAGGCATCATTTCGCCAAGTCCTTTAAACCTACTAATTTCTATCTTTGCATTTTTATTTTCTTTAAGTAATTTATTTTTTTCATTATCATCAATGGCATAGGTTGATTTTCCAGAAATATTTAATTTATAAAGTGGCGGTACCGCTAAATATAAATGACCATCTAAAATTAATTGAGGCATCTCTGAAATGAAAAATGTTAAAAGTAGTGTTGAGATATGATCACCGTCAACATCAGCATCTGTCATAATAATAATTTTTTCATATCTTAAATTTTTTTTGCTGTAATTTTTCCCTCTTCCACAACCAAGCGCCTGTAGCAAATTATTAATTTCGCTATTTGCTAAAATTTTTGCTGCATTTGAACTTTTGACATTTAAAATTTTTCCCCTCAAGGGAAGTATAGCTTGAGTTATTCGGTCTCGTGCTTGTTTTGCCGAACCACCCGCCGAATCTCCTTCTACTATAAAAAGTTCAGTTCCTTCTGTTTTATCACTTGTACAATCTGATAATTTTCCCGGAAGTCTTATTTTTCTAAATGCGCTCTGTCTTTCAACATTTTGATTTAAATCATAAATATTTTTTTCTCTAATTTTTTCTTCTAAAACATTCAGTATATTTTTAGCTGATTTTGAGTTTCTATTTAACCATTCATCAAAAGCTGAACTTGTAAAGCTATCACAATATTTTTGAACAAAATTAGATGATAATTTATGTTTTGTCTGACCTTCAAATTCTGGGTTAGAGATATAAACTGAAACAATATAAGCTGCTTGATCAAATATGTCATCCTGTGTTGCTTTACTAACTACTTTGTTATTTTTATTTTTTGCATATTTTCGAATTGATTTCGCTATTCCAGATCTAAAACCTGCATCATGTGTACCACCATTCATGTTATAAACGGTATTACAGAATGCTTTATTATATTTTATCTTTTCCTTATTAAATTGAAGCGCAAATTCGATTTTACCTTTTTTATCTTCTAAGTTACCAGATTGGAAACACACCTTTTCATGAAGAACATTGTTTTGGTTAATTTCATTTTTTAAAAAATCTTCTAAACCTTTTGAGAATAATAATGTTTCTTTTGAGGGTACTGAACTTTTTCTATTAAGTAAGTCCTTGTTACATTCCCAATTAATTTTGATGCCTTTTTGAAGATACGCTTTGTTTTTAGCTAATTCATAAATTTTTTCTGGTTTAAAGTTTACATCTTTTCCAAAAATTTCAGGATCTGGAGAAAATGTAATCTGCGTACCGTTTTTTATTTTATTTTTACCTTTAGTTTTTAATTTATTTAATATTTTCCCTTTAGAATAATCTTGAGAATATATTTTAGAGCTTTTTGTAACTTGAATATTTAATTTAGAACTAAGAGCATTAACAACCGAGAGTCCTACACCATGCAATCCAGCTGATGATTTATAAACACTATCATTAAATTTACCTCCTGAGTGAAGTGTAGTCATAACTACCTCAAGAGCCGTTTTCTTTTTCTTTGGATGCTTATCTATTGGTATACCTCTTCCATCATCTGAAATTGTAATGGTATTTTTATTAACTAATTTAACGGCTATTTCTTTTGCATAACCAGCAACTGCTTCATCGATACTGTTATCTAATATTTCATTTGCCAAGTGATGATATGCGGTCTCATCAGTTCCACCAATATACATTCCAGGACGTTTTCTAACTGGGGCTAGACCTTCTAATACCTCAATGTCTTTAGCGGAATAAGTTTTTGAAACAACCATAACAAACCTTTAAGTAAAATTATGAAATTATCAATTATAAAAAAAACCCCGGGATTTAAGCCGGGGTTTTAATTATCGAAAAATTGTAAATATATTATGAGCTGTAATACATTTGAAACTCGATAGGGTGAGGGGTGTGTTCAAAATTATGAATTTCCTCCATCTTCAAGTCGATGTATGCATCAATTTGATCGTCAGTGAAAACCCCACCTTCAGTTAAGAATTTTCTGTCTGAGTCTAGCGATATTACAGCTTCTCTTAGTGAGCCACACACAGTTGGCACACCTTTAAGCTCTTCTTCTGATAAAGCGTATAAATCTTTATCAAAAGGTTTACCTGGATCAATTTTATTTTTAATTCCATCTAATCCGGCCATCAATAATGATGCAAAAGTTAAATATGGGTTACCCGCTGCATCTGGGAAACGTACTTCAACTCTTTTACCTTTAGGGCTTGTGCTAAAAGGAATTCTGCAACTTGCAGATCTATTTCTAGATGAATAAGCAAGTAATACTGGTGCTTCGAAACCAGGAATTAATCTTTTATAGCTGTTAGTTGTTGAGTTTGTAAAAGCGTTAATTGCTTTTGCATGTTTAATAATTCCACCAATGTAGTGCAAACAAGTATCAGATAAACCTGCATAACCATCACCAGCAAAAAGAGGTTTTCCATCTTTCCAAATTGATTGGTGGCAATGCATACCTGAACCGTTATCACCTTTAACTGGCTTCGGCATAAACGTTGCAGTTTTACCAAATGAGTTTGCAACTTGCTGAACAGCATATTTATAAACCTGCATGTTGTCTGCGTTTCTAGTTAAAGTGTCAAATAACACTCCAAGCTCATGCTGAGAGGGAGCTACTTCGTGGTGATGTTTTTCAACTTTTACACCCATATCCTTACATGCTTTTAAACATTCAGCTCTCAAATCTTGAGCAGAATCTACTGGAGGAACTGGGAAGTAACCACCTTTGATACCAGGTCTGTGACCTAAGTTTCCACCTTCATACCTTTTGTCTGTATTGTAAGGTCCTTCACTACTATCAATCTCAAAACTTGTTTTGTTCATTGAATTAGCAAACCTTACATCATCAAATACAAAAAATTCTGGCTCTGGACCAAAGTATACCGTGTCACCAACTCCAGATTTTTTTACATATTCTTCAGCTAATTTAGCCGTTGATCTTGGATCTCTTTCATATTTATCTTTTGTAATTGGATCATAAATGTCACAAAATAAAACTAATGTATTGTGAGACATAAATGGATCAATAAATGATCTACTTGTATCTGGTTTTAAAACCATATCAGACTCATTGATTGCTTTCCAACCAGCAATTGATGATCCGTCAAAAAACACTCCATCATTTAATAAATCTTCATCAACTGTAGAGATGTCTTGCGTTAAATGTTGAAGCTTACCTCTAGGGTCTGTAAATCTTAAATCTACGTATTCAACTTCTTTTTCTTTAATTGTTTTTAAAATATCAGCCGCGCTCATACTTTTACTCCTTTTTTAATTTTTCGATAACAGCTAATTATTAAAAAACGTTAAATATTGCAGTGTTTTTTAGTTATGTCAGATATGCATTTATGCATATATATATTAAAGAGGTTAAAATATATGAGAAAAAAGACTATCTTGGTTACTGGATCAACGGGGGCCATAGGGCTTTCTATAAGTGAGTATTTTTATAAAAAAGGCTACAATGTAATTATAAATGGCAAATGCAAACCTTCACAATTTAAACGCGTAAAAAAGAAATTTAAATCTTCTAGAGCGTTATTTTTTAATATCGATCTAACAAAAAGTTCAAATGTAAAGAGGGTTATAAATGCTACAGTTAAAAAATTTAAAACAATTGATGTATTAGTTAATTGTGCTGGAATCCAATATGTTGAAAGCATAGATAAATACCCTGAGAAAATATGGAGGAGCATGATGGACATAAACCTTACCGCTCCTTATCTTTTTATTAAAGAAACTCTGCCATTTATGAGAAAATCTAATTGGGGAAGAATAGTTAATATCGCATCTACCCACGGATTAATCGCTTCAAAGAAAAAATCAGCTTATACTGCATCAAAGCATGGATTAGTTGGTTTGTCCAAAGTGGTTGCTTTAGAAACTGCAGAAGAGAACATTACTTGTAACTCAATATGCCCCGGGTTTGTATTGACTGAGTTAATCCAAGATCAAATTGATGTAATTGCAAAAAACAAAAGATTATCAAACAAAGAAGCTGAAATTGAACTATTAAAAGAAAAGCAACCGTCACTAAATTTTATTAAAAAAGAACAGATTGCTAAATTAATTTACTTTTTATGCTCAAAAGAAGCGTCTGAAATTACAGGTTCTGCTATATCGATTGATGGAGCCTGGACAGCTCAATAAATCAAGGAAAAATCGATAATTGATAAAATGATCAAAAACATTATAAAAGCTGAAAATTTAACAGCGGGAGTGGTGGAATGGTAGACACGCTAGTCTTAGGAACTAGTTCGGCAACGAGTGAAGGTTCAAGTCCTTTCTCCCGCACCATTAAGGATTAAAATGAAAGTAAACGTAACATCATCAAAGGGTTTAGAGTCAAAGTTAAGCGTCATTGTAACTAAAAAAGAAATTCAAGAAAAAATTGATAAAAAACTCGATGAAGTAAAAGATACGATTAACCTTAAGGGATTTAGACCAGGGAAAGCTCCAAGGGAATTGTTAAAAAAACAGTTTGGAAAAGCTTTGTATGGTGAAGTAATAGAAAAAACTTTAAACGATTCTGCATTTCAAGCTTTAAAAGACAAAAACATTAAACCCGCTGGTCAACCAAAAATAGATATTAAATCTTCAGGTGAAGATAAAGATTTAGAGTTTACTATTGAAGTTGAAAAAGTTCCTGAAATTAAAAAAGTTGATTTAAGCAAAATAGAGATTGAAAAATATGAAGTTAAAGCAGATAAAAAAGATTTAGAAACAAGATTAAATTCATTAGCTGAAAGTTCTAAAAAATATAATGAAAAAGATGCATCAAAAACTGCTGCCAACAATGATTTAGTTGAATTTAATTATGAAGCTACAGTAGATGGGAAATCTTTTGAGGGAAACAAAGCTGAAAAACTTCAAATTGTTTTAGGTAAAGATCTTTTTATAAAAGGTTTTGATAAGCAAATTATTGGTGTTAAGAAAAATGATGAAAAGGTAGTTAAAATTAATCTACCAGATAATTATCCAAAAAAAGAACTTGCAGGCAAAGCTTCAGAGTTTAAATGCAAAATTACCAACATTAAATCACCCGAAGAGCAAAAAATTGATGATGCCTTTGCTAAAAACATGGGAGCAAAAGATTTATCAGATTTAAAATCAATGATTGAGAAACAAATTTCTAAAGAATTTGAAAGCATTACAGATCAGCTTTGCAAAAAAGAAATTTTAGATCAGCTTGATAAACAATTTAAAATTGATTTACCAAAGGGAATGCTAGATACTGAAGTTAAAACTGTAGAGCACACAATGATCCACGAGAAGATGCATGAAAAAGGTGAAAAGGATCATTCTAAAATTAAATTAGATGAAAATGATAAAAAAGAAGTTAAAAAAATTTCAGATAGAAGAGTAAAACTTGCTTTGGTATTAGCTAATATTGGTGAGGAACATTCAATAAAAGTATCTTCACAAGAATTACAAAGTGAACTTGAAAAACAACTTAGAATGTATCCCGGTCAAGAAAAAACAATTAGGGAGTATTACCAAAAAAATCCCGCAGAGTTAGCAAAACTTAGAGGACCAATATTTGAAGATAAAGTTTTGAATTTAATCAAAGATAAAGCAAAAACAAAAGTTAAATCAATTACTAAAGAAGAGCTTCAAAATATCATAAGCCCTAATTCAGATAATAAAACTAAATCTAAGACAAAAACTACCAAAAAAGCTACAGCCAAGAAGGCTAGTACTAAAAAAACTAGTAAAAAATAATCAATAGATATAAATTTAGCTCATCGATTCGTATGAAAGATCCTTTTGACGTTTACATGAATACATTAGTCCCAATGGTGATTGAACAGACACCAAGAGGAGAAAGGTCTTTTGATATTTATTCAAGACTGCTCAAAGAGAGAATAATTTTTTTAACAGGACCAATTAATTCATATATTTCAAGCTTAGTTTCTGCTCAGTTATTGTTTTTAGAGTCAGAAAATAACTCTAAAGAAATCTATTTATATATTAATTCTCCAGGTGGTGTTGTTACTGATGGTCTTGCAATTTATGATACTATGCAATTTATTAAACCAACCGTATCAACACTATGTATTGGTCAGGCTGCATCAATGGGTTCTTTCTTATTAGCAGCGGGTGAAAAAGGTTTGAGAATGTCTCTCCCGAATGCAAGAATAATGGTCCATCAACCATCGGCTGGTTTTCAAGGGCAAGCAACTGATATTGAAATACATACTAAAGAAATTTTAAGTACAAAAAAAAGGCTTAATGAAATTTACTCTAAACACACTGGCCAACCTGTAGAAACAATCAAAGAAGCTCTCGAAAGAGATAACTTTATGAGCGCTGAAGAAGCAAAAAAATTTGGTCTTGTAGATAAAGTCGTTGAAAAACGAGAAAATTAGAAAATATCCAATACAACTAATACTTGATTAAATGACTCTGACTGAGTTAATGTGAAGGATATTGATTCGAAATGTCTAAAGAAAATAAAAATACATTGTACTGTTCTTTTTGTGGCAAAAGCCAACATGAAGTTCGAAAATTAATTGCGGGACCCACCGTCTTTATTTGCGATGAATGTGTTGAGCTTTGTATGGATATAATTAAAGAAGAGAGTAAAAGTCATATTTCTAAAAATGAAGAGGGCGTACCGACTCCAAAAGAAATTTTTTCAATTTTAAATGAATACGTAATTGGACAAAAAAAATCTAAACAAATTTTATCAGTCGCAGTTCATAATCATTATAAAAGATTAGGACATACTGAAAAATCTTCTAGTGATGTTGAACTAGCAAAATCTAATATTCTTCTTATTGGTCCAACAGGATGTGGCAAAACTTTATTAGCACAAACCTTAGCTAAAATTTTAGATGTTCCTTTTACCATGGCTGACGCAACGACTTTAACAGAAGCGGGTTATGTAGGTGAAGATGTAGAAAATATAATTTTAAAATTGCTTCAAGCAGCAGATTATAATGTTGAAAAAGCTCAGCGTGGAATTGTGTATATAGATGAGGTTGATAAAATTAGCAGAAAAACAGAAAACCCTTCAATTACAAGAGATGTATCTGGAGAAGGTGTACAACAAGCATTACTGAAAATTATGGAAGGAACTGTTGCAAGTGTTCCACCTCAAGGTGGCAGAAAACACCCTCAACAAGAATTTTTACAAGTTGATACTACAAATATACTTTTTATAGTTGGCGGTGCATTTGCTGGAATTGATAAAATTATATCAGATAGAGGACAAGGCTCTTCAATTGGATTTGGCGCAAAAATAAAAGATAAAATAGAAAAGGGTGCTGGCGAGTTAATGAAAGATGTTCAACCTGAAGATCTTTTGAAATTTGGTTTAATTCCGGAATTTATTGGAAGACTACCCATCATATCTACCCTGGAAGATCTTGATGAAGAAAGTTTAGTTAAAATTTTAGAGGAGCCTAAAAATTCACTTACAAAACAGTATTCAAAATTATTTGAAATTGAAGGTGTTAAATTAACATTCGCGAAAGATGCCTTAAAGGCAATTGCTCAAAAAGCTATTGTTAGAAAAACTGGAGCAAGAGGTCTAAGGTCTATTATTGAAGAAGTTTTACTCGAGACAATGTTTGATCTACCATCGATCGAAGGGGTAGACGAAGTAATTCTGAATAAAGAGGTAATTAATGGAAAAACCAAACCATTGATGATTTACTCAAAAAATACTACAAAATCTGAAGATAAAGATACAAAAATAGCCAATTAATACTGGTGATAAATTCACATTATCATCTTGTTTTATAGGTTTTTATACTTATGTTTTATGTATGTCTGATGATCTAAAATCAATACCAGTATTGCCACTCCGTGATATTGTTGTATTTCCAAACGTTACAACACCACTTTTTGTAGGAAGAGAGAAATCTATTAATGCATTAGATTTTGTAATGACTGAGACAAAAAAAATTCTTCTTTTAGCTCAAAAAAATCCAGATGTAGATAATCCCAAAGATAAAGATTTGTATTCAATTGGGACAATTGCAGAGGTATTGCAGTTATTAAAACTACCAGACGGCACCGTTAAAATTCTTGTTGAAGGAAAGTCTGTAGCGAAAGTCTTAGAATTTAATAATAATGAAAAATTTTTAGACGTTAAAATTAATAAATGTAAATTAATTGAAGATAATAAAAATAATTTATTATCTCAAGCATTAGTAAATAAATTTAATAAACTATCCAAAACTTCAAAAAAATTTGGAGATGATAGTAATATAAATTTTAAAAATATTAGTAGTCCGGACATTATTGCTAATAAAGCTGTTTCAACCTTAGGTATTGAGCTTGAGGAAAAGCAAAAGATTCTAGAAACTCTAGATATTCAAAAAAAGTTAGAAATTATTATTGGGCATTTAGATAACGAACTTGAACTTATGTCAGTAGAAAAAAGAATTCGAGGAAGAGTGAAAAACCAAATGGAAAAAACCCAAAGAGAATATTATTTAAATGAACAACTTAAAGCCATTCAAAAAGAACTTGGAGAAATCGAAGAAGGAAAAGATGAATTAAAACAATTAGAAGAAACTATTAAAAAATCAAAAATGCCTAGAGAAGCAGAAGAAAAATGCTTCTCAGAATTAAAAAAGTTAAAAACAATGAGCCCAATGTCAGCAGAATCAACGGTTGTAAGAAACTATTTGGATTGGATGACTTCTATCCCTTGGCATGAAAATTCTCCTGTTAGTACAGATTTAGAAAAAGCTGAAAAAATTTTAGATAAAGATCACTACGGTTTAGAAAAAGTTAAAGACAGAATTTTAGAATTTTTAGCAGTTCAATCTAGAATAAAGAAAATTAAAGGACCTATATTATGTTTGGTTGGACCCCCGGGAGTTGGAAAAACTTCTCTAGGTAAGTCAATTGCAAAAGCTACTGGAAGAGAGTTTGTAAGAATGTCTTTAGGTGGAGTAAGAGACGAGGCTGAAATCAGAGGTCATCGAAGAACTTATATCGGTAGTTTGCCAGGTAAAATTATTCAAATGATGAAGAAAGCTGGAAAAAAGAATCCATTGTTTTTACTAGATGAAATTGACAAAGTTGGAATGGATTACAGAGGGGATCCATCATCTGCATTGTTAGAAGCTTTAGACCCTGAGCAAAATAAAGACTTTAATGATCATTATTTAGAAGTTGACTACGATTTATCAAACGTCATGTTTGTTACGACTGCAAATACACTGAATATACCTGGTCCTTTGCTAGATCGAATGGAGGTAATAAGGTTGGCAGGATACACTGAGGATGAAAAATTACAAATTGCAAAAAAGTATCTTTTACCAAAGCAGCTTAAAGATAACGGATTAAAAGAAAATGAACTTAATATTGGTGATGAACAAATTCTTGATGTGATAAGAAGTTATACTAAAGAATCTGGGGTAAGAAGTTTAGAAAGAGAACTTTCAAAAGTTGCTCGTAAAAGTGTCAAAGAAATTGTTTCAAATAAATCAACAAAAATAACATTAGATCAAAGTAACATCTCTGACTATCTTGGAGTGAAAAAATTTAAATATGGAGAAATAGAGAAATCAGATTTAGTAGGCGTTGTTACAGGTTTAGCTTGGACAGAAGTTGGAGGTGAATTACTTTCTATAGAGACCGTTGTTATGCCAGGTAAGGGAAAGTTAGAACATACAGGTAAATTAGGTGATGTAATGAAGGAGTCTATTAAAGCAGCAAAATCATTTATTAGATCAAGAAGTTTGGATTACGGTGTTATTCCTCCAGTTTTTGAAAAAAAAGATTTTCATGTTCACGTTCCTGAAGGAGCTACTCCAAAAGATGGTCCTTCAGCTGGTATAGCTATGGTAACCTCTATTGTATCTGCATTAACAAATATCCCTGTAAAAAAAGATGTAGCAATGACCGGAGAGGTTACATTAAGAGGCAGAGTACTACCCATTGGAGGTCTAAAAGAAAAACTTTTAGCAGCATTAAGAGGGGGAATTAAAACTGCAATAATACCATCAGAAAATGAAAAAGACTTAAAAGAGATTCCGCAAAATGTAAAAGATGGGATTAAAATTATCCCTGTAGAAAATGTTGAAGAGGTATTGAAAATTGCTTTAGTTAAGTTACCTGACCCTGTTAAGTGGATAGAGGTAGAGAACTTTCCAGAGGAAAACAAAGAAAATTTCAAAGAGCAAAAGTCTTCTCATTAAAAAAAATAGTTCTTTTCTATTTTGTTTATTTTGATAATAGTCAAATTTAGAGTTAGGGCGGTTAGCTCAGTTGGTAGAGCATCTCGTTTACACCGAGAGGGTCGGGAGTTCGAGTCTCTCACCGCCCACCAAAAACCGGGGGTGTAGCTCAGCTTGGTTAGAGCGCCTGCCTGTCACGCAGGAGGCCGCGGGTTCGAGTCCCGTCACTCCCGCCAGTCATTAAACATTGTTATTTTTTGGTTTGTTCTAATTTAATTTTAATATTTTTAGCTGTTTCTAATATTTGGTTTTTAATTTTTCTGTTAAAATTGCCATCTAAGTTCACAATTTTACAGGATTGAGCTGTGTCAGCGCATGACCTTTTAAAAGATTTTATTTGAAATGAACTTGCTTTTAGTTCGTTAGAAGTAAAGCTGACTTGGATTTTAATAGACTCATTACTTTTTTCATTTGAATACCAATCAGTAATTATAATTCCACCTGAGTAATTTGCCGTTGCCAAAGGTACAAAATCTACAGTTTGCATAGCAGCCCGCCACAAAACATTCTCTGCAGCAAATTGAGCCACTCCTCCGTCGCCACCTCTTAGAATTCCCTTTTTACCAAATATGATACCACCATCATACTCTTCTGCTCTTTTTTTAAGATTGTGATCTCTCTTTTTCTTCTTTAAGACACTCTGTTCGCTATTCTCTTCCTTGTTTTTATCCTTGTTTTTGTCAAAATAACTGCAGGAAAGGGTATTTGCTGCAATAAATGCGATTAATAAATAGCTAAGGATTTTGTTAATTTTTTTCATTTAAGCTATGTTGCATATATACAACACATTTGATTTTATTTTTGCTTAATAGCAGTTTTTATAGTGAGAATCAAAGTTTTAATTTAATTATCATCTCGTTAGTACGTACTAACTTAACATTCATATAGAAAGGTAAAAAATATGAAAAAACTATTAGCGACTACAGCATTAGTATCTGTAATGGCTGCACCAGTTTTAGCTGAAACTAAAATTGCTGGATCATTAGAGACTACTTTTGCTGATAAAGAGACTCCAACTACTGGAGCTCAATCAAGCACAGGTGCTGCTTTAGGTCATGAAACTAAATTTGAATTCGTATCAACTAAAGAATTAAATAATGGTTGGTCTTCAAAATTAGACATGGAAGTAATGGAAGTAGCAGGTGATGTAGCTGACACTGAAGTAACAATTTCAAACGGTGAAGGCCTAAACCTATACATCTCTAAAGATGGTGGTTCTTTCCACGATTGGGGAGTTGTTCCAGGTGCTTACAATGCAAGACCAGGCGATAACGCTGGTAATGACAGTGCTGCTATGGATGCAAACACTATCCACGGTGTACATAACTTCGGTATTGGTTACAAAACTGACTTCGGTACATTTGGATTAAGATATGCTCCAGATCACCAAGCTTCAAACACTGCAGGTGATAAAACTACTGGTGCTGGTGGTGGATCAGGAATGGAATATGGTTTCACTGGTTCATTAGGTGTTGACGGTCTAGCAGTTGGTTTGTCACAAGCTATCAAGCAAAACGAAGTAAGTAATGGCAATGACGACGCTGAGTCTACTCACTATGGTGTAGCATACAACATGGGTCAGTTTGCTTTTGGTGTAGAGAGAACTACTTTCTCAGACAAAAACAACTCAGACAATAATACATCAACTACAACTAACGATGTAGATTACACTTTATACGGTGTAACTTACGCTGCTTCAGATAACGTAACTTTAGGTATCAACATTGCAGAAACTGATGAAGATTCTAAAGCTGAAACTGAAGAAACTACTCAGTTAGAAATTGCTTATAACTTAGGTGGTGCTACTGTAGCGTTCTCTCACCAACAAACAGAGGACAACGGTGGAACAGCTGGTTCTGATGCTGACGCATGGTCAATCACGTACAAGCAATCATTCTAAGTTAATTATTTAACTTAAAATAATTTAAGGGCCCGTTTATCGGGCCCTTTTTTTTTGGTATAAATGATTGAATATTATTGCTGCAGAATTTGAAACATTTAAACTGTCGATTTTATCATTTTGATTAATTTTAAAAATTTCATCACTATTTTGAAGAAGTAATTTTTTTACCCCTTTAGACTCAGAACCTAAGATTATACAGTTGTTTGTATGAAAACTTATCCCTTCTAAAAACTTTTTTGAATTTAATGAAGATGCATAGATATAGAAATTATTTTTTTTTAACAAATTGATAGCGTTATTTAAATTTGAAACTTTAATAAAATTTATATGTTCTGTGGCACCAGATGCAGATTTGAATAGATAATGACTATCAATATTAATTGATTTTTCTAAAATGATATATTTAAAATCAAATGCTACAGCAGACCTAATTATTGAGCCAATATTCCTGGGATCTTCAATGCCATCCAGCATGACAATATTTTCGTTACTAGGAATGGTGTTTAGTGATTTATCTTTATCTGAATAAGTTTTTTCTACTTGTGCAGCAATTCCCTGGTGGACAAACAAGCTATCTTTAAAAATATTGTCAATTTCTAAGTTATTACAAACCTTAGGTTCAATATCTTGTTTTTCTAAATTGAATTGATTGTTTTTTGTTAAAAAAAGTTTTTTAATACGTCTTTTTTTTGATTTAATTACCTCAAGGACAGTATTTTTGCCGCCAATCCAAAAAAGGTTATTTTCTTGCTTCATAAAAAAAAAATAATAAATAGGTTTCTATTATTAATATACATTAATAATAAAGGAGGGGTACCAAAGCGGTCAAATGGGGCGGGCTGTAAACCCGTTGACTTCGGTCTTCGAAGGTTCGAATCCTTCCCCCTCCACCATAAAAAACCACTTGAAACTAAGGGTCAAATGAGTAAATACCCCCTTTACGCGGGTGTAGTTCAGTGGTAGAACTCCAGCCTTCCAAGCTGGTTGCGTGAGTTCGATTCTCATCACCCGCTCCAGATTGGAAAAATATAAATATTAGGAGAGAAATAAAATAAGATGTCAAAAGAAAAATTCGATAGAAGTAAACCGCATTGTAATATTGGTACAATCGGACACGTAGATCATGGTAAAACTACGTTAACTGCAGCAATAACAAAAGTTATGTCTGAAAAAGGTGGAGCAAACTTTGTAGCCTATGATCAGATTGATAAAGCTCCAGAAGAAAAAGAAAGAGGAATTACAATTTCAACAGCTCACGTTGAATACGAAACTGATAAACGTCACTATGCTCACGTTGATTGTCCAGGTCACGCTGACTATGTAAAAAACATGATTACAGGTGCAGCACAAATGGACGGAGCAATTTTAGTTGTGAATGCAGCAGACGGACCAATGCCTCAAACAAGAGAGCACATTCTTTTAGCAAGACAGGTTGGTGTTCCAGCGATTGTTGTATTCTTAAATAAAGTAGACACAGTGCAAGATAAAGAATTATTAGAATTAGTTGAAATGGAAATTAGAGAACTATTGACATCATATCAATTTCCAGGTGATACAATTCCAATCATCAAAGGGTCTGCATTAAAAGCAATTGAAGGTGATGCTGAATTAGGTATTAAACCAATTGAAGAATTAATGAAGGCGGTTGACGAAACTATTCCTCAACCCGAAAGACCAAAAGACAAGCCTTTCCTAATGCCAATTGAAGATGTTTTTTCAATTTCTGGAAGAGGTACAGTTGTAACTGGAAGAATTGAGCAAGGGGTTGTTAATACTAACGATGAATTAGAAATTATTGGTATTAAAGAAACACAAAAAACGGTTTGTACTGGAGTTGAGATGTTTAGAAAACTTCTTGATTCAGGTGAAGCCGGAGATAACATAGGTGCTTTATTAAGAGGTATTGACAGAGACCAAGTTGAAAGAGGACAAGTTCTAGCGAAACCTGGTTCAATTAAACCTCACACTAAATTTGAAGCAGAGGCATACATTTTAAAAAAGGAAGAGGGTGGAAGACATACTCCGTTCTTTTCAAAGTATAGACCTCAGTTTTATTTCAGAACAACTGACGTAACAGGAGAAGTGACGTTACCAGAAGGCACTGAAATGATTATGCCTGGAGATAACGCAAAAATGACTGTTACTCTAATTAGCCCGATTGCAATGAATGATGGTTTGAAGTTTGCAATTCGTGAAGGCGGAAGAACAGTAGGAGCTGGAGTAGTAACTAAGATTATAGAGTAAGCTTCACTTTATAACATTAAAGAAGGAGTGTAGCTCAATTGGTAGAGTACGGGTCTCCAAAACCCGGGGTTGAGGGTTCAAGTCCCTCCGCTCCTGCCAATAGGCTAAAACTAAAATGCAAAACCCTATAAATTTTTTTAGATCTGTAAAACAAGAAGCTTTTAAAATTACCTGGCCATCAAGAAAAGAAACTTTGATGGGTTCGGTTACAGTTATTTTTATGGCAATCATTGCTTCATTGTTTTTTTTACTTTTGGATCAGATTTTTAAATTTGGGTTAGGGTTCTTGATAGGTTAAGTTATGAAATGGTATA
The DNA here is from genome assembly GCF_052047895.1 of Candidatus Pelagibacter sp. HIMB1517. NCBI lineage: Bacteria > Pseudomonadati > Pseudomonadota > Alphaproteobacteria > Candidatus Pelagibacterales > Candidatus Pelagibacteraceae > Candidatus Pelagibacter > Candidatus Pelagibacter sp. HIMB1517. The sequence continues at coordinate 16,831 of NZ_JBNAIW010000010.1, forward strand.
TTGTACAAGCACACGCTAGTGCAGAAAAAAAGGTTTCTGAACAGATAAAAGAAGAGCTTGAAAAAGCAGACTTAGGGTCAAAGTTTGGTGAAATTTTAGTGCCAACACAAGACGTTACAGAAATAAAAAAAGGTAAGAGATCTATAGTAAAGAAAAAGTACTTCCCAGGTTATATTTTAGTAAAGTTAGATATGACAAATGACGTTTATCACTTAATCAAATCATTAAAAAAAGTAAGCGGATTCTTGGGTCCTCAAGGTAAACCATCACCAATATCAGAAGAAGAAGTAAACAAAATTGTTGGAAATATGGAGGAAAGTGTAGCAAATCCATCCTCATCCATTACTTTCCAAGTTGGTGAGCAAGTTAAGGTTTGCGACGGCCCATTTGCCTCATTTAATGGCTCAATTGAAGAAATTGATGAAGATAAATCTAGACTTAAGGTCTCTGTTTCTATATTTGGTAGGCCGACACCGGTGGATTTAGATTATTCGCAGGTTGAAAAGGTTTAATAAATTATGGCAAAAGAAATTGCAGGTTATTTAAAATTACAAATTAAAGGTGGGCAAGCTAATCCCGCTCCTCCGGTTGGTCCAGCATTGGGACAAAGAGGAATTAATATAATGGAATTTTGCAAGGCGTTTAACGATAAAACAAAAGATAGAATGGGACAACCAGTTCCAGTAGTTATAACAGTTTACAAAGATAAAAAATTTGACTTTGTAATCAAAACTCCACCAGCTTCACATTTAATTAAAGAAGCAATTAAATTAAAATCTGGATCAAAAGAGCCAGGAAGAGTTGTTGCAGGATCAATCACAAAAGAGCAATTAAAGAAAATAGCTGAAGCAAAAATGACAGATTTAAATGCTTTTGATATTGAAGAAGCTATTAAAATTATTGCAGGATCTGCAAGATCAATGGGAATTCAAGTTAAGGAATAGTTTTATGAAGTCTCTAGAAAAAAAATCAAAAAGATTTAAATCACTTTTAAAAGATCTTGATCAGTCTAAATCATATAAAATTGAGGAAGCTGTTAAGCTTATTAAAGATAGATCTAAAACAAAGTTTGTTGAGTCTATTGATTTAAGTTTAAACTTAAATATTGAAAAAACAAAATCAGATCAAACTCTAAGAACTACTGTAGATCTTCCGCATGGAAATGGAAAAAAGATTTCAGTCGCTGTTATTTGCGCTAATGATAAAATAGATGAGGCTAAATCATCTGGAGCGGAAAAGGTAGGTTCTGAAGATTTAGTAGAAACTATAAATAATGGAAAAATAGATTTTGATATATTGGTTTGTACACCTGATATGATGTCAAAAGTTGGAAAATTAGGAAAAGTATTAGGACCAAAAGGTTTAATGCCAAATCCAAAGTTTGGAACAGTTTCTCCAAATATTAAAAAGGCAGTTGAGGATATTAAAAAAGGAAAAGTAGAAATACGATGCGATAAAGACGGAAATTTATCTTTATCAATAGGAAGAGCTAACTTTGATGATAAAAAAATTGTCGAGAATTATAAAAGTGTTTTAGAAGTTGTGGAAAAAGAAAAACCAACAGGATCTAAAGGTAATTTTATAAATTCAGCTCATATTACTAGTTCAATGGGCCCATCAACAAAGGTTGCTTTAGGAGCATAATTATTATTATGAATAGAATAGAAAAAACAAATTATATTAATAATCTTAAAAAAGATCTTGAAGCAAATAATGCAATGATGGTTTATCATTACGAAGGTTTAAACGTTAATCAACTTGATGAATTAAGAGAAAAAATGAGAGCGGCAGGAGCTTTACTTAAAGTAACAAAAAATAGAATTACAAAATTAGCTTTAAAAGAAACGTCTTATTCTGAAGCTGAAAATTTATTTACTGGACCTACAGGAGTAGCACTATCAAAAGACCCAATCACTTTAGCAAAAATCTTAGTAAATTTTCAAAAAGCTAACAATAAACTAAAAATAGTTGGCGGAATAATGGACACCAAGCTTTTAGCCCCTTCAGATGTGGCTGAAATTGCGACATTACCGACACTAGATGAGGCGAGAGCTAAAATCGTTGGAATTTTACAGGCACCACAGCAAAAATTATTAAGTATTTTACTTGCGCCGGGACGAAAAATAGCTAATTTGGCGCACGCTAAAAGTTTGAAAAAAGATTAACCTCGAGGGAATAAAAAAAATGGCAGATCTAAATAAAATTGTTGATGAATTATCAACTCTATCAGTTGTGGAAGCTGCAGAGCTTTCAAAGTTATTAGAAGAAAAATGGGGTGTAACAGCAGCAGCACCAGTTGCAGCAGCAGCAGCACCAGCGGCAGGCGGAGCACCAGCAGAAGAAAAAGATGAATTTTCCGTTGTTCTTTCTGCAGCAGGCGATAACAAAATTGGAGTAATTAAAGAAGTAAGAGCTTTCACTGGACTAGGTTTAAAAGAAGCTAAAGATTTAGTTGAAGGTGCTCCAAAAGAGTTAAAAGCTGGCGTGAATAAAAAAGATGCTGAAGAAGTTAAGAAAAAATTCGAAGCAGCAGGCGCTAAAATAGAACTTAAGTAACTAACTAGGAATTTTACAGCCTGATTAATTTATTTAATCAGGTTAAATATATATGGAATTATCGTTTACTGATAAAAAAAAGATCAGAAAAAGTTTTGGTAAGTTAGAAAATATTGTTAACATACCAGACTTAATTGAAGTTCAAAAAAAATCTTACGATAGTTTTTTACAATTTAACGAAGATAATAAATCAGGATTAGAAAAAGTTTTTAAGGAAGTTTTTCCTATTGAAGACTTTGCTGGTTTAGCGACAATTGAATACGTTAGCTATAGATTTGAAAAAGAAAAATATGATGTTGAAGAGTGCAAACAAAGAGGATTAACTTATTCTGCTCCTCTAAAAGCTACGTTAAGATTGGTTGCTTATGATGTAAACGAGGAAGAGCAAACAAAACAAATTCTTTCAGCAAAAGAACAAGAAGTTTACATGGGCGATCTTCCGTTAATGACACCTCGAGGGACCTTTGTTGTTAACGGCATTGAAAGAGTAGTAGTAAACCAAATGCACCGAAGCCCAGGAATTTTCTTAGATCATGATAAAGGAAAAGGACATTCAAGTGGAAAACTTTTGTTTAATTGTAGAGTAATTCCATACAGAGGATCTTGGTTAGATTTTGAATACGATATAAAAGATATTTTATATTTTAGAATTGATAGAAAGAAAAAAATTCCATCAACCACTTTATTAATGGCTCTTGGTTACCCAAGAGATGAATTATTAAATTTATTTCATGAAAAAATAAAATTTGATTTTGTTGATAAAGATAAACTTAAAACTAAATTTATTCCACAGAGATATAAAAATTATAAATTAAAACACGATCTTGTAAACGCTGATAATAATAAAAAAGTTTTAAAAGAAGGTGCTAAAGTAAATATTCCCATAGCAATGAAACTGCAAAAAGAGGGCTTAAAAAATATTTTTGCATCATTAGAAGAGGTTCATGGAAGATATTTTGCTGATGATATCTTTAATGAAAAAACTGGTGAAGTTTATTTTGAATCTGGAGATGAGGTTACCGAAGAAAGTTTAAAAAAATTAAAAGCGTTAAATATTAAATCTTTTTATTTATCTGAAATTGATGGTTTAAATATTGGTTCTTACTTAAGAAATACTTTGATTGTAGACAAAAATAATACTGCTGATGAAGCGGTGATGGATATATATAGAATTTTAAGACCAGGAGAGCCACCTACATTAGAAACATCAAGGAATTTATTTAATAATTTATTTTTTAATAATACCAGATACGACCTTTCAGACGTTGGAAGAGTTAAATTAAACTCTAGACTAGATTTAAATTGCGATCCAAAAATTACTGTATTGAGAAAAGAGGATATCCTCAAAATAGCAGAAACAATGCTTAGATTAAAAGATGGAAAAGAAGAAGTCGATGATATTGATCATCTGGGAAATAGAAGAGTTAGATCAGTTGGAGAACTTGTAGAAAATCAATTTAGGATAGGTCTTGTGAGAATGGAAAGAGCTATCAAAGAAAAAATGTCATCAGTTGAAATTGATACTGTGATGCCACAAGACTTGATCAACTCAAAACCAATTGCAGCATCATTAAAAGAATTTTATGGCACATCTCAACTATCTCAATTTATGGATCAAACTAACCCGCTGTCTGAAATTACACATAAAAGAAGAGTTTCAGCGTTAGGTCCAGGAGGCTTGACTAGAGAAAGAGCTGGCTTTGAAGTACGTGATGTTCACCCAACGCACTATGGAAGAATTTGCCCAATCGAAACTCCAGAGGGACCAAACATTGGTTTAATTAATAGTTTAGCAACATACTCGAGAGTAAATAAATACGGTTTTATTGAGAGCCCATACCGGTCTGTGAAAAATGGAAAAGTTACAAAAGAAATTCATTATTTGTCTGCTATGGAAGAAGGAAGATATACAATTGCACAGGCAAACTCAGTGCTAAATACTGATGGAACTTTTAAAGATGAACTTGTTTCATGCAGAAGAAATCTTGGTTTTGAATTGGCTAAACCAGAAAACATAGACTTTATGGACGTTTCTCCTAAGCAAGTTGTTTCAGTTGCTTCAGCTTTAATCCCATTTTTAGAAAATGATGATGCGAATAGAGCATTAATGGGATCTAATATGATGAGACAAGCAGTTCCTTTAATTAAAAATGAATCTCCTTTAGTTGGAACTGGAATTGAAAAAGATGTAGCCTTAGATTCAGGCGCAACAATTATTGCAAAAAGAGATGGTGTAGTAGAAAAAATTGATGGGAAAAGAATAGTTGTAAAAGCAACATCTGATAAAGATTTAACAAAATCAGGTGTCGATATTTATAATTTATTAAAATTCCAAAGATCAAATCAAAACACATGCATTAACCAAAGACCTTTGGTAAAAGTTGGCGATGTAATCAAAAAAGGTGATGTGATTGCTGATGGACCATCAACTCAACTTGGCGAATTAGCTCTTGGTAAAAATGTTACTGTAGCATTTATGCCTTGGCTTGGTTACAACTTTGAAGATTCTATTTTAATTTCAGAGAGATGTGTGTCTGATGATGTGTTTACATCTATTCATATTGAAGAATATGAGGTTATGGCAAGGGATACTAAATTAGGTCCTGAAGAAATCACAAGAGATATTCCTAATACTAGCGAAGAGGCTCTACGTAACCTTGATGAATCTGGAATTGTATATGTAGGTGCAGAAGTTAAACCTGGAGATATTTTGGTTGGAAAACTTACACCTAAGGGAGACACAAAAGTTTCCTCAGAAGAAAAATTATTAAGATCTATTTTTGGAGAAAAAGCAACTGACGTAAGAGATACATCATTAAAAATGCCTTCAGGAACAGGTGGTACTGTTGTTGAAGTTAGAGTGTTTAATAGACATGGAATTGAAAAAGATGAAAGAGCTTTATCAATTGAAAAATCTGAAATTGAAGCTGTAATGTCGGATAAGCAAGCTGAGGAAAGCATTTTAGAATTAAATATAAAAATTAGAGCTCAACAGATTTTATCTAAAACAAGTTTATCTGAAGGCTACAAGACTTTCTCAAAAGGAAGCAAATTAAGTGATGATGAAGTTAGAACATTATCTTTATCAGATATATTCAAACTGAAACTAGATGATGCAATGTCAAATGAAGATTTATCTACATTGAAAGAGCAGTACAATAAGGCAAAAAAAGATATCCAATCAAGATTTGAAGACAAAGTTGATAAGATTGAAAGAGGTGATGAATTATTACCTGGTGTGATGAAAATGGTAAAAGTTTTTGTAGCCATGAAAAGAAAACTTCAGCCTGGTGATAAAATGGCCGGTCGACATGGAAATAAAGGTGTTATTAGCAGAATAGTTCCTGTTGAAGACATGCCTTATATGGCTAACGGAAAACCAGTTGATGTTTGTTTAAATCCACTAGGCGTTCCAAGTCGTATGAACGTAGGTCAAATTTTAGAAACTCATTTAGGTTGGGCATGCTCCGAGTTAGGTGAAAAAGTAAATAAATTATACAACGAATATAAAGCTAAACAAAAAACATTTGAACAAGCAAAAGACGCGCTTGGTAAGATTTATAACAATAGTGAAATTGACAAAGAAATTAAAAAATTAAAAGAAGATGAAACCAAAGATCTTCTTCACAATTTATCAAGTGGAGTTCCTATTGCTACTCCAGTCTTTGATGGCGCTAGTGTTGAAGATGTAACAGGAATGTTAAAATTTGCAGATTTACCAGAGAGTGGGCAAACAATTCTATACGATGGAAGAACTGGTGAAAAATTTGATAGAGAAGTAACCGTTGGTATTATTTATATGTTAAAACTTTATCACATGGTTGATGATAAAATTCATGCAAGATCAACTGGACCTTATAGTTTAGTTACACAACAACCTCTTGGTGGCAAAGCTCAGTTTGGTGGCCAAAGATTTGGAGAAATGGAAGTCTGGGCCCTTGAAGCATATGGAGCCGCTTATACATTACAAGAAATTTTAACAGTTAAATCAGATGATGTTGCGGGTAGAACAAAAGTTTATGAAACAATTGTAAAAGGTGATGATGATTTTGAATCTGGTATTCCAGAGTCATTTAACGTTTTGGTAAAAGAAATTAGATCATTAGCATTAAACCTGGAGTTAAATTAATGAGCAAGGAATTAACAAATTTATTTTCAAAAAAAGTTAATAAACAAGACTTTTCTAAAATTAAAATTTCATTAGCAAGTCCTGAAAAAATAAGATCCTGGTCATTTGGTGAAATAAAGAAACCAGAGACTATTAATTATAGAACTTTTAAACCTGAAAAAGATGGTCTTTTCTGTGCAAGAATTTTTGGACCAGTTAAAGATTACGAGTGTTTATGTGGAAAATACAAAGGGATGAAATTCAGAGGTATTATTTGTGAAAAGTGTGGAACTGAAATTACCAAATCTAATGTTCGTAGAGAAAGAATGGGTCATATTGAATTATCAACTCCCGTATCACACATTTGGTTTTTAAAATCTTTACCAAGTCGAATAGCATTATCATTAGACTTAAAACTTAAAGATCTAGAAAAAGTTTTATACTATGAAAACTTTATTGTAATTGAACCCGGTCTTACAAAATTAGAAAAAAATCAGATAATTTCAGAAGAAGAGTTTTTAAAAGCACAAGATGAATATGGAGAAGACCAATTCTCTGCTGGCATTGGCGCTGCAGCCATTAGAGAATGCTTGGCCAATATTGATGTTGAAGCAGAGAGAGATAAATTAAGAGAAGATATAAAAACAATTAATTCAAAAGTTGTTTTAGAAAAAACTATAAAAAGATTAAAGCTATTAGAATCTTTTGCAGATTCAGGGAATAAACCTGAATGGATGGTACTTACAACATTACCAGTAATTCCACCAGAGCTAAGACCTTTAGTTCCTTTAGATGGCGGTAGATTTGCAACATCAGATCTAAACGATCTGTACAGAAGAGTTATAAATAGAAATAACCGATTAGGAAGACTGATGGACCTTAGAGCTCCTGATATTATTGTAAGAAATGAAAAAAGAATGCTTCAAGAGTCAGTGGATGCATTATTTGATAATGGTAGAAGAGGAAGAGTGATAACTGGAACAGGCAAAAGACCATTAAAGTCTTTAGCTGAAATGTTAAAAGGTAAACAAGGAAGATTTAGACAAAACTTACTAGGTAAACGAGTAGATTACTCTGGAAGATCAGTAATTGTTGCCGGACCTGAATTAAAACTTCATCAATGTGGTTTACCAAAGAAAATGGCTTTAGAGTTATTTAAACCTTTTGTTTATGCAAGATTAGATAAATTAGGTTACGCTACAACAATTAAACAAGCAAAAAAAATTGTTGAAAAAGAAAAGCAAGAAGTTTGGGATATTTTAGATCATGTAATTAGACAACATCCAATTTTATTAAATAGAGCTCCAACACTTCACAGACTAGGTGTTCAAGCTTTTGAACCTATTCTAACTGAAGGTAAAGCAATTCAATTACACCCATTAGTTTGTGCTGCATTTAACGCTGACTTTGATGGTGACCAAATGGCAGTACACGTACCTTTGAGTATTGAAGCGCAACTTGAGGCAAGGGTGTTAATGATGTCAACGAATAATATTTTACATCCTGCTAACGGAAAACCAATTATAGTTCCTTCGCAAGATATGGTATTAGGAATTTATTATTTATCACAAGAGCCACTTGGTAAAAAAGAAGACAAGCCTCAAGGATACTTTTTAAATACTGACCAAATTATGCTTGCGTTAGAAAGTGGTGATATCAATATTCATACTAAAATAGTCTCAAGATTTGAAACCAAAGATGAAGATGGAAATCAAAAGTTTTTAAAATACACAAGTACTGCTGGAAGATTTTTATTGGCAAACGTATTACCTAAAAACAAAAGTATTAAATTTGATTTAGTAAATAGAGTACTTGCAAAAAAACAAATATCAGAAGTTATAGATGTTGTATTTAGATTCTGTGGTCAAAAAGAAACAGTTATTTTCTGTGATAAAATCATGGCACTTGGTTTTAAAAATGCGTTTAAAGCAGGTATTTCATTCGGAAAAGATGATCTAATCATTCCAGAGAGTAAAGAGACAATTATTTCTGAAGCAAAAAAAATGGTTGAAGAATACGAAAACCAATATGCTGAAGGATTAATAACAAGAGGTGAAAAATACAATAAAGTTATCGATCAATGGTCTAAGTGTACTGACAAAATTGCATCTGAAATGATGGAAATTATCTCAAGTCCTCAACAAGATAAAGACGGAAGAGTAAAATCAAATTCAGTATTTATGATGGCAGATTCTGGTGCAAGAGGATCACCTGCTCAAATGAAACAGTTAGCTGGTATGAGGGGTTTAATGGCAAAACCTTCAGGTGAAATTATTGAAACTCCAATTATTTCAAACTTTAAAGAGGGTTTAACTATTTTAGAGTATTTCACATCAACACACGGAGCACGTAAAGGTCTTGCTGATACCGCCTTGAAGACTGCAAACTCTGGGTATTTAACTAGAAGACTGTGCGATGTATCCCAGGATGTTATTATTAATGAAAAAGATTGCGGTTCCAAAAAATCAATTACAATTTCTGAAATTATTGAAGGTGGAAATGTTGTTGTAAGCTTATCTGAAAGAGCATTAGGTAGAAATGCTGCAGAAGATATTAAAAACGCTCTTACGGGTGAAGTTATCGTTAAAAAAAATCAAATGATTGATGAATTTAAGTGTGAAGATATTGAAGCTGCTGGAGTTAAAAGTTGCAATGTTTATTCAGTAATGACCTGTGAAAGTAATCAAGGAGTTTGTTCAAAGTGTTATGGTAGAGATTTAGCTAGAGGTATTCCGGTATCTATAGGAGAGTGCGTTGGAATGATTGCAGCACAATCAATTGGAGAGCCTGGTACTCAGTTAACAATGAGAACTTTCCACGTTGGTGGAACTGCGCAAATTAAAGACGATTCATCTATAACAGCACCAGATGCTGGAACATTAAAAATATCTAATAAAAACTTAGTTGAAGACTCAAGTAAAAACTTAATCATCATGGGAAGAAACATCGAATTAACCCTTGAAAAAGATGGTGTAGTTTTCGCGTCGTTTAAAGTTCCGTATGGTTCAAAGTTATATGTTAAGCCAGATGAACAAGTTAAAAAAGGACAAAAAATTTGTGATTGGGATCCATATACAGTACCGGTTATTGCCGAGACATCTGGAATTGCAAATTATGTTGATCTAGTTGATGCAGTATCTATTGCAGACAAGACTGATGAAGCAACAGGTATTTCATCTAAAATAGTTTTAGATTGGAGATCTCAGTCTAAAAATTTAGATTTAAAACCTAGAATTACTTTGAGAGATAGTAAAGACAAAGTTGTTTTAAAAGCAGATGGAAATGAAGCTAGATATTATTTGTCCCCTGAAACGATTTTATCAGTGGCAGATGGAGACAAAGTGAACGCAGGAGATGTATTAGCAAGATTGCCAAAAGCAACTTCAAAAACTAAAGATATTACTGGAGGTCTACCAAGAGTTGCCGAATTATTTGAAGCTAGAAAACCAAAAGATGGCGCGATAATTGCTGAAAATGATGGTGAAATTATTTTTGGAAAAGAAATTAGAGGTAAGCAAAAAATTATTATTAAAGGAAAAGATGGAATAGAGTCTAATTATCTGATCCCTAAAGGAAAGCAAATCAATTACAATCCTGGTGAAAAAATTACAAAAGGTGAATATTTGTTAGACGGAAGTCCAGCACCACATGATATTTTAAGAATATTAGGAATAGAAGCGCTAACAGATTACTTTGTTAACGAAGTTCAAGATGTTTATCGATTACAAGGTGTTGTGATTAACGATAAGCATATCGAGGTTATTTTAAGACAAATGTTAAGAAAATTAGAAGTTAAAGATCCTGGGGAGAGTAGTTTATTAGCAGGTGAGGTGATGGATAAAATAGATGCCAAACATTTAAATGCTAAATTAAAAGAAGAAGGTAAAAAACAAATAGAATTTGATCCTGTAATGCTTGGTATTACAAAAGCTTCATTACAAACCAAATCATTTATATCTGCAGCTTCTTTCCAAGAAACTACTCGTGTATTAACTGATGCTTCAATTAAAGGGAAAGCTGATGATTTAATGGGATTAAAAGAAAACGTGATTGTAGGTCGATTAATTCCAGCAGGTAGCGGAAAAAGTAGACAAAAATACAATAAAATTGCCAAGGACAAAGACATTGAACTACAAAATAAGATGGCAGCTGAAGCAATTACCTCTGAGACTGAAGAACAGCCAGCAGAGGTATAATAGCCTTAAAAATTAACGATTTTTTTACATTAAATCACACACGCAATTGTTGACGTTCTTAAAATAATCAGTATTAATAGCGCACTTTTTAAGGTAGCACGTAAAGCTGAGTTGGCTTTAAACTACTACCAACTGCTTACCAAATTGTTTCCTTAAAAAGAATGTTATTATGCCAACTATAAACCAGTTGTTAAAAAAGAAACGTGTAAAGCAAGTGATTAGGAATAAAGTTCCTGCATTACAAGCTTGCGCTTTAAAACGTGGTGTTTGTACAAGAGTGTATACAACAACTCCAAAAAAACCAAACTCAGCTTTAAGAAAAGTTGCGAGAGTAAGATTGTCAAATGGATTTGAAGTTACCGCATACATTCCAGGCGAAGGTCATAATTTGCAAGAACACTCAGTTGTTATGATTAGAGGTGGTAGAGTAAAAGATTTACCAGGTGTTAGATACCACGTTGTAAGAGGTTTGTTAGATACTCAAGGTGTTGCTAATAGAAAACAACAAAGATCTAAGTACGGAGCGAAGAGGCCTAAATAATGTCAAGACGTAGAAGACAAGCGAAAAGACAAATTGTAGATGATCCAATTTACGGATTAAAATCAGTTTCAAAATTTATAAATGCATTAATGATTGGTGGTAAAAAAACCACTGCAGAAAAAATTTTTTATAATTCATTTAGTTTAATTAAAGAAAAAGCAAAAGAAGATCCTGTTAAAGTTTTTAATGAGGCTATTAAAAATGTAAAACCAAATTTAGAAGTTAAATCAAGAAGAGTTGGTGGTGCTACTTACCAAGTACCCGTTGAGGTAAAAGCTGATCGTGGCCAAGCATTAGCGATTAGATGGTTACTAGATGCTGCAAAAAAAAGAGGTGACAAAACAATGCAAGAAAGATTGATGAAAGAATTTCTTGATGCATCAACAAATAAAGGATCGGCAATTAAAAAAAGAGAGGACACACATAAAATGGCAGAGTCGAATAAAGCTTTTGCTCATTTTAGATGGTAGAAAGTTATGGGTAAAGTTTACGCTAAAGATAAATACAGAAATATTGGTATCATGGCACATATTGATGCTGGAAAAACTACAACAACTGAAAGGGTTTTATATTACACAGGTAAGTCTCATAAAATTGGTGAAGTGCATGATGGTGCAGCAACAATGGATTGGATGGAGCAAGAACAAGAAAGAGGAATAACAATTACTTCAGCTGCAACAACCTGTTTTTGGAAAGATCACAGAATTAATATTATCGATACCCCGGGCCACGTAGATTTTACTATTGAAGTTGAAAGATCTTTAAAAGTATTAGACGGAGCTGTTGCTGTATTTGATGGCGTTGCAGGTGTTGAGCCACAATCAGAAACTGTTTGGAGACAAGCAGATAAGTACAAAGTTCCAAGAATGTGCTTTGTAAATAAACTAGACAGAACTGGTGCTGATTTCTACCGATGTGTAGACATGATTAAAGAAAGATTAGGTGCAACTCCTTTAGTTTTACAAATTCCAATTGGCGCTGAAGCTGATCTACAAGGTGTTGTAGACCTAGTTAAAATGAAGGGTCTAGTTTGGGAAGCAGAAGATCTTGGAGCAAAATTTAATGAAGTTGATATTCCTGATGACTTAAAAGAAAAAGCTGAAAAATATAGACAAGATCTTGTTGAAACGGCAGTTGAGCAAGATGAAAAGTTGATGGAAGCTTACTTAGAAGGCAAAGAAATTAGTGAAGAAGACTTAAAAAAATGCATTAGAAAAGGTACATTAAATTTCAGTTTTGTACCTGTATTGACTGGTTCTGCATTTAAAAACAAAGGTGTACAGCCTTTATTAGATGCAGTAGTTGATTTTCTTCCAAGTCCTTTAGATCTTAAAGAAATAAAAGGTACAAAACCTGGTTCAGATGAAGAATTAGTTAGAAAATTTGAAGATAACGAACCTTTCTCAGCGCTAGCATTTAAGGTCGCCAATGACCCTTTCGTTGGAACTATTACATTCATTAGAATTTACTCTGGAAAGTTAGTTTCTGGAACTGGAGTATTAAATTCATCTACAGATAAAGAAGAGAGAATTGGAAGAATGCTTTTAATGCATGCTAACGATAGAGAAGATATTAAAGAAGCAAGCACAGGAGATATTGTTGCTTTAGCAGGTTTAAAATATACAGTTACAGGACATACTCTTTGCGTTAAAAACAACCCAGTAGTTTTAGAGCCGATGGAGTTTCCTGACCCAGTTATTGAGATTGCTGTTGAACCAAAAACAAAAGGTGACCAGGAAAAAATGGGTGAAGCTTTACAGAGACTGGCAAAAGAAGATCCATCTTTCAGAGTGTCATCAGATACTGAGTCTGGTCAAACCATTATTAAAGGTATGGGCGAACTTCATTTAGATATTATTGTAGATAGAATGAAAAGAGAATTTAAAGTAGATGCAAATATTGGTGCACCACAAGTTGCTTATAGAGAAACAATCGAAAGATCAGCTGAAGTTGATTATACACACAAAAAACAGTCTGGTGGCTCAGGACAGTTTGCAAGAGTAAAATTAATTGTAGAACCACAAGAACCAGGCAAGGGTAGAGAAGTTGAAAGTTTAATTAAAGGTGGTGCGATACCTAAAGAATTCATTCCCGGTGTTGAAAAAGGAATTGAAGGTGTGGCAGACACTGGAATTTTAGCAGGCTTTCCTGTTATTGATTATAAAGTTCAAATTATTGATGGGTTACACCATGATGTTGACTCTAGTGTCTTGGCTTTTGAAATAGCTTCAAGAGCTTGTTTCAAAGAAGCATGTCAAAAAGGTGGTCTAAAGCTTTTAGAGCCAATTATGAAAGTTGAAGTAGTAACCCCTGAAGATTACATGGGTGATGTTATTGGTGATTTAAATAGTAGACGTGGTCAAGTTGGGTCAACCGACAAAAGAGGAAATGCAACAGTGATTAATGCAAATGTTCCTTTGGCTAATATGTTTGGTTATGTAAACAACTTAAGGTCAATGTCTCAAGGAAGAGCCCAATATACTATGCAATTCTCTCATTATGAAAAAGTTCCTCAAAATGTTCAGGACGAAGTAACAAAGAAACTGGCAGGATAATAACAAATGGATCAACAACATATTAGAATTAGACTGCAAGCTTACGATCACAAAATATTAGATCAATCAACTGAAGAGATTGTAAATACTGCTAAAAGAACTGGTGCTCAAATTAAAGGACCTATTCCACTTCCAACAAAAAAAGAAATTTATACTGTATTGAGATCACCTCATATTGATAAGAAGAGTAGAGAGCAATTTGAGACAAGAACTCATAAGAGACTAATTGATATTATGGAACCAACACCAGCTACAATTGAAGCTTTAATGAAGTTAGATTTAGCAGCAGGTGTAGATGTGGAGATTAAAATTTAGTTATGGCTATTGGATTGGTAGGAAAAAAATTAGGAATGACACAAAGATTCTTTGAAAATGGAGAGTCTCTGCCAGTGACTGTATTAAAAATTGAAAAAGCGAAAGTTGTTGATGTTATTAATAAAGAAAAAAAAGGCTATTCAGCTGTTCTAGTTGGGTACGGATATATAAAAAATTCAAAACTTACAAAACAAATGAAAGGCTTTTTTGCAAAAAAATCACAGGAGCCCAAAAAAATTCTTAAAGAATTTAGATTAGAAAACACTGAAGAGTTAAAGCCAGGAACTGAAATTAATTTAGACGTTTTAAAAGATAAAAAATATGTAGACGTAAGAGCAAAAACTATCGGTAAAGGTTTTGCTGGATCAATGAAAAGGCACAATTTTGGCGGTATGAGAGCAACTCACGGGGTATCAATTTCTCATAGAGCACACGGTTCAACTGGTCAATGCCAAGATCCTGGTAAAGTGTTTAAAGGTAAAAAAATGGCTGGGCACATGGGGGCTAAATACAGAACCACGTTGGGCTTAGAGGTAGTTGAGGCAGATTTAGAAAATAGTTTACTGTATCTAAAAGGAGCAGTTCCAGGAAGTAAAAATAGTTACGTTGAAATTCAAGAAGCAATTAAAAATAAAAACAAATTATCAATTAAAGAAAGAGTTGAAAAATACAAGGCTTCATTAGCAGAAATGCAATCTACAAAGAAAGATAAAAAGAAAAAAGATAAAAAAACTGAAACTCCCGCAACTCAAAAAAGTGAAGGTGAAGGAGCTGAGAAAAAGTAATGAAAATTAATGAAATAAGTATTGATGGTAAAAATGTTGGTTCTTTAGAAGCTTCGGATAAAGTTTTTAAAGTTAAACCAAGAAAAGATATTATTCAGCAAGTGATTGACTGGCAACAAAATAGAATGTTTAAAAAAACTGGTCACACTAAGAGCAGAGGTGAAGTTAAAGGTTCAAGAAAAAAAATAGTACAACAAAAAGGATCAGGTGGTGCAAGACATGGTAATATTACTGCACCTATATTTGTAGGTGGTGGTATTGCTCACGGACCAAGACATAGAGGTAATTACGCAGTTAAAAAATTAAATAAAAAAGTTAGAAAATTAGGACTAGTCCATGCTCTATCGGTAAAGGCGAAGTCAGATCAAATTGCAATATTTAATGAACCAAAAATGTCAGGTTTAAAAACTAAAAATTTTAAAGATTTTTTAAAAAATATTAAGTCAAAAAGTGCACTATTTATTCACCATAAAGACGCTCCAAAAGAATTTGTTAGAAGTATTAAAAACATTCCAAACTCAAAAAAGTTAGAAGATGTGGGAACGAATGTTTACGATTTAATTAAATATGAAAAAGTTCTTTTCACAAAAGAATCTTTTAAAGCAATTGAAGAAAGATTAAATAAATAATGAAAAACGAAAACGCAGCATTTGATATTATTTTATCTCCAGTCATTACTGAGAAATCTACAAATTTAAATGCATTAAACAAATTAACTTTTAAAGTTGCGAAAGATGCAAACAAATCTTCAATTAAAAAAAGCATTGAGAAACTTTACAAAGTAGAAGTAATCAAAGTGAATACGATTTTATCGAAGCCAAGAGTTAAAATTGTAAGAGGTAAAGTTGGCAGTAAAACAGGATACAAGAAAGCAATTGTCACTTTAAAAGAAGGTCAGACAATTGATATGACAGCAGGAGTTTAACAAATGGCATTAAAAAGTTTTAAACCTTATACAAAATCAACAAGATCAACAATATTGGTTGATAGAAGTGATTTATGGAAAGGAAAACCTGAAAAAAGTCTAACAAAGTTTAAAAAAAGAGCTGTTGGAAGAAATAACCAAGGTCGTATTACAACGAGACACAAAATGATGGGTCACAAAAAAAGATACCGTTTAATTGATTTTAAAAGATCTAAGAATGATATTCCAGCTGAAGTAAAACGTTTTGAATATGACCCGTTTAGAAGTGCAAATATAATGCTTATAGAATATCAAGACAAAGTTTTAAGTTATGTTTTGGGAGTCGAAGGACTTAAAATTGGAGATAAAGTAGTTTCTGGAGACAAAACAGAGGTTCAAAAAGGAAATTCAATGATGTTAAAAAATATCCCAGCAGGGACACTAGTTCATAATATAGAAATAACTCCTGGAAAAGGTGGAATATTGGCAAGATCCGCAGGATCTTCGGCAACAGTTATGGGTCAGGATGATGATTATACTTTAATCAAACTTGGATCCGGTGAAACAAGAAAAATTTTATCAAAGTGTAAAGCGACAATCGGGCAAGTTTCTAACGTAGATAATAAAAACAAAAAAATTGGTAAAGCAGGAAGAAATAGATGGTTAGGTAAAAGACCTACTGTAAGAGGTGTAGTTATGAACCCTGTAGATCACCCACATGGTGGTGGTGAAGGTAAAACATCAGGTGGAAGAAACCCAGTCACTCCTTGGGGACAAGGAACTAGAGGATTAAAAACAAGAAATAATAAAAAAACAGATCAATTTATTATTTCTAGAAAGAAAAAGAGAAGATAATTTATGGCTAGATCAGTTTGGAAAGGACCATTCGTTCACCCAAGTCTATTAAAGAAAGTAGAAAAAGGTGGTGATGCTTTAAAAAGACCAATTAAGACATGGTCACGTAGTTCTACTATTGTCCCTGAATTTGTTGGTTTAAAATTTGAAATACATAACGGAAAAAAATTTATCCCAATTACTATTTCCGATGAAATGGTTGGTCATAAATTAGGTGAGTTTGCTCCTACTAGACAATTCTTAGGACATACTCCAGCTGATAAAAAAGCAGGCGCGGCTGCTGCACCAAAAAAGGATGCTAAATAATGCCTAAAAACACAAAGCCTACAAAAGACTTATCTACTGTAAAAGCGGTCTACAGAAATTTAAGATCAAGCCCTAGGAAAATTAACGACATTTTAAGATCTATAAGAGGAAAAAAAGCTGATATCGCTTTAAGAAATTTACAATTTTCAGAAAAAAGAGTTTCAAAAGAAATTTCAAAAACAATCAAATCAGCAGTGGCAAATGCTGAAAATAATAATCAATTAGATATTGATAATTTATTTATCAAAGAAGCTTATGTTGGAAAAGGAATGGTAATGAAGAGATATAGACCTAGAGCAAGAGGAAGAGCTGGCGAAATTAAAAAACCATTTTCTAACCTAACAATTATTGTTAGTGAAAAAAAAGAAACTGAAGGAAAAAGAGCTTAATTATGGGACAAAAAGTTAATCCAATTGGAATTAGGTTAAAAATTAACAGAACTTGGGATTCTGTGTGGTTTGCTAAAAAGCAAAATTATGGGACCTATTTAATAGAAGATTTTAAAATCAGAAAATACATTAATAAAACAATTAAAAACTCTGGTGTTTCTAAAATTTTAATAGAAAGACCTTCAAAAAAATGTGTTGTAACAATCTATACATCAAGACCAGGTTTTGTAATTGGAAAAAAAGGCTCTGATATTGAAAAGATAAAAAATAATATATCAAAAATTACTAATGATGAAGTAAGTGTAAATATTAAAGAAATTAGAAAACCTGAACTTGATTCATACTTAGTTGCTGAGAATATTGCACAACAATTAGAGAAAAGAGTTGCATATAGAAAAGCAATGAAAAGAGCTATGTCTTCAGCTTTAAGACTTGGGGCAAAAGGAATTAAAGTTACTGTGAGTGGTCGTTTAGGTGGAAATGAAATCGCAAGAACTGAATGGTTAAGAGAAGGTAGTATACCACTTCACACATTAAGAGCAGACGTAGATTATGCCGAAGCTGAAGCTTCTACTACTTATGGAATTATAGGTGTAAAAGTTTGGATATACAAAGGTGTTGTTTTCCAAAAAGATTTACAAAAGAAAATTGAAGCTGAAAAAAAAGAGGAAGCTAATTAATGTTACAACCATCAAGAACAAAGTTTAGAAAAGCACACAAGGGTAGAATTAAAGGAAAAGCTACAAGAGGTGCAGCTTTGAATTTCGGGTCACATGGCTTACAGGCTTTAGAACCTGAAAGAGTAACTTCTAGACAAATAGAGGCAGCTAGAGTTGCTTTAACAAGACACATGCAAAGAAAAGGACGTGTTTGGTTGAGAATTTTTCCTAATATTCCTGTTTCAAAAAAACCAATAGAAGTTAGGATGGGTAAAGGAAAAGGTTCACCCGAATATTGGGTATATAGAGTAAAACCTGGTCGAGTAATTTTCGAAATAGATGGAGTTAGTGATACGGTCGCAAAAGAATCTTTTGATAGAGCAGCTTCTAAACTGCCTATCAAAACAAAAATTATTAAAAGGAATTTAAATTTATAGAAATGAAAACCTCAGAAATTAAAAAATTAACAGTAGCTCAACTTCAAAAGGAGTTAACGAATTTTAAAAAGGAGCAATTCAATTTAAGATTTCAAAAAGTTAATTCTCAAGTTCAAAATACTGCTAGAGTTAGAACTGTAAGAAGATCTATTGCAAAAATTTTAACTTTTCTAAACCAAAAGAAGAAAGATAACTAATGCCAAAAAGAGTTTTAACAGGAAAAATTGTAAGTGCTAAAAATCAAAATACTTTAGTAATTCAGGTAGAAAGAAAATTTAGACACCCAGTATTAAAGAAAGTTTTAAAAAGATCTAAAAAGTATCATGCTCATTATGATACAGGTGAATTTAAAGTTGGAGATGAAATTAAAATTATTGAGTCTAAACCAATTTCTAAATTAAAAAAATGGAGAGTTTTGGAGAATTAATATGATTCAAGTTCAAACAGAAATGGAAGTTGCTGATAACACTGGTGCAAAAAGGATTGAATGCATCAAAGTTCTTGGTGGCTCTAAAAGAAGATACGCTAGTATCGGTGACATCGTAGTGGTTAGTATCAAAGATGCTATGCCAAAAGGCAAAGTTAAAAAAGGTGATGTTCACAAAGCCGTGATCGTAAGAACAAAAAAACAAATTCAAAGAAATGATGGTTCGGCTATTAAATTTGACAAAAATGCTGCTGTATTAATAGCTGCAAGTGGAGAGCCCATTGGGACAAGAATATTTGGCCCTGTAACTAGAGAACTTAGAGATAAAAAACATATGAAAATTATATCTCTGGCACCAGAGGTTTTATAAAAATGAAAACAAAACTTAAAAAAGGACAAACAGTTCAATTAATTACAGGTGCTGACAAAGGTAAGTCAGGTGAAATAATTAAGCTGTTTCCAAAAAATTACAGCGCTCTTGTAAAAGGGGTAAATGTGAAGAAAAAACATCAAAAACCAACTAAAGAACAAAAAGGTGGAATAGTTAGTATTGAAAAACCTGTTCATTTATCAAATTTGAAAATTATTGATGGTGAAAAAAACCAAGAGAAATCAAAAAAACAAGACACAAAAAAAACCGAAACAAAAGTGAATAAAACTGAAACAAAAACAAAAAAAACTGCAGTGAAAAAAAAGGTAGCAAAATAAAATGGAACCAAGATTAAAATCTATCTATAAATCAGAAATTCTTCCTCAATTAAAAGATAGCCTAGGAGTAAAAAATGTTATGCAAGTTCCAAGACTTGAAAAGATTGTAATTAATATGGGTCTTGGTTTAGATGCGAATGATAACAAGGTTTTAAAAACAATTGAAACTGACCTTGCTAACATAGCAGGGCAAAAACCTGTTGTAACGAAATCAAAAAAAGCAATCTCTAACTTTAAAACAAGAGCAAAGATACCTTTGGGATTAAAAGTGACTTTAAGAAAAAATAATATGTACTTTTTTCTTGATAGATTGATTAATATTGCTTTACCAAGAATTAAAGATTTTAGAGGATTAAATCCAAAAAGTTTTGATGATAATGCAAATTATAGCTTTGGTGTTAAAGAGCATGTAATTTTCCCTGAAGTAAACTTCGATAAAGTCGACAAAGTTAGAGGAATGGACATTACAGTGGTAACCTCAACAACTGATAAAAACCAAGCAAAAGCATTATTAGATAAATTTAATTTTCCATTTGTAAAGAAAGGAGCTAACTAATGGCAAAAGTATCAGCTGTAGAAAAAAATAAAAAAAGAATAAAGTTAGCAAAGAAATATGAAGCTAGGAGAAAAAAATTAAAAAAGATAGTTATGGATAAGAAAGTAAATTTAAACGAAAGATTTGAAGCAGCATTGAAGCTTGCAAAGTTACCAAAGAATTCTGCAAAAAATAGAATAAGAAATAGATGTGAAATAACAGGTAGACCACATGGTTATTACCGTAAACTTAAAATGTCTAGAATAGCCCTTCGAGAACTTGCTTCTATGGGTAAAATTCCAGGCATGACAAAATCAAGTTGGTAGGAGATAGATTATGACAATAAGCGATCCAGTAGGAGATATGTTTGCAAGAATTAGAAATGCACAACAAAGAAACCATCCACATGTAATGGTCCCGTCTTCTAAGTTTAAAAAATTTGTTTTGGATGCGATGGAAAGAGAAGGATTTATCGCAGGCTATGAAACAGTTAAGAATGAGGATACTTCATATGATCATTTAAAGGTTAATTTAAAGTATGTTCATGGTAACCCAGTAATTAATGAAATTAGCAGAGTTTCTAAACCTGGAAGAAGAATCTATACAAGATTTGGTAGTTTGCCTAGAGTTCAAAACGGTCTAGGTATTGCAATTATTTCAACATCTTTTGGAATTTTAACTGACAATGAAGCTAGAGAAAAAAAAGTTGGAGGAGAAATAATCTGTAATATTTCTTAATAATATGTCTAAAATTGGAAAAAAACATATACCGGTACCAAGTGATGTAAAAGTCCAAATTAATGGTAATAAGATTAATTTAGAAGGACCAAAAGGTAAGAAGTCTCTTGATATTAATATTGAGTTTTTAAATATTACTTTTGAAGAAGGTAAAATTATTGTTGCTCCAAAAGATCCAAAAAAACAAAACAAAATTATTTGGGGTTTACAAAGAAGTTTAATTAATAATGCGGTTATTGGAGTTGGAAAAGGTTATGAAGAGACTTTAAAATTAAATGGTGTAGGTTTTAGAGCAAATTTAAAAGGTAAACAATTACAACTTCAACTAGGATTTAGCCATGACATTATGTACGATATACCTGAGGGAATTACCTTAAAGGTTGATAAACAAACTACGATTATTATCAGTGGTGTTGATAAAGAATTGGTTGGAAAAACTGTTGCTGATATTAAATTTTATAAACCTGTAGAACCTTATAAGCAAAAAGGAATAACTTCGGAGGGGCAATTTATTTTGAAAAAAGAAGGTAAAAAGAAATAATGATAAGCAAAAGTAACAAACGAAAAAATAGAGTAAGATTTAAAATTAAAAAAGTAAATAAAGATAAACCACGTCTTACTGTTTTTAGATCTGCAAAAAATATTTATGCTCAAGTTATAGATGATAATAAAAAAGTAACTCTAGCAAGTGCTTCATCAGTAGAAAAAAATATTGAAAAAAAACCTAAAAAAGATCTTTCTGAGATAGTAGGAAAGTTAATTGCTGAGAGGTGCTTAGAAAAAGGATGTAAAGAAGTTTATTTTGACAGAGGTAAATACAAGTATCATGGTAGAGTCAAACAACTGGCGGAAAGTGCAAAAACTGGAGGATTAAAATTTTAAAGTATGAGTCAAACAAGTGAATTTAAAGAAAAATTAGTTGCAATTAATAGAATTACAAAAGTTGTAAAAGGTGGAAGAAGATTTGGATTTGCAGCGCTTGTGGTAACTGGAAATCAAAAAGGACAGGTAGGATTTGGTCAAGGTAAAGCCAAACAAGTTCCAGACGCAATAAAAAAAGCCTCTGAAGCTGCAAGAAAATCTTTAGTAAAAGTTGCGTTAAGAGAAGGAAGAACACTTCACCATGATGTAAGAGGAAGAAATGGTGCAGGTAAAGTTTTATTAAGAAGTGCACCAGCTGGTACAGGTATTATTGCGGGTGGTCCTGTTCGTGCAATATGCGAGATGTCAGGAATTCAAGATGTCGTTGGAAAATCTATTGGATCTTCTAACCCTTATAACTTAGTTAGAGCTTCTTTTGATGCATTAACTAAGCAAAAATCACCTAAAGAAATATCTTTAATTAGAGGTAAAAAAATTAAGGAAATAGTTTCAAGGAGATAAAGAATGCAACTTAATACTTTAAACAAAAAAATTCATAAAGCTAAAAAAAGAGTTGGAAGAGGTATTGGCTCTGGTCTAGGGAAAACATCAGGAAGAGGTGTAAAAGGTCAAAAATCAAGATCTGGAGTTGCGATCAAAGCTTATGAGGGCGGACAAATGCCCTTGTACAGAAGATTACCGAAAAGAGGTTTTAACTCTCTTTATAAAAAAGAAAAAAATATTGCTATAAATTTAGATAAAATTTCTAAATTAATAGAATCTAAAAAATTAGATTCATCAAAATCTATTGATTTAAGAAAATTTTTATTAAGCTCAAAAGCTCCTAAAAAGTTGAAAGTAAAAGTTCTGGGTACAGGAGATTTAAAAGTAAAAGTAAGTATTCTTGCTGATCAATTTAGTAAATCCGCGCAAGCTAAAATTGAAAAAGCTGGCGGATCTATAGAATTAGTCAAATAATATAAATGTCTGGTTTTGCTCAAAATGCAGAAAGTGGCTTAGGGGCCTTTTCAAAAGCTGACGATTTAAAAAAAAGAATATTATATACTTTATTAATTCTTATAATTTATCGGTTTGGGACTTATGTTCCTTTACCCGGTATTGATCCAACATCATTAAAAGAAATTGTAGGTGGTAATCAGAGAAGCCTTCTTGGTATGTTCAATGTATTTGCAGGTGGTGCTGTACAAAGAATGGCAATATTTGCGCTTGGTATTATGCCATATATTTCAGCATCAATTATAATTCAATTGCTTACTGGAGTAACAGAGTACTTTAAAAATTTAAAGGCTCAAGGTGAAGTCGGAAGACAAAAAATTACTCAATATACAAGATATGGAACTGTGATTTTAGCTTTAATACAAGGTTATGGAGTTGCGATTAGCTTAGAAAATTCTCAAGGCATTGTACAAGACCCTGGACTTTATTTTAGATTCGTAACTACTGTTACACTATTAACTGGAACAGTATTTTTAATGTGGCTGGGTGAACAAATTACGGCTAGAGGTATAGGAAATGGAATTTCGTTAATAATCTTCTCTGGAATAGTTGCAGAGATCCCTGGTGCTCTTGCTTCTACTTTTGAATTAGGAAGAACTGGAGCAATATCTAGTGGAGTAATAATTTTAATTTTATTGCTTTTATTAATAGCGATCTATTTTATTGTTTTTGTTGAAAGAGCTCAAAGAAGAGTTTTGATTCAATATCCAAAAAGACAGCAAGGTAATAAAATGTACGGTGGTGAATCTTCATATTTACCGTTAAAAGTAAATACTGCTGGAGTAATACCTGCAATTTTTGCATCAGCATTATTATTATTACCAATAACTCTTTCTAATTTTTCATCATCTTCAGAAAATTCTATTTTAATCTCAATAACTTCAATGCTGGGTCAAGGAAAACCTCTTTATATGATATTTTTTGCAGCTGGTATAGTTTTCTTTTCATTTTTTTATACATCAATTGTTTTTAATCCAACTGAAACAGCAGATAATTTAAAAAAATATGGTGGATTTGTTCCTGGTATTAGACCAGGTGAGCGTACAGCTTTATTTATTGAAAATCTTTTAACTAAATTAACAGTTATTGGGTCTGCCTATTTGGTGATTATATGTTTATTACCTGAAGTTTTGATAGCAAACTATCCTGTGCCATTTTATTTAGGTGGAACATCATTATTAATCGTTGTTGTAGTTGGCATGGATACAATCACGCAAATACAAACAAGATTAATGAGTGTTCAATATGAATCATTAATTAAAAAAACTAAATTTAATAGATAAAATATGAACTTAATATTATTTGGACCACCAGGCGCTGGCAAAGGAACTCAATCTTCTTTTTTAGTCGAGAGTGAAAAAATGTTTCAACTATCAACAGGAGATCTTTTAAGAGCAGAATTAAAAAGTGGCTCAGATTTATCAAAACAATTGAAAGAAATCATGGATGCTGGAAAATTAGTCTCAGACGATATAATCAATAATTTAATAGAGAAAAAAATTTCAGACCCGAGTGTAAAAAATAATATAATTTTTGACGGTTTTCCTAGAAACTTAGAACAGGCAAAGTCACTAGATGATATGCTTGACAAGTATAATCAAAAAATATCAGCAATTATAAATCTAAAAGTAGATTATTCTGTACTTGTAAAAAGAATTTCTGGCAGGGTTTCATGTTCAATTTGCAAAAAACCATTTAATGAATTTTTCGACCCACCTGTAGAACCAAATAACTGTTCAAATAACAAATGTGATTCTAGAGAATTAATTAAAAGATCTGATGATAATGAAAGTACTGTGACAAATCGTTTAAAAACTTATGATGACCAAACGCTACCTATACTTGATTATTACAGAAAAAAAGGAATCGTGAAGGATGTAGATGCTATGAAAGCAATTAATGAAGTTACAGGCGAAATAAAGTCTATTATCAGTAACTTATAACGTTGACTTTAATAGTTCGATTACTATAATCCAGCGATTTTAAAAATAAGGCAATCTAAACTATGGCTCGTATATCAGGTGTAAACCTACCGTTAAATAAGCAAGTGCATGTCGCTTTACAGTATATTTATGGGATTGGTGATCACTATGCAGATAAGATTTGCAAAGAGTTAAATATTGAAAAATCAAAACGAGTAAATAGTTTAACTGATGACGAAGTTTTAAAAATTAGAGAACTTATTGACGAAAAGTTTACTGTCGAAGGTGATTTAAGAAGAGAGATTTCATTAAATATAAAAAGATTAAGAGACCTGGGTACTTATAGAGGTACAAGGCATAGAAAAAAACTTCCTGTAAGAGGACAAAGAACATCATCTAACGCAAGAACAAGAAAAGGAAAAGCAATTGCAATCGCAGGTAAAAAATTAACAATGGCTAAAAAATAATGAGTAAAGAAGAAGTTAAAAAAAAAAGTAAATTTAAAGGTAAGAAAAAAGAAAAAAAAGTTGTAACGTCAGGTAAAGCTTTCGTGAATGCTACATTTAATAATACTATTATTTCAATAACAGACAAAAGTGGAAATGTTTTATCTTGGTCATCTGCGGGATCAAAAGGTTTTAAAGGATCAAGAAAATCTACCCCATACGCTGCTCAAGTAGCCGCTGATGATGCTGCTGCTAAAGCATCAGAATATGGTTTAAAAACTCTAGACGTTGAAGTCAAAGGTCCTGGATCAGGGAGAGAAACTGCTTTAAGAGCTTTGCAAGCAAGAGGTTTTAAAATTGTCTCTATTAAAGATACGAGTCCAATTCCACACAATGGATGCAGACCACCGAAGAAAAGAAGAGTTTAATTAAAAATTAAAAGGAGAATAAATTGATAGAAAAAAATTGGAAAGAATTAGTAAAGCCATCTAAATTAGATGTTCAAACTAATGATGATAAAAGTTATGCAAAGATAACTATTGAGCCTTTAGAAAAAGGCTTTGCCTTAACACTTGGAAATGCACTTAGAAGAATTCTTCTTTCTTCTATTCAAGGAACAGCAGTAACTGCGATTCAAATTGATGGTGTAGTGCATGAATTTTCTTCTATTAACGGGGTTAGAGAAGACGTTACAGATATTGTTTTAAATATTAAAGCTTTATCATTAAAGCTAAAAAATCCAGGACCAAAAAAACTCGTATTAGATGCTCAAGGACCAGGTGAAATTAAAGCTAAAGATTTAAAAGAAAGTGCAGATATTGAAATATTAAATCCAGAACAAGTTATCTGTAACCTTGATGATAATACAAAAATTTATATGGAATTGACAGTCAACACTGGAAAAGGTTATGTATCTGCTGAAAAAAATAGAGAAAAAGATTCTCCATTAGGTCTAATACCTGTAGATTCAGTATACAGTCCAGTTAAAAGAGTTTCTTACAATGTATCAGAAACAAGAGAAGGTTTATCAATTGATTATGATAAACTTACAATGGAAGTTGAAACTAATGGCTCAGTAGAAGCGGAGGATTGTGTAGCTTATGCAGCCAGAATACTTCAAGATCAGCTTGGCATGTTTATAAATTTTGAAGAACCAAAAGAGGTAGTTGCTCAACAGACAAAATCTGAGCCAGAATTTAATAAAAATTTATTAAGAAGAGTAGATGAATTAGAGCTTTCAGTGAGATCTATGAATTGTTTAAAAAACGACAACATTATTTACATTGGAGATTTAGTTCAAAAAACCGAAGGTGAAATGCTAAGAACTCCTAATTTTGGAAGAAAATCTCTAAATGAAATAAAAGAAGTTTTATCTGGAATGTCTTTATATCTAGGTATTGAAATTCCAAATTGGCCACCAGAAAATATAGCCGAATTATCTAAAAAATTAGAGGAAGAATATAAATAGATGAGACATAAAATTGCTCATAGAAAACTTAATAGGACTGCTGAACATAGAAAAGCTCTTATTAAAAACATGCTAAACGCATTAATTAAACATGAGCAAATTGAAACAACTTTACCTAAAGCAAAAGAATTAAAAGTAGCGATAGATAAAATTATTACATTAGGAAAAAAGAATACTCTTGCTTCTAAAAGAATACTTATTTCTAAACTTCAAGACCAAAGTATTGTTAAAAAGATAACTACAACACTTTTAAAGAGATATGAAAAAAGAAATGGCGGTTATTCAAGAGTTGTAAGATCTGGTTACAGATACGGAGATAACGCACCTAAAGCTTTTATTGAACTAGTTGATAAAGATTTTAATGCAAAAGGACAAGATTCTGGCCCATCACAAAAAAAAGTTGAAAACAAAGATCAAGAAAAAGCAGAAGTAAAAAAAGATAAAAAATAATGAGCAACTTATTTCTTGTTGCTTTGTTTGGAGCAATAGGAAGTTTATCTAGATTTGTTTTAATCCAAGCAACGCCAAAATTAATATATTTAAATTTTCCCATAGGTACAATTCTTGTTAACTTAATTGGTTCTTTTTTTATTGGAATTGTAGCTTCACTTTTTGAAAAACAAATTTTAAGTAATGAATTTAGATCAGTAATTGTTTTTGGATTTTTAGGTGGGTTTACAACTTTTTCAGCTTTTACGCACGAAGTGTTTAATTTTTTAAAAACTGGAGATTATTTAAATCTTTTTATTTACTTATTTTTATCAATTATAGTTAGTTTAATTTTATTTTATGTCGGTTATAAATTAATTAAAATTTTGATATGAAAAAACCATTAAAATCTTTTGTTATCAATAAAGATTTTGAAGGTTCTAGAGTAGACAGATTTCTTAAAAAACAATTTCCAAATATTCCTCAATCTTTATTTGAAAAAAATCTTAGAAAAAAAAATATTACAGTAAATAACAAAAAAGTTAAAAATTTATTCAAACTTGAAATAAACGATATTGTAAATATTTTTACTGAACTGAAAATTGAAAATAAAATTAATAAAAAAAAACAAATTTTTAATATTAATGATTACAATGAATTAAAAAAAAATTTTGTCTTTGAGTGTGAAGATTATTGTGTGTTAAATAAACCTTATGGATATGCTTCTCAAGATGGCTCAAAAGTTAAACAGAATGTAATAGATATATTGAATTCTATTAAAAAAAATTACTATATAGTTCACAGACTAGATAAAGACACCTCGGGTTTGATGCTCCTAGCTAAAAATAGATTTTACGCTAAAAAATTTTCTGAAATGTTTAAATCAAGAGAGGTGAAAAAAAAATATCTTGTGATTATAAATGGAAAAATTAAAAAAAATAAAGGCGAAATTCATTCAAAAGAAAAGTTAAATGGAAAAGAAATTGAGTCTAAGCTTTATTTTGAAGTAATATCAAAAAAAAATAACTTTTCTTATCTGGAAATTGATTTGATAACTGGAAGAAAACACCAAATAAGAAAGCAATTTTCGGATATTGGCCATCCTGTAGTCGGTGATTCAAAGTATGGAGATAAAAAAAATAATACTCAACTATGTTTATTGAGTTATGAAATAGAGTTTGAATATAATAATAAGATCAAAAAATATAAGGCAACTATTCCAGATAATTTCAAAACATGTTTGGAAAAGTTTTTTTAAATTCTGAAATTATTATATCATTTAAATCGTTGATTTCTGAAAAATTTATAAAATCTGTCATGTTAGCAATTCCTCTATCCCTGATGCCACATGGAACAATTCCATTATAGTCTTTCTTATTAACATTTACATTTAGTGAAAAACCATGAAATGCTACCCATTTTTTAACTCTGATACCAATAGCTGCAATTTTTTCAGAATTATTTTTATTTTTAACCCAAATGCCAATGTTATTTGGGTCACTAAAAGATTTGATTTGATAATTATCTAAGATTCTGATTATTACAGTCTCAATATTTCTTACAAAATTTTTAATATTTTTTTCTGTATTTAAATCAATTGCAAAATATATTACTTTTTGTCCATCACCATGAAACGTCCATTGTCCGCCTCTATTTGTTTTGTAAATTGGAAATTTATTTTTGTTCAATAAATCTTTATCTTTTGCAGAAGTTCCAGCGCTATATAAATTTGGATGTTCTAGAATCCACAGAAGATTATTTGATTCTTTATTTTGTATTTTTTTCACTCGTTCTTCTAATAATTCAATTGCATCCTGATATTCCACAGGTTTTTGGCTTATTTTTATTTCGAGTTTCATAAAAAGATTTGTTAAAAGTATTTATTATTATGTCAAACGAACAAACTATAGAAAAAAAGACATTTGAAGTCACTAAAGAACTTATTGATAATTTAGTTAGTTTGATTAATGAAAAAAGGGTAGTCGAGATCAATAATACTTTACATGCATTACACCCTTCAGATGCCGCGGAAGTCTTATCTAATCTTCCAGAAAAAGCTCGCTTCAATTTATTGTTACTTGAAGCGTTAGACTTACGACCTGATACTGTAAAAGAGTTAAACAACACTCTTCAAAAAGATATTCTAAATCAATTGCCTACGGATAATGTGGCAGAAATTGTTAATCAATTAGAGTCAGATGATGCTTTGCAAATTGTTTCAAATTTAGATGAAGAAAAAAAGATTGATGTATATGAAAAAATTCCATTACAAGACAAAAAACTTTTAGAAGAAGTATTAAAAGCTTATCCCGAAGACTCTGCTGCTAGAATAATGCAAACAGAGTATTGTTCTGTCTCGCCAGAGTGGACAGTTGGGGAAACAATAGATTACCTAAGAGAAACCGATGATTTACCTAAAGAATTTTTACAAATATTTATTGTTGACGATAAAAAACGACCATTAGGCTCAGTTCCCTCATCAAGAGTTTTAAGAAATCCAAGGTCTACAAAGATGAAGGATATTATGGATGAAACTCAAATGCTTATTTATGGAGATTGGGATAAAGAGCAAGTTGGTTACCTATTTGAGCAATATAATTTAATTTCAGCTGGTGTAGTTGATAAAAATAATAAACTTATTGGTATGATTACTGCCGATGATATTTTAACAGTATTAAAAGAAGAAGCCGAAGAAGATGCTTTAAAGTTAGCAGGTGTACAAGATGAAGCTATTACTGACAATGCAGTAAAAATTACGAAAAAAAGATTTGTTTGGTTATTAATAAATTTATTTACTGCTGTAATCGCATCATACGTCATTGGTTTATTTGATGGCAATATTCAAAAAGTAGTCGCCTTAGCTGTTTTGATGCCAATCGTAGCATCCATGGGGGGTAATGCTGCAACTCAAACATTAACTGTAACTGTAAGATTAATAGCAACAAAAGAACTTACCGCAGAAAACTTATTTAAAATAATCGGAAAAGAATTTAGCGTAGGTTTTTTAAATGGTGTTTTGTTTTCTTTAATTTCAGGTTTATTTGTCTATTTTTGGTTTTACGAAATTAAGCTTTCAATTTTAATTGCTGTTTCAATGGTAATTAATATGGCTTGTGCTGGATTATCTGGAATAGCGATCCCTGTTGTATTAGATAAGTTTAAAATTGATCCTGCAATTGCATCAACAGTTTTTGTTACAACTGTTACCGATGTTGTTGGATTTGTATCTTTTTTAGGTTTAGCCGGGATAATACTTGGTATTTAAATATTATCTATCAACCTCACCTTTCCTATATAGAATGCAACAAATAATCTTGATTGATTATTAATTTTATCAGTAATTTTGAATGTCTTTAAATTAATATTTTCAATATAATCGTACTTAATTTTATTTTTTTTAAAATTTTCTTTTATAT
>NZ_JBNAIW010000011.1:0-41255 GCF_052047895.1 Candidatus Pelagibacter sp. HIMB1517
TAATTAATGTAGCCTTTTTTTTATTTGCTTTATTAAGTAATTGATTTCTAGATGATAAAGCTAATCCATTACTATCTCTTATAGTTTTGCAGTTAATTATTTTAGTTTTGATTTTATTTAGAAATATAAAATCTTTTATAATTTTTAATTGTTGAAAATCCTTCTCTCCTAAATACATTTTTGAAGAAGGCACAATATCAGTAAGCTTTTCAATAACTTTCAAAACACCTTTAAAATGTCCTTTTCTATATTTGTGTTCCATAATTTTATTTATTTTTGGATATTTTCTTTTTTTTGACTTCCAGGAGTAAATTTCATTAAAAGATGGAATGAATAAGTAGTTTACCTTAAGCTTTTTACAAATACGGATGTCATCATTAATTTTTTTTGGATATTTTTTTAAATCATTCTTATTATTAAATTGTTTTGGATTTAAAAAAATACTCACAACTGTTATCTTGTTTTCTGTGATAGATTTTTTTATTAAATACTCATGTCCTTTGTGCAAAGACCCCATTGTAGGAACAAAACCAGATTTCTTGATATTCTTAAAAAGTAAATTGATTTCTTTGGATTTTTTTATAATTTTCATTTAAAGTTTTAATAATGATTAAACAAGCAATTATACCACTTGCCGGCTTAGGTACAAGGATGCTGCCCTTGACCAAAGCTTTTCCAAAAGAACTTTGGCCGTTAGGGAATAAATCAATTCTTGAAAATATTTTAGATGAATGTTTTGACGCAGGTATCAATGAAATTATTTTAGTGATTTCAAAAAAAAAAAAATCAATAAAAGATTACTTTAAAAAAGATATTGTTCTTGAAAAAAAAGTTAAAAATAAACCTGAACTTTTAAAGTCTTTAAAAAATTTAAATAAAATATCTTCTAAAATTAAATTTGTTTACCAGGACAAGCCCAAAGGATTAGGCCATGCTGTTTTGTGTGCAAAAAAATTAATTAAATCAAAGCATTTTTTACTATTACTTCCGGATGACATTATAAATGGTAAGAATTCTTCTAAAGAACTTATTGCCATAAATAAAAAAACAAACTCTTCAGTTATTGCAATAAGAAAAGTGATTAAAAAGGATGTTAAGCGATATGGTATAGTAGGGTTTGATGAATTCAAAAATTTAAAAATTAATAAAATGGTAGAAAAGCCTTCAGTAAAAAACTCACCATCTCAGTTTGCAATTATAGGAAGATATATTTTGAATAAATCTATTTTTAATTACCTAGGTAAACAAAAAAGTGGTAAATTAGGTGAAATTCAAATTACAGACGCAATGAACGCAATGCTTTTTCATGAAAATTTTTATGGATGCAAATTTAAAGGTAAATATTTAGACTGTGGAACTATAAATGGGTATATAAATTCATTTAAAGAAATAAATAAATAATGAAAATTTGTTTTATAGGTACTGGTTATGTTGGCCTTGTTTCTGGTGTGCTTTTCTCTGATTTTGGTAACAAGGTAACATGTGTAGATAATGACCAAAAAAAAATAGATAATTTAAAAAAAGGAATTATTCCAATTTTTGAACCTGGTCTTGATGAGCTAGTAATAAGAAATTATAAATCAAAAAGATTATCTTTTACAACTGACATAGCTAGAGCAATTAAAGACTCAGATATAATATTCATTGCAGTGGGAACACCTACAGCCAAAGACGGAGTCTCCGCAGATTTAAAAAATGTTTATGCAGTAGCAAATGTTATTTCTAAAAATATAAATAAGTATAAAATAATTATCACAAAATCTACCGTCCCGGTTTGTACTGGAGATGAAGTTGAAAAAATTATTAAAAAAAATAATCCATCTTCAAAATTTGATGTAGTTTCCAATCCAGAGTTTTTACGTGAAGGTGAGGCTATTCGGGACTTTAGATATGCTGATCGAGTTGTCATTGGATCAAATAATTTGTCAAAAACAAAACCAATATTGGAAAAACTTTATGAGCCAATTATTAAAAAAGGTGCAAAATTTATAGCAACAACTAGAAGAAGTTCAGAATTAATTAAATATGCAGCTAATGCATTCCTGGCTACCAAGATTACATTCATTAATGAAATAGCAAATCTTTGTGAACAGGTTGGCTCTAATGTTGAAGATATTGCCATTGGCATTGGAACAGACGCAAGGATAGGGCCTAGGTTTTTAAGGGCTGGCCCTGCTTATGGTGGTTCTTGTTTTCCAAAAGATACTAAAGCTCTTACTAAAATTGGAAACAAATTTAAAACGGATATGTCAGTTGTTAAATCTGTAATAAAAAGTAATGAAAAAAGAAAATCAAAACTTGCTGATCAAATATTAAAAATATTAGGTAATCCCAAAGGAAAAAAAGTTGGTTTTTTAGGTGTTACTTTTAAAGCAAATACAGATGACATGAGAGATACTCAATGTTTAAAAATTTTTCCTAAACTTTTGAATAAAGGAGTTAAGATTTCGTATTATGATCCAACTGGTGAAAAAAAAGAATTAAAAAAAATAAAATTTTTAAAAAGTTCTGATGAAATTTTAAATCAAAATGACTTAATAGTAATACACACTGAGTGGGATGAATTTAGATCGTTAAATTTTAAAAAAGCTAAATCTAAAAAGATTAAAATTTTTGACATGAGGAATTTATATCAGCCAGATAGTTTTTCAAATAAAAAAATTATTTATTATTCAATCGGTAGACCTGTGAATGAAAAAAAAGCTCGATAAACTTAATCAACTTGAATTTAAAGAACAAACCAAGAAACCTAAATTTTTCAAATTAATTCTTCTAAACGATGATTTTACAACAATGGATTTTGTTGTTAAGATTTTAGTAATGTTTTTAAATAAATCAAATCATGAAGCAAATTATTTAATGCTTAAAATTCACAATGAAGGATCTGCAATTTGCGGTGTTTTCCCTAAAGATGTTGCGCTTACGATTCAAAACAAGATTCATAACTTTTCAAAAATAAATAAACAACCTTTGAAATGCATTGTTAAAGAATAATGGCAACTTTTACAAAATCTTTAGAAAAATCAATTTCAAATGCATTTGCCTTAGCTACTGAAAAAAATCATCAGTATGTAACATTGGAGCATCTTTTGTTTTCATTAATGGATGAAGAAGATGCTCAAAATGTAATGAAAGCTTGCAGCGTTGATATAGGTTTATTAAGAGAAAATTTGGAACATTATATTGATCATGAATTAGATAATATAGTTAACTCTGAAAAAATTTCAGATCCTCAACCCACCGCTGGTTTTCAAAGAGTTATTCAAAGATCGATAGTACACGTTCAATCTTCAGGTAAATCTGAGGTAACAGGAGCAAACATTTTAGTTTCGTTATTTGCTGAAAGAGAAAGTCACGCAACTTATTTTTTACAAGAGCAGGAAGTTACCAGATACGATGTCGTTAATTTTATATCACATGGAATTACCAAAATAGAGAATTTTTCATATACGGAAAATTTAGAAACAGATCAAAAAATTGGACAAAAGACAAATGAACGAACTGCACTAGATAATTTTTGCGTAAATTTAAATCTAAAAGCTTCAGCCAATAAAATTGATACTTTGATCGGTAGAGATGATGAGGTGAATCGTATGGCTCAAATTTTATGCAGAAGAACCAAGAACAACCCACTATTAGTTGGCGATCCTGGTGTTGGCAAAACAGCAATTGTTGAAGGTTTAGCTAAAAGAATTTTTAATAAAAATGTTCCAGAACCATTAAAAGATTCTGTGATATTTTCACTTGATCTTGGATCATTACTAGCTGGAACGAGATATAGGGGTGATTTTGAAGAGCGTCTGAAAACAATTATTAATGAAATTGAAAAAAATGATAATTACATTCTTTTTATAGACGAGATTCATACGCTTGTAGGAGCTGGTACAACAACTGGTAACTCAATGGATGCAGCAAATATGCTTAAGCCAGCTTTACAATCTGGAAAAATTAAATGTATTGGCTCAACTACTTTTACAGAATATCGGTCAAATTTTGAAAAAGATAGAGCTCTCCAAAGAAGATTTCAAAAAATTGATGTTTCTGAACCAACTATTGATGAAGCTTATAAAATTATGTTTGGTTTAAGAGATAAATACGAGGAATATCACAAAGTAAAATACAGTGATGATGCTATTAAAGCATCTGTTGATTTATCAGCTAAATATATTGGAAACAAAAGACTTCCCGATAAATCAATTGATATTTTAGATGAACTGGGCGCGTTTGAAAATTTAAAAGAAAACAAAGACAGAAAAGAAATTTTAGACGAGAGTGATGTGGAGCAAGTTGTTGCCAAAATAACAAAAATACCAGAAAAAAGTATTACTGCTAACGATAGGTATTATCTTAAAGATTTAGATAAAAATTTAAAAAGGTTAATATATGGACAGGATCATGCAGTCGACGCACTTTGCTCATCAATTAAACTATCTAGATCTGGCTTAAGAAATCCAGAAAAAACTATAGGGAATTATTTATTTAATGGTCCAACAGGTGTTGGCAAAACAGAATTGGCAAAACAATTATCAAAAACTTTAGGGGTCGAACTTGTTAGATTTGATATGTCTGAATTTAGTGAGAAGCATACCATTTCTAAATTAATAGGCTCACCTCCTGGTTATGTTGGCTTTGATCAAGGCGGGCAACTTTCAGAGTCTATAGAAAAAAATCCATATTGTGTACTTTTGATTGATGAAATTGAAAAGGCACATCCTGATATTTTTAATATTCTTTTACAAATTATGGATTACGGAAAATTAAAAGATCAAAATGGAAAAAATGTTGATTTTAGAAATGTTATATTAATTTTAACTAGTAACATTGGTGCCGCAGAGTTAGAAAAAGATCAAATTGGTTTTTCAACTAAAAAAAATAATGAAATCGATCAACAGACAATAAATAAAGTTTTTAGTCCTGAATTTAGAAATAGATTAGACTCAATAATTAGTTTTAACAGACTTGATAAATCTATAATTAAGCAAATTGTCAGCAAGTTCATTCTTGAGCTCGAGACTCAATTAAATGCTAGAGATGTTGTGATTGAACTGTCTAACACTGCAAATGATTTAATATGTGAAAAAGGCTATTCACAAACAATGGGCGCGCGACCAATATCGAGGTATATAGATGAGCATATTAAAAAAACTTTAGCTGATGAAATTATACATGGAAAATTAGTAGATGGAGGACATGTTAAAGTTGATGTTAAAGATGAAAAAATTATTTTTAATTATAAAAAATTCTCAAAATCTGAAAAGCCAGAAAAAGTTCTAGGTAAAAATTAAACTTCAAATATAGTTTCTAACTCAACTGCTGCATCCAAGGGTAGGGTATTTGCACCAATTACAGCTCTTGCATGTTTACCTTTATCTCCAAAAATGTTTACTATTAAATCAGATGCAATATTTAAAAGTTTTGCATGTTCTTTAAATTCAGCAGAGCAATTATAGTAGCCTGTAATTTTAACACACCTTTTTACTAGATTTAAATCATTGGTTGCTTTTTTTAATTGTCCCAAAACATTGAGAATGGCTATTCTAGTTGCTTGTTCACCTTCTTCGATTGTTAAATTTTTACTAATTTTTCCCTTAATTATACTTCCGTCTGGAAGTATAGGTAACTGTCCAGAGATAAAAATTAAATTATTTGATTTTATAAAAGCTGAATAATTCCCAACAGGGTCAGGTGGATTTGGTATTTCGATATTTAGATTATTAAGCTTATCCTCAATAGACATTATTTTTTCTTTTTAGTCTTCTTTGTTTTTTTGAGGGTTTTACCTTTTTTTTGAGCGTCATACTCTAAACGTTTATCAATATAAACTAATGCCTCTTCCATGGTAATATCATTTGGATCTTTATCATCAGGTATGGTTGCATTTATTGTTTTGTATTTAATATACGGACCAAATTGACCTTTCATTACTTTTACTGGTTTTTTATCTTCGGGATGTTCACCGAGGTTTTTAATTTCGTTTGAAGACCTTCTTCCTGGCTTTGCTTCAGCAATTAAAGTAATTGCTTTATTGATTCCAATTGAAAAAATATCTTCAGGAGATTCTAAGGTAGCCGATTTGTTGGCGCACTTTACGTAAGGACCAAACCTTCCGTTATTTAAAGTAATATCCTCATTATTTTCGGGATACTTTCCTAAAACTTTTGGTAATCCTGATAAAAATTTTGCTTTTTCAATATCAACATCATTAGGCGATATTCCTTTTGGAATTGAAAAATTTTTCATTTCTTTTTCATCATTGCCAACTTGAAGGTATGGCCCAAATCTACCTTTTTTAAGCATAATTTTTTTGCCTTCATCAGTTTCTCCAATTTCCTTTGGCTCTGACATAAAATCTTCTTGAGCAGCTTTTATTCTTGATAAAGGTCTTGTAAATTTACATTCAGGATAATTAGAGCATCCAATAAAAGCACCAAATCGCCCAACTTTTAAGCTTAACTCGCCACCGCACTGGCATTTTCTTAAAACTTTTCCTTCTCCATCTTTATCAAAAATTATATCTGCTAAACTTTCATTAAGCATATCAAGAATAGTTCTTGTTCTTAATTCTTTGACTTCATTTATATTTGAATTAAATTTTTCCCAAAATTGACTTAAGACATCGATCCATTTGATTTTACCAGATGTTATTTCATCTAAGCTATCTTCTAAATTTGCGGTAAAGTTATAATCAACATATCTATTAAATAATTTATCTAAAAAAGCTGTTATTAATTTTCCTCGGTCTGTTGGGGTAAATTTTTTATTAATTAATTCTACATAATTTCTAGTTGATAAAACTGAAATAATACTTGCATAGGTTGATGGTCTGCCAATTCCTAGCTCTTCAAGTTTTTTAACTAAACTTGCCTCAGAATATCTTGGAGGAGGATTTGTAAAATGTTGTTCATCTATAATTTTATCTAATATTAGCTCATCACCTTCATTAACATTGGGTAAAATATTTTCATCATCATTATCGTCTTTTTTTTCATCTTCTTCTTTTGTTTCTTGATAAAGTTTTAAAAAACCATCAAATTTTTGAATGGAACCATTTGCTCTAAATCCTATAGTTTTGTCACTATTATAAATATCAACTGAAGTTCTCTCAAACTCAGCAGATTGCATTTGAGATGATACAGTTCTATTCCAAATCAGTTCGTATAACCTCATTTGATCTCTATCTAATATTGATTTTAAGGATGCTGGGTCTCTGTTAATGTCAGTTGGTCTAATTGCTTCGTGGGCCTCTTGTGCATTTTTTGCTTTTTTCCCACTGTAGTTCCTCGCTTGTTCTGGCAAATATTCTTTTCCAATTTTATTTTCAATAAAAGTTCTACAAGTCTGTAGCGCTTCATTGGATATTTGTATTCCATCAGTTCTCATATAAGTAATTAGTCCAACTGTTTCTCCATCAATTTCAAATCCTTGATATAATCTTTGAGCCACTTGCATTGTTCTTGAAGCTCCAAAGCCTAACTTTTTAGAAGCTTCTTGCTGCATTGTTGAAGTCGTAAAGGGTGCGTATGGATTTCTTTTATATGGTTTTTTTTCTATTTGAGTGATTTTAAAATTGTGTTTTTTTATTTCTTCTACTGCTGATTTAGTTTGTTCTTCATTTTTAAAGAAAAATTTATTTGTTTTTTCTGATTTAAATAAGGTAATTTTTGAATTTAAGTCTTTATTTTCTTTATTTTTAAATAAAGATTGAATACTCCAATATTCTTCTGGTTTAAAAAGTTCTATTTCATTCTCTCTTTGAACAATTAATTTTAAGGCAACAGATTGCACTCTACCTGCAGATTTAGATCCAGGTAGTTTTGTCCAAAGTATTGGCGATATATTAAAGCCAACCAAGTAATCCAAAGCTCTTCTTGCCATATAAGCGTCAACTAGCTCAGTGTTAATTGATCTAGGATTATCTATTCCATTTTTTACTGCTTTTTTTGTGATTTCATTAAATACAACTCTTTCAACTTGTTTGTCTTTTAATAATTTTTTATCATCAAGAATATTTTTAACATGCCAAGCTATTGCTTCACCTTCTCGATCGGGGTCAGTTGCAAGGATAATTTTTTTAGCATCTTTAGCCGCATCATAAATTTCTTTTAAAGGTTTTTTAGAACCAGGATCAATTTCCCAAGTCATATTAAAATTATTTTCAGTATCAACCGATCCATTTTTTGAAGGCAAATCTCTTACATGACCATAACTTGCTAACACGATATAATCTTCACCAAGATATTTGTTAATCGTCTTTGCTTTTGCAGGACTTTCCACAATTACTAAATTCATAGCAAAATCTAGTCTCAAATATTTTAATAATTGTCAATTTAATGTTGTTTGAAAGCAATAAAATGGTGCTTTTATTTAGTTTTTATTTTACTTTCGTCGCCAGAAATAATTCTCTTGATGTTATCTCTATGGGTGTAGATACTAAAAACTGTAAAGAAAAACATTAGTAAAGATAAATTAAAATCATAAAAAACAAATGTTACAAATAGAGTAACAATAAAAGCTATGATTGCTGACAATGAAGATATTTTAAAAATTTTGGCAATCACTCCCCATGTAATTAAAAAAACTAATCCTAAAATGTAATTTGTTATTAATATTCCACCAATAAAAGTTGCTACACCTTTTCCACCTTTAAACTTTAGCCAAACAGGAAAAATATGACCAAGGTATACAATTAAAAAAGATAAAAGACTGTACTCACTAAAAAATTTATTTGTAATTAATACTGCAATACTGCCTTTTGCAATATCTGATAACAAAGTATATGCCGCAACCTGCTTATTGCCCGTTCTAAGAACATTAGTTGCACCAATATTTCCTGATCCTATATTTCTAACATCACCTAATCCTGCAATTTTTGCATAAATTAATCCAAAGGGAATGCTGCCCAGTAAATACGAATATAAAATAACTAAAGTTATATTCATTATAGTTCAAAGACTAGCTTTCCATTGAGGAAAGTCTTCTCAACCTTGCCTTGTAGTTTTTTATCTTCAATTGCAGTATTTTTTGATTTTGATTGCATTTGATCTCTTTTTACTACCCAAGGTTTTTCAAGATCTATAACCGCTATATCAGCGGGCATTCCCTTTTCTAATGAACCGGCATTGATCCCAAAAATTTTTGCAGGATTTTCAGTAATTGCTTTAACTATAGTTTTAAGTTCGAGATTCCCGTTATGATACTGCTCCAAGGCTAGAGATAAAAATGTTTCTATTCCAGACGAGCCTGTAGCACACTTTTGAAAAGTTAGTCTTTTAGACTCTTCATCTTCTGGCTTGTGGTCAGACACAATAATATCAATTGTTCCATTTTTAACACCTTTGATTAAATCAAGTCTATCTTGCTCAGTTCTTAAAGGTGGTGATAATTTTAAAAAAGTTCTAAATTCACCAATATCATTTTCATTAAGTGACAAATGATTAATAGAAACACCAGTTGTAAAATCTATATTTTTTGATTTCCACTCATTTATAATTTCTAATGATTTTCCTGATGATAGTAGAGCAATATGATATTTAGATTTGTACTGACTAAGTAATCTTAAATCTCTCTCAATTACGACATGCTCAGCGTAATCGGGAATACCTTTTAAACCTAGTTTAGTTGCAATTAACCCTTCATTAATTACACCATTTTTGGATAATTCGTTATCCTGAGGCATTTGAACAATTAAAGCATTTTGGTTTTTCGCATAATTAAAAATCTTGTCCATTACATTGTTGCTTTGAACACACTTAATACCGTCAGTAAAACCTACGGCCCCACTAAGTTTTAATAATCCAAACTCGGTAATTTCATTTCCATCTAAGTTTTTTGTTAGAGAAGCTAAAGAATGAATTTTAATTAAAGATTTATCTCGAGCTCTTCTTTTAATAAAATCAAATGTAGACACATCATCAATAACGGGGTCAGTATTTGGCATAGTAACAACAGAGGTTACACCACCAGAAATAGCTGCTTGGCTTAAGGTTCTATAATTTTCTTTATACTCAAAACCTGGTTCCCCAGCAAAAACTCTACCATCAATTACACCGGGTATTGCAATTTTATTTGCACAGTCGTAAATTTTTACATCACCAACATTATTTTTAGTAACTTCTTTTCCAATAGCCTCAACAAAACCTTTTTCATCTATTAATATTCCACCAACTTCATCTATATCATTCTTTGTATCAATTATTCTTGCATTGATAATTGCTGATTTCATATTTGGTTCTCCATAAGAATTTTTAGACACGCCATTCTA
Source organism: Candidatus Pelagibacter sp. HIMB1517 (assembly GCF_052047895.1). Lineage (NCBI taxonomy): Bacteria > Pseudomonadati > Pseudomonadota > Alphaproteobacteria > Candidatus Pelagibacterales > Candidatus Pelagibacteraceae > Candidatus Pelagibacter > Candidatus Pelagibacter sp. HIMB1517. Next base: position 10,262 of record NZ_JBNAIW010000011.1, read on the forward strand.
ACTGCAACACCCATTTCAACTTGCTGAACAATAATACTTCTATTAATATCATCAGCTAATGACGCATCAATTTCAATCCCTCTATTCATAGGACCCGGATGCATAATCAATGCATCTTCTTTGGCGTGCTTAATTTTTTTATAATCCAGGGCAAAAAATTCATAATATTCTCTTGTAGATGGGATATAAGATCCATCCATTCGTTCTAGCTGCATCCTTAACATCATAATAATATCTACATCTTTAAGCCCATCTTCCATGTTGGTATAAACTTTAACACCGAACTGATGAATTTCCTTTGGCATTAAAGTACTGGGAGCAATAACCCTTACTTCTGCACCCATCATTGTTAATAGATATATGTTAGACCTCGCAACACGTGAGTGCATAATGTCTCCACAAATTGCTATTTTCAATCCTTCAATTTTTCCAATTTTCATTTTGATTGTCATTGCATCTAGAAGAGCTTGAGTAGGGTGCTCTCTCCAACCATCACCAGCATTAATTACTGCACAATTTACTTTTCTTGATAATAAATTTGCCGCTCCAGAGTCTCCGTGTCTTATGACCAAAATATCTGGATGCATTGCATTTAAAGTCATTGCTGTATCTATAAGTGTTTCACCTTTTTTAATTGCAGAGTTTGAAACGTTCATGTTCATGACATCTGCACCAAGTCTTTTTCCCGCAAGCTCAAAAGATGAAAGAGTTCTTGTAGAACTTTCAAAAAATAAATTAATCTGAGTTTTTCCTTTTAATAAGCTTAATTTCTTGTTTTCTTTTCTATTTAGCTCAACAAAGGATTGGCTTTCGTTTAGTATATGAACAATTTCAGGAATAGATAAATCTTGAATACCTAGAAGGTGCTTCTTTTCATATTTAACAGCTTGTTTAGTTTTGAATAAAGCCATTAAAACCAGTCCTATAGGCTTATTTCATTAATTAGGCAAGCTATTTATTAAGAAAGTCAAGATAACCTTGAAGGATAAAAGCCGCCGCATGTTGATCTAGATTTTTTGATTTTTTAGAAGAGTTAATGTCCAAATCACTCATTAGATTAAACGCACCTTCACTTGATAATCGCTCATCCCATAAAGTTATAGGTAATTTCGTATTTTTTGAAATATTTTGTGCAAAGTCTCTAGCTGATTGCGATCTTGGTCCTGGGGTTCCGTCCATATTAATTGGATTACCAATTACTATCCCTTTGATTTCGTATTCTCTAATTATATTATTTAGTTCTTCTAAAAACTGTTTAAATTTTTTCATTACAATAATTTTAAAAGGTGTTGCTATTTTTTGATTAGGATCACTAACTGATAATCCTATGTTTTTTTTTCCAGGGTCTATTCCGAGTATTCTAGAATTTTTTCCAACTTTAATAAGAAAGTCGTTATTATCGCAAAGGTTGATAGTTTCCATTAAAGTGTTATTTTACCGCAAATTTTATCAAAGTCTAATGACAATTACCAAAGATACAGTAAAGAAAATTTCTAAACTTTCCAGGATTGCCTCAAACGAAAAGTTTGAAGAAAATATGATTAAAGATTTAAATGCAATTTTAAAATTCGTTGACCAACTTAATGAAGTAAAAATTGAAAATATAGAACCACTTGCTTCGACTGTTGAACAAGAATTAACCAAAAGAGATGATGAAGTAAAAAAAATGAATGAGAAGAAAGATATTCTTATTAATTCTCCAGAAGAAAATGATGATTTTTATGTTGTTCCAAAGGTTATTGAGTAATGACTGAAATTTATCAACTTACACTTTATGATTTAATAGAAAAAATAAAATCAAAAGAAATTTCTTGCGAGGAAGCAACAAAGTCATACGTCGATAGAGCTAAAAAATCACAAAAACTTAATTGTTTTATCGAAGAAACATTTGATCAAGCCTTAGATAAGGCAAAAAATCAGTCAGACAAAATAGATACTAGTAAAAAATTATTTGGCGCACCATTTGCAGTAAAAGATTTATTTTGTACTAAAGGTATTCAAACAACAGCTTCTAGTAAGATGCTTGAAGGATTTAAACCTGAATACGAGTCAACTGTTACTTCTAAACTATGGGATGAGGGAGCTAATCTTTTGGGCAAATTAAATTGTGATGAGTATGCGATGGGCTCATCAAACGAAACTAGTTATTTTGGAAATGTAATAAACCCATACAGAAATGATAAGGATTTAGTACCTGGTGGATCATCAGGAGGATCAGCGTCTGCGGTTGCAGCCCATCTTACATCGGCTACTGTTGGGACGGATACGGGTGGATCAATTAGACAACCAGCATCATTTACTGGAACTGTTGGTTTAAAACCAACTTATGGAAGATGTTCGAGATGGGGAATAGTTGCTTTTGCTTCTTCATTGGATCAAGCAGGACCAATGACAAAAGATGTTAGAGATGCTTCTTTATTAATGGAAGTTATTTCAGGACATGACAAAAAAGATTCAACGTCTGCACAAATAGAACAAGAAGCTTTTAGTCAAAAATTAACTAAAGATATTAAGGGTTTAAAAATTGGAATACCAAAAGAATATAAAATCGACGGTATGTCAAAAGAAATAATAGATCTTTGGGATAAAGGAATTGAGCTAGTAAAATCCTTAGGATGTGAAATTAAAGAAATATCGCTTCCGCATACAAAGTACGCTCTTCCAGCTTATTATATAATTGCCCCAGCAGAAGCTTCTTCTAATTTAGCAAGATACGATGGGGTAAGATATGGTTTTAGAGCTGAAGGTAAAGATTTAATAGAAATGTATGAAAACACTAGATCTTTGGGATTTGGTGATGAGGTAAAAAGAAGAATTTTAATTGGTACTTATGTTTTATCGTCAGGTTATTATGATGCCTATTATTTAAAAGCTCAAAAAGTTAGAAGGTTAATTAAAAATGACTTTGATGAAGCCTTTAAAAGTGTAGATACTATTCTAACACCTACAACACCATCAGCAGCATTCGCGATTGGTGAGAATGTTGATGATCCAATTTCTATGTATTTAAATGATGTGCTTACTGTGCCTGTAAATCTTGCAGGGTTACCAGCCATATCTATCCCTGCTGGATATGATCAAAACAATCTTCCATTAGGCCTACAATTGATTGGTAAATCTTTTGATGAGCAAACAGTTTTAAATAATGCATTTGCAATTGAACAGTCGATTAATTTTAAACCAAATTTCAAAGATTGGTGGATGTAATGTCAGAAAAAGAATTTGATTATTATTTAAAAGGTGAAAAAGGTGAGTATGAGGTTGTAATTGGTTTAGAAGTACATGCACAAGTTTTGTCAGAAGCTAAATTATTTTCTCCGTCTGCTACAAAATTTGGTTCAGAGCCAAATTCTCAAGTAAGTTTGGTCGACGCTGCGATGCCTGGAATGTTGCCTGTTATAAATAAATTTTGTGTAGAACAAGCTGTAAAAACAGGTTTAGGTTTAAATGCAAAGATAAATACCTTTTCTAAATTTGATAGAAAAAACTATTTTTACGCAGATCTCCCGCAAGGGTATCAAATTTCTCAATTTAAACATCCAATAGTAGGTGAGGGAAAAGTGATATTAGACATGCCTTACGGTACAAAAGAGATTGGAATTGAAAGATTGCACCTTGAACAGGACGCGGGAAAAAGCATACACGACCAAGATCCAAAAAATTCTTTAGTAGATTTAAATCGATCTGGAATAGCATTAATGGAAATCGTAAGTAAACCTGACCTAAGATCACCTGGTGAAGTTGGAGAATACATAAAAAAATTAAGATCAATTATGAGATATTTAAATACCTGTGATGGTAATATGGAACAAGGTTCATTGAGAGCTGATGTAAATGTTTCTGTGAGAAAAAAAGGATCAAAAGAATTTGGAACACGTTGTGAAATTAAAAATGTTAACTCAATTAAATTTATGCAGCAAGCCATTGACTATGAGGCCAGAAGACAAATTGAATTAATTGAAGAGGGCAATGAAGTTGATCAAGAAACGAGACTTTTTGATACAAAAAAACAAGAAACTAGATCGATGCGTAGTAAAGAAGACGCTCATGATTACAGATATTTTCCGGATCCGGATTTATTACCATTAAGATTGGAAGATTCTTATATCGAAGACTTAAAAAAAAGTTTACCAGAATTACCAGATCATAAAAAACAAAGATTGATATCAGAGTTTAAACTTTCAAATTATGAAGCAAGTGTAATTATATCTGATCAAGCCGTTTCGACATATTATGAAGAGGTAGCTAAAAATTCAGATTATAAACTTGCCGCAACGTGGTTAATGGGTGAATTGTTTGCAACTTTAAATAAAGAGGGCAAAGATATTACCGAAAGTCCAGTGAGCGCGGTTAATTTAGCTAAGATGATTAACTTAATTAAGGATGGAACAATTTCTGGAAAAATTGCCAAAACAGTTTTTGAAGAAATGATTAAAAACGATGGAGATCCATCAAAAATTGTTGAGGACAAAGGATTAAAACAAACTTCTGATCCAAAAGAAATTGAAAACATCGTTAATAAAGTTTTAGAAACAAATCAAGATAAAGTAGAACAATACAAGTCGGGCAAAGATAAACTTTTTGGTTTTTTTGTTGGTCAAGTTATGAAGGAAATGAAGGGAAAAGGAAACCCTCAGATGATCAACGATATTTTAAAAAATAAATTAAAATAATAAAAATGTCTGGAAATTTTCTACTCAATGAAAAACTTGAGAAATATATTTATGAAAATGGAGTTAACGAAACAAAAATAGAAGAAGAACTTAGAGAGTATAATAATAAAGAACACTCCAAATCAGCTCATTTGCAAATATCACCTGAGCAATCTGAGTTCCTTAAATTAATAATTAATATTGGTGGTTACAAAAACATATTAGAAATAGGCACTTATCTTGGTTATAGCGCTCTATCGATGGCGCTAGTCACTGAAGGTAGAGTAACCACAATTGACAAGGATGAAAAAACCAATGAAATTGCACTTAAATTTTGGAAAAAAGCAGGAGTTGATCATAAAATTAAGTTAATAACTGGTCTAGCGTCGAAAGAGTTAGATAAATTAAACGAAAAATATGATTTTATTTTTGTTGATGCCGATAAAACAAATAATGCTGAATATTATGAAAAATGCAAAAATCTTTTGAGTGAAGGAGGCGTTATGGCATTTGATAACATGCTTTGGAAAGGCAAGGTGTCAGAAGAAACAAATGATCCAAAGGTAGAAAAAATAAAAGCATTTAACAGTTATGTTAAACGTGATAATTATTTTGAAATTTCATTAATTTCCATAGGCGATGGAATAATGTTATGCAAAAAGAGAAATTCGATATAGTTAGTTTTTACAAATTCTGTCCTATTTTTGTTAATGAGGATTTAAGAATTAAATTCAAAAAAAATTTAATTGATTGTTCTTTAAAAGGAACCATAATTCTCTCACCCGAAGGAATTAATGGAACAATTTCTGGTTTATCAGGTTTTTTTTCAAGTTTTGAAAGTTTCGTCAAAATAACTTTAAAAATTGATAAATTTGATATTACAAATTCTTCATCATCAAATTTTATTCCTTTCAATAAACCCAAGGTTAAAATTAAAAAAGAAGTTGTCCCAATAGAAATAAAAACAAAAGTAAGAGATGGAAAACACTTAACACCTAGGGAATGGGATGAATTTATTATCAAAGATGATGTAATGCTTGTTGATGTGCGCAAGCCATTCGAATATGAGCTTGGTACTTTTAAAGGTGCAATTAATCCTCAGGTAAATAGTTTTAGAGAATTTAAAGAATATTTTTCAAAAGATTTTGTTAGAAAAAATAATAAAAAGCTTGCAATATTTTGCACAGGAGGAATTAGATGTGAAAAGGCTGCAGACCATTTGAAAACAATTGGAATGGAGAATGTATATCAGCTCGAAGGTGGTATTTTAAATTATTTAGATAATACAGATGAAGAAAAATCAAACTGGAATGGAGAGTGTTATGTTTTTGATCAACGTGTATCTGTTAAACATGGATCAAAACCTGGAACATACTCTATGTGTCATGGATGCAGACTTCCAATTAGCCTAAATGATAAAAAGTCAAAAAAATATATTGAGGGTATCACTTGTCCAAAATGCCATGATAAATTAACAGTTGATCAGAAAAAAAGATTTGCAATGAGACAATTTAATATTAAACATAATAACAAATGACACAAAAAATACCAAATTCAAGAATTGTAATCAGAGAAGATGGCAAGTTTATAGAAAAAGATATTTATGAATATTTTACGGGAAAAAAAATTGTAGCTTTTGCTTTACCTGGTGCATTTACTCCAACTTGTTCTAACTACCATGTTCCTGCTTATGAAGAAGAATATGAAAATATAACAGCTTTAGGTGTTGATGAAATTTATTGCATAAGTATGAACGATCCTTTTGTTATTGAAAAATGGAAGGAAATTTCTGGGGCAAAAAAGATTAAATTTATTCCTGATGGAAATGGTGTTTTTACTAACGATATGAAAATGATTTCAGATCGAAGTGCTTCAGGTATGGGGCCACGTTCCTTTAGGTACTCAATGTATGTTGAAGATGGGAATATAATAAAGTTATTTAAAGACGAAGATGGAAAATTTGATGTGAGCGATCCAAAAACAATGATAAATTTTCTTAAAGAAAATAAATAGTGATAACAAGAAAATCTTTTACCAGACCAGTAACAAAAACATCTAACCCTCAACCAATAAATAAAAAATCTAAAGACTGGATTATTTGGGCTGCATGGGCAGATAGGGTAACTTTTGAAGATATAAAAAGAGAAACAGGCAAAACAGAGTCTGAGGTGATTAAAATCATGAGATCTACATTAAAACCATCATCCTTTAGGCTTTGGAGGAAAAGAGTTCATACTAAATCTATAAAAAACCTTAAAAAATTTAGAGAAGATAGAAAAAAAATAAGAGATAAATCTTACAAAAACTACCTATAGTTGTACTTTTTTGGCGAATCTGCTACATGTTGACCTGTAATTAAGAATAATTCTCAACAGTGTTGACATTGAGAATCATTCTCATTATTACTTTAAAAAATTTAAACAAAGAGATTAAAAAAATTAAATGACTGAGTTTGCCACACCTTTTATGAGTTCATTCTTCATAATCCTAAGAGAGGGATTTGAAGCTATGTTAATTGCAATGCTAGTATTTATGTTCTTGGATAAAATGAATGCTAGACACCAAAGACCAGCTGTCTTTTGGGGAATGGGTGTAGGAGTTTTAGTATCTTTATTATTAGCAGTAGGCTTTAGAAAAATTCACGGCATGACAGGCGCTCATGAAGAAATTTTCGAAGGCTGCGTTATGTTGATTGCTTCAGGAATGTTGGCTTATTGCGCATTATTTTGTCATAATGCAAAAGAACATGTTGAGGGCAAAGTAGATAAAGCAATAGATTCAGGAAAAACTTGGTTATTGTCTTTTACGGTATTCTTAGCAATTGTTAGAGAAGGTTTTGAAGTAGTATTATTTTATGCAGCTTTATTTGCAACGGGAGTTCAAAGTATTAACGCAGTAGTGTTTGGTGCTGTGATTGGATTGGCTGCGCTAGTTGCGTCTTACTATGGTTTAAGTCGTTTAACAAAAATCATTCCAATCGGGATGTTCTTTAGAGCTTCAGCAGTATTTTTACTAATTATGTCTGTATACTTTGGTTATGAGGGTGTGCACGAGTTAGTTGAAGGTCTTGAAGATCTTAAAGTTTTATAAAAATTTAACTTTAAATTTACTTAATTATAATTAAATAAATTTTAATTATTTTTTAAGAATTTATTTTAATTAAAAGGAGAAAAAATGAGCACAGAGTATAAAAAATCAAATGGAAATGGAAAATGCCCAGTTATACATGGTGCATTAACAGAGAGTGGTGATACTCCAACGGCATGGTGGCCAAATAGTTTAAACTTAGACATTCTTCATCAGCATGACACGAAAACTAATCCAATGGATGAAGGTTATGATTATAAACAAGAAGTTAAGAAACTAGATTTTAAAGCATTAGAAAAAGATTTACATGCATTAATGACAGACAGCCAGGAATGGTGGCCAGCAGATTTAGGTCATTACGGTGGATTAATGATCAGAATGGCATGGCATTCTGCAGGAACATATAGAATTTCTGATGGAAGAGGTGGAAGTGGAACTGGTAACCATAGATTTGCTCCACTTAATTCTTGGCCTGATAATACAAACCTAGATAAAGCTAGAAGATTATTATGGCCGATTAAAAAGAAGTACGGAAATAAAATTAGTTGGGCTGACCTCATGATCCTAGCAGGAAACATTGCGTATGAGTCTATGGGTCTTAAAATGTATGGATTCAGTTATGGACGTGAAGATATTTGGCATCCGGAAAAAGATATTTACTGGGGTTCTGAAAAAGAATGGTTAGGTGAAGAAAGATATGACAAAGATGGAGTTAACAGATCATCTTTAGAAAATCCTTTAGCAGCAGTTCAAATGGGATTAATTTATGTAAATCCAGAAGGAGTAGGTGGAAAACCAGATCCTTTAAGAACAGCAATGGATGTTAGAGAAACATTTGCAAGAATGGCAATGAATGACGAAGAAACTTGTGCTCTAACTGCTGGTGGTCACTCTGTTGGTAGAGCCCATGGTAATGGTGATGCAGCAAAGTTAGGAGCTGAACCTGAAGCTGCAGGAGTCGAACAGCAAGGTTTAGGCTGGAATAGAGCAGATGGTGGCGGATTAGGCGTTGAACAAGTAACTAGTGGTATCGAAGGTGCTTGGACTACTAACCCTGATAAATGGGATAATTCATACTTTAAATTACTTCTTGAATATGAGTGGGAATTAAAGAAAAGCCCTGCAGGTGCTAACCAATGGGAACCAATTAATATTAAAGAAGAAGATAAACCTGTAGATTTAGCAGATCCTTCTAAAAGACATAATCCAATCATGACTGATGCAGATATGGCTATGAAAATGGATCCTGAATACAGAAAAATTTCAGAAAAATTCTACAAAGATCACAAATACTTTGAAGAAACTTTTGCTAGAGCTTGGTTTAAATTGACTCATAGAGATATGGGAAAAAGAGTGAATTACATTGGGCCAAACGCTCCAAAAGAAGATTTAATTTGGCATGATCCAGTACAACCAGGAAAAACAGATTATGATGTTGAGGCTGCAAAAAAATTGATTAAAGAAAGCGGTTTAACAACAAGTCAGATGGTTACTACTGCGTGGGACAGTGCAAGAACTTATAGAAGAACAGATCTTAGAGGTGGTGCAAACGGCTCAAGAATTCGTTTAGCTCCACAAAAAGACTGGGAAGGCAATGAACCTGCTAAACTTGCAAAAGTATTACCTGTATTGGAAGGCATTGCATCAAAAACTGGTGCTAGCGTCGCTGATATCATTGTCTTAGCTGGAAACGTTGGTGTTGAAGAAGCAGCAAAAGAAGCGGGAGTAGATATCAAAGTACCATTTAAAACTGGAAGAGGCGATGCAACAGACGATCAAACTGACGTGGCATCTTTTGCAGTATTAGAACCTATACATGATGCTTTTAGAAACTATGTAAAAGAAGATTATGCAGTTTCACCTGAAGAGTTAATGCTTGATAGATCATCATTAATGGATTTATCTGCAAAAGAAATGACAGTGCTATTAGGTGGAATGAGAGTTCTTGGAACTAATCATGGTAGTTCTCAGCATGGAGTATTTACAGATAAAGTTGGAGCCCTAACAACTGACTTTTTTGTAAACCTAACTGATATGAAATTTAAATGGGTCCCAACTGGAAAAAACTCATATGATATCGTTGACAGAAAATCTAATGACAAAAAGTTTACTGCAACAAGAGTTGATTTAGTATTTGGTTCGAACTCCATTTTACGCTCATATGCAGAAGTATACGCTCAAGATGACAACAAAGAAAAATTTGTTAAAGACTTTGTTAAAGCGTGGACTAAAGTAATGAACGCTGACTTACCATCAGTTAACTAAAAAAAATTAAACTTAACCCCGTGTTTTAAGTAATGCGGGGTTATTTTTTTGCTTGAAGATTTGTTGAAACAAGCTGTTCATGTTTAGGCATGAACTTTATCCAAGCTTGTGTTATTGCATTAACAAACTTTTTAATGTCTTCTTTGGAGTGACTTGGAGTAGGAGTAATTCTTATTCTTTCAGTTCCTTTTGGCACTGTTGGAAAATTAATTGGTTGCACATAAACTTGATGTTCTTCTAATAAATAATCACTTATTTTTCTACAAAGTTTACTTTCACCAATAATTACTGGGATAATATGAGATCCAGAGTCTAAAAATGGTATTCCAGCTTTTTCGAGTTCAGATTTAACTAATTTAACATTCTCAAAAAATTTCGATCTAATTTCAGGATTATCTTGAACAGTTTCAACACTTTTTAATGTTCCCGCTGCAACTGCTGGACACATAGATGTAGTAAAAATAAATCCTTTAGAAAAGCTTCTTACAAAATCAATAATAGAGTTTGATGAAGCAATATAACCTCCGGCTAGACCAAAAGCTTTTGCTAAAGTTCCGTTAATAATATCTATTTGATTTGCTACACCTTCTTGTTCCGCAATACCTGCTGCATTCTCACCGTATAGCCCAACCGCATGTACCTCATCTAAATAAATTAAAGCTCCATGCTCATGAGCAACTTCAACAATTTCTTTTAATGGGGCAAAGTCTGCTTCCATTGAATATACAGACTCCAGTACGATCATTTTGGGTCTGTTAAAAGGAATCCCTTTCAGAACAGCCTTTAAATGTTCTACATCATTGTGTTTATAAATTACCTTTTCTCTTTTACTTGCTCTAATACCTTCAATTAACGAGGCGTGGTTTAATTCATCACTTAATACCAAGCAGTTATCAATTGCAGATAAGATGGAAGTTAGAGCAGAGTCATTTGCACTATAACCAGAGTTAAAAGCAAGAGCTCTTTCTTTGCCGTGTAATTTTGCAATTTTTTCTTCTAATTCTACATGAAATCGAGTTGTGCCAGATATATTTCTTGTGCCACCTGATCCAGCACCTAATTGATCTACTGCATTTTTCATTGCAGACATCACTTCGGTGTTTTGACTCATACTTAAATAATCATTTGAACACCAGACATCAATTTCTTTAGTTTTTCCATCTTTATGGTGTAGGGCTTTTGGATATTGACCTGCTTTTCTCTCAATCTCATTGAAGTATCTATAATGACCTTCGTTTTTTATTTCCTGTAATTTTTGGTCAAATATTGAATTGTATGATGATTTCCAATTGTGAGCTTTATTGACTGACATAAATAGGTTTATAGCTATTAGATTATCTATTAAAATATCTAAATAGACGCACTTATCATATCATTTAAGAACAGTATAATTAAACAATGTCTTTATCTTTAATAATAGGATCCAGAGCTAGTTTTTTAGCCAAAATACAAACTTTTATCGTAAAACAAGAATTAAAGAAAAAAACTAAAAGTATTAAAATTATAACCAAGTATCATTCAACCAAAGGTGACAAGAATCAAGCACACGCACCGTGGAAAAATTTAGGATATGGAATTTTTACTACATCATTAACCAAGGGGCTTATAAATAAACATTTTAATTGTGTCGTTCATTCCTACAAGGATTTACCAATTTTAAAGTCAAAGACAGATTATATCACAATTACAAGAGATGACCCCAGAGATCTTCTTTTAATTAAAAAAAAATCCATAAATAAAAGAAACTTAATTATTGGAACATCATCACCAAGAAGAAGATCATCTGTTAGAGATCTAAAAGATTTAATAGGAGTTAAAAATATCAAAACAAAAACTATACGGGGAAATGTAACTACTCGATTATTAAAAGTAACATTAAAAAATCAATATGATGCAGTGTTTATGGCAAAAGCTGCAATTGATAGAATTTTTAAATATGGGAACAAAGTAGATAAAGTAGAAACAAAAAAATTTTTAAATCTTTTTAAAAAATTTAAACCATTTATTCTACCTTTATCAATTTTCCCTACAGCTGCTAGCCAAGGGGCAATAGCAATTGAATATTTAAAAAATGATAAAAAAACAAAATCTATTTTAAATAAAATTAACTGTAAAAAAACACAGTCTATTTGTAATCAAGAAAGAAGTCTTTTAAAAAAATATGGTGGAGGCTGTGGTCTGGATATTGGTATTACCATAGAGGAAATAAAAAATAATAACTTCTTATTCAGCAAGGGTGTTGACGCCAGGAATAATAAAGAATTTCATATCAATAAAATTTTAAATAAAAAAAGTATAAAGAAAACAAAATCTATATTTCCTCAAAATATCAAAGATTATCAAATATTTTCAAGAATTGAGTTAAAACTTCCAAAAATAAAAAACTCAACAATCATTCTAACAAGACCAGATTTTTCAATTAAAGATTTAAATAATAACAATTTTTTTATTACAAGCGGTATACAAACATGGAAAAGAGTTGCTAAAGAAAATAAAATCGCACAATGTAGTTTTGATGGTTTGGGAGAAGATTATCGCCTCCCGGAAATTTATTATCGAAATTATAAAAATATAAAAAAAATTACCTATAAAAATAGCATGTCAATTTATAAGACTAAGCAAATTAATGGTTACGAGCTTATTCCTCAAATCAATTCTAAAACCATAAATAATTTATTTAATGCAAAAGTATTTTATTGGATGAGCTATTCAGCATTTAAATTAGCAAAAGCTATTAGGCCAGATATTGTAAAATATCAGCATTGCAGCGGCCCTGGATCAACATTTGAGCAATTAAAAAAAGAAATTCCTAAAAAAAGGTTAAAATTGTTTTTTAATTATAAAGATTTTAAAGAGAGTGTATATCAGACCAGATGAAAAATTTATTTAATTCTAATAAACTTAAAGCAAGCAATTTAATACAACCTATATTTATTGAAGAGGGTTTGAAATCGAAAAAAGTTATCAAAGGTTTGGGGGTTAATTACAGTCATACAATCCAGAGTGCCAAAAAAACTATTTCATCTGATATTAAAAAAGGTGTTAAAAATTTTATTTTTTTTATTGTTCCAAAGAATAAGCAAAAAAAACCAGAGGATTTTAATTTTCATTATCAATCATTATCTCAAATCAAAAAAACATTTGGAAAACGAATAATTATGATCGTTGATACATGTTTATGTTCAGTTACAACTGATGGACATTGTGGCATTACTCATAAAAATAAAATAAACTTAAAAGAAACTCATAAATCACTAGGAATTGCAGCTGATATTTTTATTCAAGCAGGAGCTGATATCATAGCACCTAGTGATATGATGAAAGGCACAACAAAATATTTAAGATCATTATTTAAAAAGAAAAAATTCAAAACTCCAATTATGAGTTATTCATCAAAATTTTTTAGTAGTTTTTATGGCCCTTTTAGAAATGCTGCAAAATCTTCTCCAAAAAAATTTGATCGATCTTCTTATCAATTGCCAGTTCATGATCGCAAAAAAGCAATACAGAGTTCTTTAACGAATGCAAAGCAAGGAGCCTCTTTCTTAATGGTAAAACCCGGTATTACATCTATTGATTTGATCAGAGAAATTAAAAATAAAACCAAATTACCTACAGGGGCGTATCAAGTAAGTGGTGAATATGCTTCTTTACAATATTTAGCAAAAAATAAGCTTGGTGATTTTAGTAAACTGTATAAAGAAAGTTTATTAGCTATTCATAGAGCTGGCGCTGATTTTATTATAACTTATGGAGCTAGAGACATTGCCAAAGATCTATAATCAAAAATTTTATAACGCATTACATCGCATTGAACAGAAAGTTCCCCCTATTTGGTTGATGAGGCAAGCAGGTCGTTATCATTCGCATTATCAAAATTTAAAAACAAAACATACTTTTGAAGAATTATGTAAGATACCAGAACTTATTTGCGAGACAACCATGGGTCCGATTCAAGGTTTTGATTTTGATGCAGCAATTCTCTTTAGTGATATTTTGTTTCCACTAGATTATCTTGGGATGGGCTTGGCTTTTAATCCAGGACCAGAGTTTGCTAATCCTTTAACTGAACAAATCCTCAATAATGAAAAAAAACAAAATTTTTCTGATTACATTAAATTTCAAATAGATGGTTTGACTTTAATCAGAGATACTTTGCCTGATAATAAGTCCTTAATCGGCTTTGTAGGTGCTCCATATACTTTATTTAAATTTGCACAAAGACATCCTCAATCAAACTCAAATTTATTAAATGATTTTTTACCTGTTATAGAAAAAATTCTCGAAGAGAATATTGATTTACAATTTGGTATAGATTTAGACATATTAATGATTTTTGATACTGAAGCTCAGCATTTAAATCTCGATGAGTTTAATAAGAACGTAAAACCATTTATTGAGAAAATTGCAAATAAGTATCCTGGAAAAATTGGATATTTTACAAAAGATATTGATGATGAAAAATATGAAAGTCTAAAGACAATAAAAGATTTAAAATTAACTGTTGTAGGTTCTAATCAAGATATTTTTTCCAAATTATCAAATACAGATCTATCTCTTCAAGGTAATTTTCCCAATGAATACCTTGCTATTGAAGATATTGATGAATTTAAAAAGCGTTTAGATAATTTTATTAGATATATAAAAGATCAAGATCTAGCCAAAAGAGCAGGCTGGATTTGCAGTTTAGATCATGGTGTTTTAAAAACTACACCAGAACATAATGTTAAACTATTTATAGATAAAATTAGAACAGAATTATAATGGCAAAATTTATCGGAAATCCTGATTTTAAACACGGTACTAAATTGAAAATTGGTATTTTATTATCTAATCTTGGAACACCTGATAAACCTCAGCGCAAAGAATTAAGAGTTTATTTAAAAGAATTCTTATCTGATCCAAGGGTAATTGAAACGCCAAAGTTAATTTGGCAAATAATATTAAATGGTATTATCTTGAATACCAGACCTCAAAAATCTGCAAAAAATTATCAAAAAGTTTGGACAGATGAAGGTTCTCCACTTTTAGTGATTTTAAATAAGCAAAAAAACCTTGCACAAGATTTATTAAAAAAAGAAAACCTAGATTTAGAGTTTGCTATAGGTATGCGCTATGGAAATCCTAGCATAGAAAAAGGCTTAGAAGAATTAAGAGAAAAACATTGTAATAAAATTATCATATTACCGATGTATCCACATTACTGTGCAGCTACTACTGGTTCAACTTTTGATGCCGTATCAAATACAATGCAAAAATGGAGATGGGTACCGTCATTGAGATTTATATCAACTTATCACGATCACCCAAATTACATAAAGGCATTAGCAAATAGTATCCAAAAGCATTGGGATGAACATGGCAAACCAGATAAAATTTTATTCAGTTACCATGGTATTCCAAAGAAGTATTTTACCAAAGGCGACCCGTATCACTGTCTTTGCAGTAAAACGACAAGATTGGTTAGAGAAGAAATGGGTCTATCAGAAGAATTTGCCATGACAACCTTTCAATCTCGTTTTGGACCTGAAGAATGGTTGCAACCCTACACTGATAAGACGGTAGAAAAATTAGCCAAAGATAAAGTAGAACACCTTCAAATTATTGCACCAGGATTTTCTGCAGATTGTTTGGAAACTATTGAAGAGCTGGATGGTGAAAATAGAGAAATTTTCGAAGAACATGGTGGAAAAAAGTTTAGCTATATTCCTTGTTTAAATGATCAGCCTGATCACATAAACCTTATTGGAGCCTTAATTAAAAATGAACTCCAAGGTTGGGTATGAGCAAAAATATAGAAGACAAAAAAAAATTAACCTCGAATTGGTTTCAAGATTTACAAAATCAAATGATTAGTTCTTTTGAAGCTCTAGATACAAAAAAATTTGAAAAAAAAACATGGGATAGACCAGGTGGAGGTGGTGGCACTATGGCTGTTATGAAGGGCGAAGTGTTTGAAAAAGTTGGAGTTAATATTTCTGTTGTATATGGCAAGTTTAGTGAAGAATTTAGAAAAAAAATACCTGGAACTGAAAACAGTGCAAATTTTTGGGCTGCTGGGATTTCAATAGTTGCGCATATGAAAAATCCAAAAATAGCTGCAGCTCATTTTAATACCAGGTTTATTGCAACTGAAAAATCTTGGTTTGGGGGAGGCTGCGATTTAACACCAGCTTTACCAGAAAATGAGGAAACAAAATCTTTTCACTCTGGTTTAGAAAATTTGTGTAAAAAAAACTCATACGATTATCCAAAATGGAAAAAAGAATGTGATGAATATTTTTATTTAAAGCACAGAAAAGAACCAAGAGGAATAGGTGGTATTTTCTTTGATTATTTAAATGAAGATAATTTTGAAAATGAATTTGATTTTATTAAGAATTTAGGGGTTTATTTTAAAGATTTTGTTCACGACAATGCTGAAAGAAAAAAAGATTTACCTTATACTGAAGAAGATATGAAAAAATTAATGCACAAAAGATCCAGATATGTTGAATTCAATTTATTGTATGACAGAGGCACTTTGTTTGGCTTAAAAACAGATGGAAATGTTGAGGCTATTTTAATGTCAATGCCTCCAAAAGCGGAGTGGAATTGATGTACGAGTGGATTAAAGTTTTGCATATTATTTCTTTTGTAGCTTGGTTTGCAGGGCTTTTTTATTTACCAAGACTTTATGTTTATCATGCAGAAAATGCAGATCACGATCATACAAGAAAAACTTTAGAAACAATGGAATATAAATTGCTTAAATTTATCATGAACCCAGCGATGATTGCGACTTGGATTTTTGGAGTTGCATTAATCCATTATGCTGGTTCAGCGGGGTGGTTGCATGCTAAAATTACCTTAGTTGTAATTTTGTCTGCATTTCATATGTATTTAGGAGTTATTAGAAAGAAATTAATCAACGAACCATCAAAATATTCTTCTAAATATTTTCGATATATTAATGAAGTTCCAACTGTACTTTTAATTTTAATTGTAATTCTAGTAGTAGTTAAACCTTTTTAATTGAAAAAAATATTATAAAAGATTAGAAAACATTCAAGGACAGGTGGGTGAGTGGTTGAAACCAGCTGGTTGCTAACTAGCCTTACGAGTAACATCGTAACGAGGGTTCGAATCCCTCCCTGTCCGCCACAAATATGAAAAAAGATATCTCGATTGGAAAAACGTTAGCTAACTCTTTTCAATTTTTAATTACAAATTTTGACAAAAGATTAAAAGAAGGCTTGCCCGCGGTCATTTTCATTACCATAGCCTTTAATATATTAAATTATTTAATCTCTAATGAGATTGCTACTAATTTTACTATTTTATTTTTCTTTATTTTTACAATGATAATTTCAAGCGCAATAGGTGTTTGTGTTCATGAAGAAATTTTAAATAAGTCTAAGACAGTATTTTTAAAAGAATTTTTATCACCAAGGAGTATTAAGTATTTTTTTAATTTTTTAGCTTTAACAATTATAGCCTTATCACCTTTATTAATACATTTTGTGTTGAAAAATGTTTTAGCTATTAAAAGTGACCACGCCTCTGGTCTGCTAATATTATGGATTTTTACAACTATTTTATCTTTAAAACTAATATTTATTTTACCAAAACTAGCTCTTGGTATTAATTTTAAGTATGATTTTAAAGAACTAAATTCAATTGGGTCAAAATTATTTTTATTATTAACTATTGTTACAATAATTTTTTTAGTACCTTCAATGATTTACTTGACGCTACAATTATCATTTATGACAAGTTACAAAGACCTATACCAAATTATCAAACCTTTGTTTGATGTTGGATCTTTTTACATATCTTATTTAAATTATATTACAATTTTTGCAGTAATTTCTTACGCCTTTAAAGATTATTTTTCAAAATAGAATTTTTTCAATATCGTTAGTTACTGTTTTTTTATTAATTACGTATTTGTAAACTTGAATATTCTCTACAACTCTTTGTACATAGTTTCTCGTTTCTGAGAAGGGTATCAATTCAATCCAATCTATTGGGCTGATTTTTCCTTTTCTTGGATCACCAAATCTTTTTATCCATCTTTTTACACGATGCGGACCGGCGTTGTATGCTGCAAATGCCATATATAAAGCTCCATCTAAATTTGATGTTAAATTAGTGATATAAAATGATCCAATTTGTAAATTAAAATATTCATCTTCAATAAGTTTAGATCTTGAGTACCTCAAACCTGCTTGCTTAGCTACCAATCTTCCAGTTGCAGGCATAATTTGCATCAATCCTTTTGCGCCAACCCAGCTATTAGCTCTTCCATCAAATTCACTTTCTTGCCTGATAAGTGCTAAAATTATTGATTGATCCAGTATATTTTTTTTCGCAACAACTTTGGGTGTTTCGATAATAGGGTAATTTAACTCTAAAAGATTTTTGTTTTCATAAGATGCTTGTTTTGCGATTTGAATAGCAAAGTCTAATCTATTTATTTCTTGTGACAATAAACCAGCATAAACTTGCTCTTTAATAGTTCTTTCTTCAGAACCAAGATGTCGTATTATATCTTTAGCTTTTTGAGATTCATCTAGCTCATCTAGAAGGATCACAGCTTTTGGAAGCTCTTGTTTTAAAAATTTATTAAATTCATCTTTTGAAAATGTGAAATTGTTTTTTACTTTAAATTTTTCTTTTTCAATTTTTGCAGCTGCAAGTTGACCATAAAATGTTGTATTAAATTTAGACGCTGATGCGTACCATTGTTTTGCTCTTTGATTTTCTCCAAGTTTTTCATAAGCTTCTCCCAACCAGTAGGCCCCTCTAGATTTGCTTATTGGATAGTTAACACCATCATGCATTATTTTAAAATGTTCGACTGCAGCTTTAGGGTTATTTAAAAATCTTAGAGCTAACCAACCTGCATGCCACTCTGCTTCTGCTAGCAAGCTACTTTCTAAAACACCATGATTAATTAACAAATCATAAGCTTCTTGATATTTTTTTTTATTTATATGTCTTCTTGCTATAATAAACTTTTCCTTAAACCACAGATCAGGTTTGACTAAGCGTTTTGGGTCATTGGGTAGAGAGTTTATGATTTCTAAAGCGCTATTATACCTTCCTCTTTTCCTTCTCCATTTTGCCCTGTCATATTGTAAGCCAATATTATTTTTAAATTGAGGTGGAACTTTTGCAATTGCACTATCAACACCGTAGGATCTAGTCATAAGTGCAAATCTTGCAAAATAAAGTTCTTTATATCCTTTTGGTAAGTATCTTAATGTTCTTCTTAATTCATAAAAATCTTGTTCCCAAGCTAAATACTCAGCTCTAATAATGTAATCATTTTTAGTTAACAAATTTTTAAATTTTTTATTAAGATATCTATGATCGTCCCTACTTAAATTTGCATTTTTAAAACCATCAGCAATAAGTTGATGAGCTCTATTTGTTTCTCCTTGTATTAAGAAAGCCTCGCCTAATTTAATTTTTCCAAAACCACTTAATGGTTCCTGGTCAGCAAAAAATTTTATTACTTCTTTAGCTTTAATTTCTTTAAAGTTAATTTTATGTTCTGCCAAATACCTTAATCTATTAATTCTTGGCCAATCTGGGTTGTTTTTTATAAAATCAGAATAATCTTGAAATGTTGCACGATTTCTTGGTTCCTTTAAATACATCCAATTCACCAATTTTCTTAAAAGTGGATTTTTTGATTTTGAAACTTGTTTTTGTGCAGAGTTCCATCTTTTTCTTTTAATTTGAGCAAATGTTTTTTGAGCTATCAAAAAATCTTTTTGAGAAAGTATTTTAGAATTCTTTTTGTTTACACCTAGATCATCAGGTTTTTTTAAAGGTAGAATATTATTAGTTACACTGAAGTTTTCTTCTTTATCTTTTTTAATCTCTCTTTTTTTTATTTTAGGAAGTTGTTTTTTATTAGTTTTTTTTGAAACGGTTTTCTCTATTTTTTTAGGAACAATTTTTTTTGGAGTTACTTTTTTTTCAAAAATATTTTTAACTTCTTTTTTCTTTTTTGTTTCTCTTATTTCATTTTTAGTTTTTGAAGTATTAGTTTTAAATTCATTAGGTTTTGGTTGAGGTTTAATTAATCTTGCAAATGAGTTATCATGAATAAAAAAAAATACAGATAAGCAAAGTACTATTTTTAGTATAGTTTTT
The DNA here is from genome assembly GCF_052047895.1 of Candidatus Pelagibacter sp. HIMB1517. Taxonomy (NCBI): domain Bacteria; kingdom Pseudomonadati; phylum Pseudomonadota; class Alphaproteobacteria; order Candidatus Pelagibacterales; family Candidatus Pelagibacteraceae; genus Candidatus Pelagibacter; species Candidatus Pelagibacter sp. HIMB1517. The sequence goes on from NZ_JBNAIW010000011.1 coordinate 30,415, forward strand.
CTTTTAATCATGTAATAAATCTATATATAAATTCTTATATTTTATAACTATGTTTAAAGGATCTATAACAGCTTTAGTTACCCCATTTAAAGGCAATAAATTAGACGAAAATGCTTACGAAAAGTTTATTGATTTTCAAATTTCCAATGGAACTAATGGTATAGTACCATGTGGTACAACTGGTGAGTCGCCAACAATTAGTCATGACGAACACAGACGCTTAATAGAAATAGCAGTTAAGTCCTCTGGCGGCAAAATACCAGTAATTGCAGGAACTGGTTCTAACTCCACAGATGAAGCTGTAGAAATGACTAAGTTTGCCGAGCAAGCAAAGGCAGATGCAGCACTTATAGTTACTCCTTACTATAATAAACCTACTCAAGAAGGTTTGTATCAACATTATAAAAAAATTAATGATAGCTGTGGCATTCCAATAATTATTTATAATATTCCCGGAAGGTCTGTAGTTGATATGAGCGTTGATACAATGGCTCGACTTTATGAATTAAAAAATATTGTTGGTGTAAAAGATGCCACAGGTGATTTAGATAGAGTTACTCAACAAAAAAATAAAATGGGTAATGAATTTATTATGTTGTCTGGAAACGATGAGAATACACTTGAGTTTAATAAACTTGGTGGTGTTGGATGTATTTCAGTGTCGGCAAATGTAGCGCCAAAAATGTGTTCAGATTTTCACAAATTATGTAACGCAGGTAATTTTGATGACGCAAAGACTTTATTTGAAAAATTGCTACCTATGCATGATGTAATGTTTGTTGAAAGCAATCCTGTTCCAGCAAAATATAGTCTAAGTTTAATGGGCATGATGTCAGAAGATGTTAGATTACCTCTTGTCACTGCTGAAAACTCTTCTAAAGAAAAAATTAAAGCAGTTTTAAAAAAACTAGATTTAATTTAATGAATAAAAAAAACGTATCTAGCAACATTGTTGCTCAGAATCGTAAAGCAAATTTTAATTATTTTTTTGAAGATACTTTAGAAGCGGGCATTGAATTATTAGGCTCAGAAGTAAAATCATTAAGAGCAGGAAAAGGAAATATAGCAGATGCATATGCTTTGGACAGTGAGGGTGAAATTTATTTGCACAATGCTTACATACCTGAATACAAGCAAAGTAGTTATAATAACCACGACCCGAGAAGATTAAGAAAACTTTTATTAAATAAAAAAGAGATTAATAAAATTATTGGAAAAATTAACAGAGATGGTTTTACTGTGGTGCCAACAAAAATTTATTTTAATTCCAAAGGTATTGCCAAAGTTAACATTGCAATTGCAAAGGGTAAAAAATTACATGACAAAAGACAGACAAAAAAACAAAGAGATTGGAATAGAGAAAAATCAAGAGTTTTTAGAAAATCAAGTTAATGAAAATTTTAGCCTTTGGATCAAATCTTCCTTTTAAAAATAATTCCACAAAAGAAAATATTGAGTCTGCTTACAAAACACTAAGTCAATTTAATATTAATATTTTAAAAAAATCTTTTTTTTATCAATCAGAGGCTTACCCAAATAAATCTGATCCATTGTTTTGTAATTCAGCAGTTTCCATTGATACTAATCTTTCACCTCATGATTTATTATTGAATATTTTAAAGATTGAGAAAAGATTTGGTAGAGAAAGAAAAGAAAAAAACTCTCCAAGAACATTAGATATAGATATTATATGTTTTGACGATTTAATTATTAATGATGATAACTTAAATATTCCTCACCCAAATTTACATAAAAGACCTTTTGTTTTTTTACCCATTAGAGATCTTGATAAAAGTTGGAAACATCCTGTTTTTTTAAAAACTATTGATGAATTTGTTAAAGAATTTGATCCAAATGAATTAAAATCTATTAAAAAAATATTATAAATTGTTATAATTTTATTATGTCAGATGAACTTCAGTTAATTAAAAAAATTAAGTCTTATAATAATTACGTTGATGAAAATGTAATCATTAATGCATATAAATATGCATCAGAATTACATAAGACACAAAAAAGACATTCTGGCGATCCTTATATCAGTCACCCAGTAGCAGTTGCCAATATTTTAGCAGAACTTAAGCTTGATGGCCCCACTATTACTACTGCTTTATTGCATGATACAATTGAAGACACAAAGGCAACTTATGATGAAGTTAAAAATAATTTTGGCGAAGAGATTGCGGATCTTGTAGATGGTGTAACAAAAATTTCAAAACTTGAAGTCGAAAAGAAAACTTTAACGGCTGGTGAAAATTTTAGAAAATTAATTTTAGCTACATCCAAAGACATTAGAGTTTTATTAGTTAAACTTGCTGATAGGTTGCACAATATTAGAACAATCACATCAATCGATAAAAAAGAAAAAAGAGAAAGAATTGCAAAAGAGACAATGGAAATTTATGCGCCATTGGCCGAAAGAATGGGTATGCATAAAGTTAGAGATGAGCTTGAAGATAGATCATTTGCAATATTAAATGATGAGGCAAGATCATTAATCGTAAATAGAGTAAAAGAAATATCCCCGGGTAGAAAAAAAATATTTAACGAGGTTTTAAAGGAAATTGAACAAATTTTAGATCAAAATAATATTGATGCTGAAGTAATTGGTAGAGAAAAAACTCCCTTTTCAATATGGAGAAAAGTAAACGAAAAAAGAATTTCTCTTGAGCAAATAACAGATTTAATTGGTTTTAGAATTATAACTAAAAATAATGCAGATTGTTATAGTTGTTTAGGTGTATTTCATAGTAAATGGAGTGCGGTTCCAGGCAGGTTTAAAGATTATATTTCAACACCAAAATCTAATAGATACCAGTCGATACACACAACTATTATTGGACCAAAAAAACAAAGGGTTGAAATTCAAATAAGAACACAGCAAATGAATGATTATGCCGAAAGAGGTGTTGCCGCTCATTGGCTTTATAAAAAAAATGAAAATATAGATAAAAAAAATAGCTATGAATACTCTTGGTTAAGTGATCTTGTTGAATTTTTAGAGTCAGGCGAAAATCCAGAGCATTATTACGAATATACCAAGCTGCAATTATATGCTGACCAAGTTTTTTGTTTTACCCCTAACGGTGCAGTAATTAGATTACCTAAAAGAGCAACACCTATAGATTTTGCGTATGCTGTTCATACTGATTTAGGCGACACTTGTACTGGATGTAAGATAAACGGAAAACATTCGCCACTTCAAACACATTTAAGAAATGGTGACTTGGTTGAAATTTTAAGTTCAACAAAAAAATCACCCTCATATCATTGGCTATCTTACGCAAAAACGGGGAAGGCCAGAAGTGCAATTAGAAGATATTGGCATGATAAACTGCCAGTACAAAATGAAAGCAAAATTCATAAATCAAGTATTTGGGTTCTATTAAGCCATAAAGCTGGAACGTTAGGAGAGATATGCACTTTAATAGGTAAACATAAATGCAATATCTTTAATGTTGAATTAGTTGATAAAAAAGAGGATTTCCTGAGTTTTATATTTGATATTGAAATTAAAAATTTAAAAGATTTTACAAATTTAATATCTGAATTAAAAGTCAGATCAATTAATTTTAAAATAATTAGACATAGAAAATCAGATTAATGTTAAATGAAGAACAAACTATTGATATTTTAAAAAAAACAAATTCATTATTAGAAGGTCATTTCATTTTATCATCAGGTTTAAGGAGTGAAAAATATTTACAATGCGCTCAATTAATGATGCATGCAGACTTAGCCGAGAAAGTATGTGAGTCTTTAGCAGAAAAAATCAAGAATGAAAAAATTGATTTTGATTTAGTAGCATCACCAGCTATTGGTGGAATATTAGTTGGATACCAGGTATCAAAGTTTTTGAATGTTCCAAATATATTTGTAGAGAGAGTAGATAATATATTTAATTTAAGAAGGGGTTTTGATTGCAAAAATAAAAAAATCTTAATTCTTGAAGATGTCATTACTACTGGCAAATCAAGCATAGAATGCGCAAAATGTCTTGAAAACTTAGGTTCAAAAATTGTTGGATATGCTTGTATTATAGATCGATCTGGCGGTAATTCTGAGATTAATAAAATCATATCGCAAATTAGTTTCAATATACCAACTTACTCCAAAGATAATTTACCAGAACACTTAAAAAAAATCGAAGCCGTAAAACCAGGTAGTAGAAAAATTTAGTAATATGAAAGCTAAATTAGGTGTAAATATTGATCATGTTGCTACTTTAAGAAATGCAAGAGGCGAAGGTCATCCAGATATTATAAGTGCAGCTAAAGAGGTAATTAAAAGCGGAGCGGATTCAATCACAATACATGTGAGAGAGGACCAAAGACATATTAAGAAAACAGATGCTTTAATTTTAAAAAAAAAAATAAATAAACCGATTAATTTAGAAATGGCTCCAACCGAAGATATGTTGCGCTTTGCGTTAAAATTAAAACCAAAATATGTTTGTATAGTTCCCGAAAAAAGACAAGAAATAACAACAGAAGGTGGTTTGAACCTAAACCAAAAAAACTTAAAAAATATTATTCAAAAACTTAAGAATAAAAAAATTGAAGTATCATTGTTTATTAATCCTAATTTAAAAGACGTAAAAAGATCACACATATTAGGAGCAAATGCTGTTGAAATTCATACTGGTGCTTTTGCATCTTCTTTAAAAAATAAAAATAAAAATAAAGTTAATATTGAATTCAACAAAATAAAACAATGTCAAATTGAATGCCAAAATACACACATGAAATTTAATGTTGGCCATGGTTTAACCTATGACTCAGCTGCTTATTTAAAAAAAATTAAAAATATTAACGAATATAATATTGGTCACTTTATTATTGGTGAAAGTTTGTTTGACGGTTTTTCAAAAGTTGTAAAAAAATTTAAAAATATATTAGTTAAGTAATGACTTTATTAGGCCTGGGCACTGATATCGTAAATATTAAAAGAATAGAAAAAATCTTATTAAAAGATAAGAAAAAATTCATAGATAAAATTCTTCATTTCGAGGAAAAAAAACAAAAAAAAATAACAGCTAATTTTTTATCTAAAAAATTTGCAGCAAAAGAAGCGTTTTCTAAGGCATTAGGTACTGGTATTGGCGGTGTAATAAATTTTAATGAAATTATAATTTTCAATAAACCTAGTGGGGCACCTGACATTAAAATAGATAAAAAGGCTCAAAAAAGAGTCTTAAAAAAATTAAAAGTAAGTAAAGCTAAATTTTTTATATCTATTTCTGATGATTATCCTTTTGCTTTGGCAACAGTTATTATATCGAAATAAATAATTCATGAAAAAAAAAATTATAGAAAATGTCAAAACATTAATAATTGCATTGATATTGGCTGTAATAATAAGGTCCCTTTTAATTCAACCATTTTTCATTCCATCATCATCTATGGAGAATACTTTATTAATAGGTGATCGTCTATTTGTCACAAAATATTCTTATGGTTATAGCAGACACTCATTTCCATTTAGCATAAAACTTTTATCTGAAAGAGTTTTATATACTGAGCCAGATAGGGGTGATGTCATTGTGTTCAAAACCCCAGCCGACAATAGAACAGACTATATCAAAAGGTTAATTGGCAAACCAGGTGATACTATTCAATTTGTTAATGGTGACCTTTATTTAAATAAAAAAAAAATAGAGAAAGAATTTGTTAAAAAAGATACAGTTTTATGCGGTCAAGAAAAAATTGAAGTAAATATATATAAAGAAAAAATTACTGAAGACAGTGAATATCAAATTGCGTATTTTACAAATGACTCTATGACAGATACAGATTCTTACACGGTACCCAAAGATCATTTTTTCTTTTTGGGAGACAATAGAGACTGCTCAAAAGATAGTAGATTTTTAATGAGTGTTGGGTATGTAAATAAAGAAAATTTAGTTGGCAAAGCGAGATTTTTATTTTTTTCAAATGATCAAAGAATTGGAAATTTTTTTACATTTTGGAGGTGGCATAACTCAATACGCTTCAACAGAATATTAAAAAAAATAATTTAATGAAAAAAAATGACCTTGCGCAAGTAGAGAAAATTTTAGAAATAAAATTTAATAACAAATCTTTAATTGAACAAGCTTTTACCCATAAAAGTAAAACAGTTAATATAAATAATAATAATGAAAGACTTGAATTCCTAGGGGACAGAGTTTTAGGCCTTGTTATAGCAAGTTATTTAAATGATAATTACCCCAAAGACTCTGAGGGTGTGTTAGATAAAAAATTAGCATCATTAGTAAATAAAGAAACTTGTTCCAAAATTATTTCCTCTTTAGAAATCGATAGATTTTTAAGCCTCAGTAAGGCTCAAAAACAAAACAAAGCAGGTAACAAAAAAATATTAGGTGATTTGTGCGAATCTATTATTGGTGCTGTTTTTATGGATAAGGGATTTGAGCAAACAAAAAAATTTATATTAAAGATATGGAAAGAAAATTTAAAAAATACCTCTCAAGTTTTTATTGATCCAAAAACCAAACTTCAAGAGTATTCTTTGAAACTTTACAAGAAACTTCCTGTATACAAATATATTTCTAATTCGGGCCCTTCTCACATACCAAATTTTAAAGTGTCTGTTTCTATTGAGCAATCAAAGAGTTTTGTAGCAACTGGAACTTCTAAAAAAAATGCTGAAACAAATGCTGCAAAGAAACTTATTGAGTATTTAAAAATCAAATAATGAAAACTTCTTACATTGCTTTATCAGGTCCTACTAATTCTGGTAAATCAACATTATTAAACTGTTTTGCCAATAAAAAAGTTTCAATTGTTTCAAAAAAAATACAAACAACCAATTTTAACATTGAGTTTTCAATTAATTATAAAAATACACAAATGATTTTCATTGATACTCCCGGTTTCTACAAAGATAACATTAATGACAATTATTTAAGAGAAGCAATTCAAGGCTTGGAAAGAGCCGATATAGTCATATTTTTACTGGATATTAATAATAAATTTAGACATCTTGATAAAATAAAAAATAATTTAGAAAAAATTAAAAATAAAATTCTAGTTTTTAATAAAATAGATAAAGTTGATAATGATGAAATTTTAGAGAAAATAAAAACTTTAGATTTTATTAATAGGTTTGATGAAATTTTTTATATTTCTGCATTAAAAAAAAAGAATATTGAAAAAATACTTAACTATATCGAAAAGAAATCATTAAAAGAAACAACAAAATTTACAAAGCGCATTTCAAAGGAAAAGTTTTTTTCAGAGATCACAAGAGAAGCGCTTTTATTTTATATTCATAAGGAAATTCCATATAAATCTTTAATTGTCACTGATAGTATTAAAAAGGGAAAATATTTAACTGTGAATCAAACTATAATAGTAAAAACAGAAGTACATAAAAAAATTATTTTAGGAAAAAATGGTCAAATGATTAAAAAAATTGGTATTTACTCAAGGTCTCAACTGGAAAAAATTTTGAAAAAAAAAGTAAACCTTTTTTTAAAATTGAAATTGTCAAAAGTTAAATAAATGCGATGGAGCGACATTGGATATTTACTTTCAGTATCAGCTACTAAAGAAAATTCTTCTTTAGTCAAAGTTTTCTCAAGAGAGCATGGTTGCGTTACTGGTGTTGTTTACGGTAGTTCATCGAAAAAGAAAAAGCCAGATTTACAAATTGGTAATAAAATAAAATTGAATTTTAATTCTAAAAATGAAGATGCTCTAGGTTATTTCTCTATAGAGTTGATGGAAAATATATCAATAAAATTTTTTAATGATTTGAAAAAACTAAATTTATTAATCATTTCAATTGAGGTTATTTCAAAAATTATGCCAGAGCAGCAAAAATATACTGAATGCTTTGATGAGTATGATCAATTAATTAAGTCTTTAGAGGGTGATAGCTTAAAGTCATATTTAATATGGGAGTTTAATTTCTTAAAAAACATTGGCTATGGAGTAGATATAAATGAAGAGGGTTTTAACCCAGTAATAAAAAGTATTTTAAATGGTAGTAGTTTAGACTTTACTATTGAGGATTTAAAAGCAATTTTTAATTTAAATAGTGAAACAATATCTAATAGATTAGTTGATGTAATTAATATAACAAATTTTAAAAATAGACCAAAGATTCTAAATTATTTAAATGAGTAAAAATATTGCAAAAGATGAATTGCAAAACCAATTTGCTAAAAAATATCTTGCGTATGCATTATCTACAATTACGCAACGTGCATTGCCCGATGTTAGAGATGGTTTGAAGCCAGTACATAGGAGATTAATATATGCAATGTATTTACTAAACTTGAGTCCAAAATCTCAATTTAAAAAGTCCGCAAGAGTAGTGGGTGATGTGATTGGTAAATTTCACCCTCATGGAGATCAATCTGTCTACGATGCTTTAGTGAGATTGGCCCAAGATTTTTCTACACATTATCCATTAGTAAATGGTCAAGGTAATTTTGGAAATATTGACGGTGATAATGCAGCTGCCATGAGATATACGGAAACTAAATTAACTAAAACGTCAGAATATTTACTCGCAGATATTGAAGAGGAGACTGTTAATTTTAAGAAAACATATGATGGAGAACTAGATGAACCTGAAATATTACCATCACAATTCCCAAATATTTTAGCAAACGGATCTTCAGGTATTGCCGTAGGAATGGCAACCTCAATACCACCACATAATGTACAAGAAATATGCGAAGCAATAATTCACTTAAATGATAATCCAAATTGTTCTGTAAAGGATTTGCTTAAATTTATCAAAGGACCAGATTTTCCAACTGGCGGTATACTAAACGAAGATAAAAAGGAAATTTTCAAGGCTTATAATACTGGCCGTGGTTTTTTTGAAATAAAATCAAAATACAAAGTAGAAGATCTTGGAAGGGGATTATATCAAATTGCGGTTACTGAAATTCCTTACTCAGTTAATAAATCAAAATTAATTGAAAAATTAGCTGGAATTATAATTAATAAGAAAAATAAATTGTTAGATCATGTTTCTGATGAATCTGATGAGAAAATAAGAATTGTCTTGAGGCCTAAGAACAGAAATGTGAAACCTGAAGATTTAATGAACTCGCTTTTTGAACAGTCAGAACTTAAAAACAAAATTTTTTTAAATATGAATGTTCTTAACGAAAAAAATGAACCAAAAGTAATGAATTTAAAGGAAATTTTAAAATCATTACTTAAGCATAGATATATTATTTTAAATAATAAAATTAATTTTCAGCTTAAAAAAATTAAAAGAAGATTAGAAATTTTAAAAGGTTTTATAATTGTATATAAAAACTTAAATCAAATAATAAAAATTATAAGGAACTCTAAAGATCCAAAGAAAGAATTAATAAAAAAATATAAATTTACTTTAATACAGGTTGACTCAATTTTAGAGATGAGGCTTCGAAATTTAAAAAAAATTGAAGAACTAGATATTAAAAAAGAGTTTAAAAATCTAGAGTTAGAAAAGAAAAGATTATCTAAAATTTTAAATTCAAAAACACTTCAAAGGAAAGAAATTAACAATGAGTATACAGTGGTTATAAATGAATTTGGAGATAATTCTGTTTATGGACCAAGACGATCTATCCTTGAAAAATTTGTTCAATTTACAGATGATGAATTAGAGTCAAAACTTGAAGTTATCGAAAATATAAATGTTTCGCTTATTAATGAAAAATTTTTAAAATCTAAAAAAGGTACTTATAAAAGAAGTGAAAAAAATATTGATGACATTAATCTAATTATTAATTGCAAAACTTCAGATCAGATTTGTTTATTATCTAATATTGGCAAATCTTATATTTTAAATTGTTCTAATTTAAAATTTGGGTCAACAAAGGGATTTTTAATTTCATCATATTTAAAATTAAAAGACGAAGAAAAAATTGTTGATTTATTTGTTTATAAAGAAAAGCAACAAATTATTTTATCATCACAAAATGGGTATGGTTTTTTGGTAAAATCAGAAGATTTATTTACGAATAAAAAATCTGGAAAAAAAATATTTAATATTAAAAAAAATGACCAGTTTTTCGGATCATGTTTAATAAATAAAGAAAAAGATAAGTTTATAGCATTATTCTTAAAAGATAATTTAAAATATAAATTAATAATATTTGAACTTAATGAAGTCCCTTATCTACAAAAAGGATCAGGTGTTACTTTATTTAAAGCAAAGGGTTTCAAATTAAATAATTTTTGCTCTATAGATGATAATCTTTCATTAATTGATATTGATTCAAAAAAAATTGAATTAGGTAATTTGAAATCTTTTTTATCAAAAAGAGGAAAATCTGGTAGAGTTATTAAATTAAAAAAAGAAATTTCACTAAACAAAGGTTTTACTGGATATTATAAATTTAATTCTTAAAAAGAATATTATTATAAGTATATGATTGAAAAATTTAAAGCTGCTCTTTCAAAGTATCCAACCGGTATTGCCTGTGTACTAAGTAAGAATATAAAAAATAATTATAATGGCATTATAATTAATTCATTTTCTTCAGTTTCATTAAAACCCCTCATGGTTTTGTGGAGCTTAGATATTAAATCAAGTAAGTTTAAAAATTTTAAGAGTTCAAAGAAACAAACTGTTGTATTATTAAGTAAAAATCAAAAGAAATTAGTTAATAAAATGGCATTTCAAAATGATGAAATATCAAGTTTGGAATATAAAAAAATTATAGATAATTCTGTTTTTTCTCTTCAATGTAATAAATTCAAAGAAATTAAAGCTGGTGATCATTTTACCATATTTTTAAAGGTAAAAAAAATATTGATTAATTCAAAGACAAAACCATTATTATATTACCAAAAAAAAATTCTAACATTTTGAATGTTAATAAG
>NZ_JBNAIW010000012.1:0-39701 GCF_052047895.1 Candidatus Pelagibacter sp. HIMB1517
CAGGTTATATATCATATAATTAATTTATTTATTTAATTAATAGTAAACATAATAATTATAGACAAAATAGCTAAAAAACATAAAAAATAACTATGCTCAAGAGAGTATAGCGATTTAGCCATCTCTGTTCCTCTTGAGCAGCCTAGAATAGCAAAATTCTCAATAATTAGGACTTAATTGAGCCCGCTGACATTATGAACTTAGAAGCTACCTCAAAAGACATATCTAAATACGTTACGTCTTTTTCAGGAACCACTAATAAAAAACCACTTGTGGGGTTTGGTGTTGTGGGAACAAAAATATTAATCATTTTCTCCCCTACTTTATCAGTAACTTCACCTGAATTAACACTGGTTGCAAAGCCAAGAGAATAAATACCCTTCCTTGGATACTCAATTAAAACCATTTTTTTCTTATTATTAGTGTCATCTGATGCAAAACTTTTGGTTAACTGAGTTAAGCCATTAAAAATTGTTTTTAAGACAGGGATTCTATTAAACAACTTGGTATTTAAGTTTATAAAATATCTACCAACGAATGTAACTGATAACATTCCAATAAATGTTATAATGCAGAATGTTATTAATATTTCTAAACCAGGAATATCAAAAGGAAGAAAATTATTAGGATTTAAATACTTTGGTAATAAATTTGAAAATGCCCTTTCTACAAATATTGAAAAATAAATTGTAATGCCTATTGGTATTAAAACGACAATTCCAGCTAAAAAATAATTTCTAATTTTAGCTAAAAATGATATTTTTTTTATCTCAGTATCTTTTGACATTATTTTATATGCTATGACCGGCTGAATAAACTATAAATGTCAAAATTAGCACTAAAATTACTATTAAAACTTTATTATTTAGATTCATAATTAAATAATATAATATAATACAGTTAATGAAAAGAAGAGAATTTATTACTTATTTAGGGTGCGGATGTTGCTCCGTATTGCTACCTTCATGTACGTCTGCACCTATTACAAATAGAAAACAATTAAAAATTATTCCTGAAGCAACAATAAATGCAAATGCAATAAAAGCTTATAATCAATTTAAAAAGAAAGCTAAAATGAGCAAAGATATAAAAACGCTTAATATGATTAAAAGAATTGGTGAAAAAATGGAGAAAGCAATTGCTTTTTATTTTAATAGTAAAAATCTAAAAGATCCAACAAAGAATTTTAAATGGGAGTATATATTAGTAGATGATGACAAAACATTAAATGCCTGGTGCATGCCTGGAGGAAAAATTGCTGTTTATACGGGAATATTAAAAGTAACTAAAAATGAAGATGGCTTGGCAAATGTTATGGGTCACGAGATTGCACATGCTGTTGCTAAGCATTCTGTTGAAAGAGCAAGCGCAGCAATGGCTTTAAATTTGGGTACCGCAGTAATAGATATATTTACTGGTGGTGCAATAAGCAGAACAAGAAATACTGTTGGCCAAAATACTGGTGTAGACATTTTGCAAGTTGGTGTTTTTAATCCTTTTACAAGAAGTCAAGAAAGTGAAGCTGATTACCTTGGTTTAGCATTTGCATCTCTTACGGGATATAATCTTTATGAGGGTGCAGAGCTTTGGAAGCGTATGAAAAAAGAAATGGGCTCTGAAGTTCCTCAGTTTTTAAGTACACACCCTTCTCCAACGAATAGAATTAGACAAATAAGAAATTGGATACCACAAATAAGAAGTCAGTTTCCAAAAATTAAAAATATCTAATTTTTTTTTATTTTTTTAAAGGTCTCATTCAAACAATTAGAACAATAAACTCTTTTTTTTGATCTATAATCGTTAATTGAAACTTTCACAGAAGATTTACACTTAAAACAATTTAAAAAATAAAACATGCTTTTACGTGGTGAGCCCTGCAAGATTCGAACTTGCGACCCATTCCTTAAAAGGGAATTGCTCTACCAACTGAGCTAAGGGCCCACATGTTATGAAAACATTAACTTCATGTATTAAAAAAACCTATATATTTCAAGCATTTTTAATAACTTAATTTTTCAATTTGTTGATTGTAAAAATCTTCAAAATTACCATTTTCTATGGAAATTCTAATTTTTTTCATAAGATCTTGATAGAAAGCAATATTATGCCAAGTAATCAGCGTAGATGCCAAAATTTCATTACAATTTATCAAGTGATTCAAATAATTTCGTGAATATAGTTTTGATGCTGGGCAATCAACATTGATATCCAGGGGAGCGTCATCTTTGGTATATTTTGCATTTCTTAAATTTAATTTTCCTTCCCATGTAAAAGCTAAACCGGTTCTTCCAGTCCGTGAAGGTAGAACACAGTCGAACATATCAATTCCTCTTTTAACAGCACCTAATAAGTCGCTTGGAGTTCCAGTTCCCATGACATATCTGGGTTTATATTTATCCATTAGTGGAGATATTTCCTCAACTGTTTCGAACATTTCTATTTGAGACTCCCCTACTGCAAGTCCACCAAGGGCATAACCGTCAAAACCTATGTCGATTAATCTATTTAGACTTTCTCTTCTAAGATCATTAAATATTCCACCTTGAACAATACCAAAAAGCATTTTTTCATCATTATTTCCAAATTCAATCTTAGACCTTTTTGCCCACCTCATAGACAAATCCATTGAGTTTTTAATTATACTTTTATCTTTCGAATACTCAGGACATTCATCAAAAACCATAACGATGTCAGAATTTAATTTTTTTTGAATATCTATACTTGTTTCTGGAGACAAAAATATTTTTTTACCATCAATGTGAGAGTTAAATGTTACTCCATCTTCACTTATTTTTGTATTTTTTGATAGTGACATAACTTGAAAACCACCTGAATCAGTAAGAATAGGTTTTTCAAAATTCATAAAACCATGCAAACCTCCAAATCTTTCAATCCGGTCAGTACCTGGTCTAAGATAAAGATGATAAGTGTTGCATAGTATAATTTGTGACCCTGTTTGATTAACCTGATCAACAGTTAAAGCTTTAACAGTTGCGGCTGTACCAACAGGCATAAAGGCTGGAGTATCTATTGAGCCTCTTCTGGTTTCAATCCTACCAAGTCTTGCACCGCTGTCTTCATTTAATAATGAAAACGTCGCTGGCATTTAATTTTCAATTGTTATTTTTTCAATAATATCTGGATTATCAACAGAACCAGAGCCAGGTGCACCTTTTTTGATTTGATCAACAAATTCCATACCCGAAGTTACTTTGCCAAAAACAGTATACTGTCTATCCAAGTGTGGATGTGTATCAAAACAAATAAAAAATTGACTATTTGCGCTATCTGGATTTTGTGATCTTGCCATAGACAGAATCCCGCGTTCATGTGGAACATCATTAAACTCTGCCTTTAAATCGGGCAAATCAGATCCACCTGTACCTACCATGGCAGGATTAAAATTATCTTTTGTATTACCGTGTTGTACATCACCAGTTTGAGCCATAAAACCATCTATAACTCGATGAAATGCAACACCATCATACTTACCCTTTTTGCTTAATTCTAAAATTCTCTCTACGTGATTTGGTGCTATATCTTTGAATAATTCAATTTTTACTTCTCCGTATTTAAGCTTTAACGTTATTTTTGGATTTTCCACTGACTCTCCTTTTGTTGTGAATAATAATAAAAAAAAAACTAATAAAATTTTTTTATTTAAATTCATTATTTATATTTCTTTTTTAAATATATTAATGCTGGTCTCGGAGCAAATTTAGCAACATTGCCATTTAGTGAGGCAATTTCCTTAACCATTCTTGATGAAATAGCTTGATTTTCTATATCTGCTGTTAAAAATATAGTTTGGATGTTTTTATCTAGCTTGTTATTCATGCCTGACAATTGAAATTCATATTCAAAATCTGCAACGACTCTTAATCCCCTGATTATAATAGATGCGTTAATTTTTTTACAATAATTTACTGTTAGCATATTAAAACTAGTAACTTTAATTTTATTTTTTATATTTTTAGGGAGTGCATTAATAGTTTTCTTAACTATATCAATTCGTTCTTTTAAATTAAAAAGACATTTTTTTTCATTATTAGTAGCTATAGCAACATGCAACTCATCGACAATTTTTGTAGCTCTTTTAATAATATCTAGATGACCAAAAGTTATTGGATCAAATGTTCCGGGGTAAAGTGCAATTTTTTTACTCATTATTATCAGCTAATCTTACTGCAGTTACAACTTTTTCATCCGAAGATGTTTTGAATATTCTTACCCCTTGAGTATTTCTACCCGCTACTCTTATTTCATTTACTTTAACTCTTATCATTTGACCTTTGCTGGTTACTAACATGATATCATCATCAGACTTAATTGGAAAAGAAGCAGCAACATTTCCATTTCTTTCAGTTGTTGAAATATTTATAATACCCTGTCCGCCACGGCCTGTTTCTCTAAACTCGTATGCTGATGACCTTTTGCCATAGCCGTTTTCAGTTATTGTTAAGATAAACTCTTCTTTAGATTTCATTTCATCCTTATCAGAAGAGATAATGTTTGGATTTAAAATAGATAAAGAAATTACACGATCATTGTTTTTCAAGTTCATTCCTTTTACTCCTTTTGAACTTCTACCTTTGAATAATCTAATTTTTTTACTATTAACTCTTAAGCTTTTACCAAGATAAGAATTAATCATTACATCTTCATTTGCTTTAAGTAATTTTACGGAAACTATTTCATCGTCCTTGTCTAGCTTCATAGCAATTTTTCCATTAGATTGAATATTCTTAAAATCTTCTAAATTATTTTTTCTTATTTTTCCTAATTTTGTAATAAAAACTATATTTAGATCAGACCATTCATTTTCATTTTCTGGCAAAGGCATAATAGATGACACATAACTTTGATTATCTATAGGTAGCAAGTTATGCAAAGACTTACCCTTTGATTGATTTGAACCTTCTGGAATCTTCCAAGTTTTTAATTTGTAAACAATCCCTTTATTTGAAAAAAATAATACAGGTGTCAAAGTATTCACTGAGAATAATTGTGTTACGAAATCTTCTTCTCTCGTAATTATACCAATTTTTCCTCTCCCACCTCTTTTTTGAGCTTTGATATTAGTTACTGGCGTTCTTTTAATGTAACCTTTGTTTGTAACGGTAACAATTACCTGTTCTTTTTGAATAACATCCTCAACTTCTACTGAAGTAATTTGATCAATGATTTTTGTTTTTCTTGGTGTTGAAAATTTATTTTTTATACCAATTAATTCGTTTTTTATAAGATTAATTAACTCAGTTTTGTTATTTAGTATTTTTTTAAGTTTTATTATTAATTCATAAAGTTCTGATAATTCATCATTGATTTCATCATAACCAATTGCTGTTAATTTTTGCAATCTTAAGTCCAATATAGCTTTTACTTGAAAATCTGATAATTGGTAATGATCTAAATCACTTAATTCATTAATATTTAATATATTTTTGTCTAATTTTGATTTTTTAAAATTCCAAGTTTTTTTTAACAATGAAACCTTAGCATCATTAGGCGTTTTAGACTTTCTTATAATAGATATTATTTCATCTATATTTTCTATAGCAATAAATAAACCTATTAAAATATGAGATCTGTCTTTTGCTTTTTTTAAATCAAATAAAGTTCTTTTGATAATTGTTTTTTCTCTAAAGCTAACAAAAATTTCAATGAATTGTTTTAAATTTAATAGTTCTGGTTTTTTTTCATTTATTGCTAAAGTATTAAACCCAAAAGAACTTTCTAATGGAGAAAATTTATACAGCTGATTTATTATAATTTCTTGATTAATTCCTTTTCTCAACTCAATTACAATTCTCACACCCTCTTTATTTGACTCGTCTCGAAGATCTGCAATACCTTCTAATTTTTTATCTCTAATTAAAAGAGCTATTTTTTCAATAAGAACGGTTTTGTTAACTTGATAAGGAACAGATTTAATAATTATTAGTTTTCTATCTCGTGATCCTTCTTCAATTTCTATTTCACCTCTTATTTTAATTGAACCTCTGCCTTTCTCATATCCATTTTTTATTTCATTTTTTCCTAAGATAATGCCGCCGGTTGGAAAATCAGGACCTGGAATTTTTTTCATAATTTCAGATACAGAGATTTTATTATTATCTAAGTATGCTAAAGTTCCATCTATTACTTCTCCAAGGTTATGAGGTGGTATATTTGTTGCCATTCCAACTGCAATACCACCGGCACCATTTACTAATAAATTTGGAAATTGAGCTGGAAGAACAACAGGTTCAGTTTCGGTGTCATCATAATTATTTTGAAAATTAACAGTATTCTTATCAATGTCAGAAATTAGAAATTCGGATATTTTCGCTAATTTAGTTTCAGTGTATCTCATAGCAGCTGCTCTATCACCATCTAAAGATCCGAAATTACCTTGACCTTCTAGCAATTTTGTATTCATTGAAAAATCTTGTGCTAAGCGAACAAGCGCATCATAAACAGCTTGGTCTCCATGAGGATGGTATTTACCTATTACATCCCCAACTACTCTGGCTGATTTTCTAAACTGTTTGGACCAATCATAACCACCTTTATACATAGCGTATATTATTCTTCTATGTACGGGTTTTAGTCCGTCACGAGCATCCGGTAATGCTCTAGAAACAATTACACTCATAGCATAAGACAAATATGAGGACTTCATTTCATCACTGATATTTCTATTGCCTAGATTTTTTGATGACATTTATTATTTTGATCTAAAAAGGAACTTCATCATCTAAATCACCTGATGAAACATTGTTGTCAGATGGCAAAGAACTTGAGTCTTGATTCATGCTGCCATCATCAATTTTATTACTACCAGTTGAACCACCAAGCATTGTGAGAGTAGAGTTATATCCTTGAAGTATAACTTGGGTACTGTACTTTTCTTGCCCATTATTATCTGTATATTTAGTAGTTTGGATTTGACCTTCTATGTAAACTTGGGCACCTTTTTTAAGATATTGTTGCACCACATTAACCAAACCTTCATTAAATATTACTACTCGATGCCACTCGGTTTTTTCTTTTCTTTCGCCGGTATTCTTGTCTTTCCATGTTTCTGAAGTAGCTAAACTAAGTCTAGCTACATTTTTCCCATTCGACATTTGCTTTATTTCCGGATCGTTACCTAACCTGCCAATTAGTAACACTTTATTTAAACTGCCAGCCATAATTATATGTTTTTTAGTGATTTAAATTGATCTATTTTTAACATATATCAGTGCAAGATATAAGTAATTATTAAATAAACCATCAACAGGCATGCTTAAAAACATAATAGTTAAAGGGGCTAAAGAACATAATTTAAAAAATCTCTCAGTTGAAATACCGAGGGAGAAATTAGTCATTATTACAGGCTTATCCGGCTCAGGAAAATCATCGCTAGCATTTGATACAATATATGCCGAAGGACAAAGAAGATATGTGGAAAGTTTATCTGCATACGCAAGACAGTTTTTAGATAAAATGAAAAAACCTAATGTTGAATTAATTGAAGGTTTATCGCCGGCAATTTCAATAGAGCAAAAAACAACTTCAAAAAATCCAAGGTCTATAGTTGCAACGGTTACTGAAATTTATGATTATATGAGGGTTTTATATGCAAGGGTTGGTATCCCTTACTCACCATTTACTGGAAAAGAAATAAAATCTCAAACAGTTTCTGAAATTGTAGATAAAATTTTGGATTTTCCAAAACCATCAAGAGTTATAATTCTTTCTCCAATAGTCAGAGGAAGAAAAGGTGAATATAAAAAAGAATTACAAGCTTTAAAAAAACAGGGTTATGAGAAAGTTAGAATAGACGATAAAATTTATGATTTAGACGATGTACCAACTTTAAATAAAAAAATTAAACATAATATTGATGTTCAAATTGATAAATTTACAAATAAAAAAGACGAAATCAAAAGAATCTCCGAAAGTATTGAATCTGGTTTAAAGCTTTCTGATGGCCTCATTTATGCTGAATATAAAAATGAAAACTTACCTAAGGAACATCAAAAAGTTGAAAAAATTACTTTTTCATCAAAATTTGCGTGCCCTGAAAGTGGTTTTACGATTGAAGAAATTGAACCAAGATTATTTTCATTCAATTCACCATTTGGTGCATGTACTGAATGTGATGGTCTTGGAATGGATTTGTTTGTAGACCCTAAATTAGTAGTACCAAATGATAAAATTACCTTGGCGGATGGTTGCATTAAACCTTGGTCATCAAGTTCTTCTTTATATTATGCTCAAACATTATCATCATTAGCCAAACATTATAAATTTTCTTTAAGTGATCCCTGGAAGAAAATCCCGAAAAAAATTCAAGAAATTATTTTATATGGTTCTGATGATGAGGAAATCAAATTTTCATATGATGATGGTTATGGAAAATATTCTAGTACAAAAACATTTGAAGGAGTTATTACAAATTTAGAGAGAAAATATTTAGAAACTGAAAGTGACTGGAAAAGAGAAGAAATATCTCAATACCAAAGCGAAAAAGAATGCTCTTCTTGTAATGGCTTTAGATTAAAAGAAGAGGCGCTTTGTATAAAAATTAATAAAAAAAATATCAGTGAAGTTACAAAATTATCAATAAAAGAGGCTAATCAATGGTTTTTAGATTTACCTAATATTTTAACAGATAAAGAAAATGAAATAGCCAAACATGTTTTAAAAGAAATAAATGAACGATTAAAATTTTTAGTTAATGTAGGCTTAGATTATTTAAATTTATCACGAGCATCTGGTACTTTATCTGGTGGAGAGTCTCAAAGAATAAGGCTTGCTTCACAAATTGGCTCAGGTTTACAAGGCGTTCTCTATGTTTTAGATGAACCATCAATAGGTTTACATCAAAAAGATAACTCTAAATTGTTAGAAGCTCTAAAAAGATTACGAGATCTTGGAAATTCTGTAATAGTAGTAGAGCATGATGAAGAAGCGATGTTAACCTCGGATCATATAATAGATATAGGTCCCGAAGCAGGTATTAATGGAGGAACTGTAGTTGCACAGGGAAATATTAATGAAATAAAAAAGAATACAAAAAGTATCACAGGTGATTATCTTTCTGGACGGAAATATATATCAATTCCTAAGAGTAGACGAACTGCAAAAAATGGAAGATTTCTTCAAATTACTGGTTGCACAGGAAACAATCTACAAAACGTTAACTTGCATATACCATTAGGTACTTTTACATGTGTAACAGGCGTTTCTGGAAGTGGAAAATCAACGGCAGTGCTTCATACACTGTATAGAGCTTTAAATTTAATGATTAACAAATCTTACTCAAGACAGATGCCACAACCATTTAAAAGTATTAAAGGATTTGAGTATTTAGATAAAATTATAGATATAGATCAATCTCCTATAGGAAGAACACCAAGGTCAAATCCAGCTACATATTCAGGTGCTTTTACACCAATTAGAGATTGGTTTGCTGGTTTGCCAGAAGCCAAAAGCAGAGGATACAAGCCTGGGCGATTTTCCTTCAATGTAAAAGGTGGAAGATGCGAAGCATGTGAGGGTGATGGAGTTATAACTTATGAAATGCACTTTCTACCAGATGTTTTTGTGCAATGTGATGTTTGTAAAGGAAAAAGATATAATCGTGAAACATTAAGTGTAACATTCAAAAATAAAAGCATTGCTGATGTGCTAGACATGAGTGTAGACGAAGGCGTCAGTTTTTTTGAAAATATACCTGTCATTAAAGATAAACTACTCACATTACAAAAAGTAGGCCTTGGTTATATGAAAATAGGTCAACAAGCGACTACTCTTTCTGGTGGTGAGGCACAAAGGATAAAGCTTGCTAAAGAATTGTCCAAAAGGTCAACAGGTAGAACTATTTATATCTTAGATGAGCCAACAACAGGACTACACGCTCATGACATAAAAAAATTGTTAGAAGTTCTCCAAGCTTTTGTGCAAAAAGGTAATACAGTTTTAGTTATCGAACATAATATGGATGTTATAAAAACTGCAGATTGGTTAATAGATATGGGTCCAGAAGGTGGAGATAATGGTGGTCAAATATTATTTCAAGGAAAACCTGAAGATTTAGTTAAAATTAAAAATAGTTATACGGGTGAATATTTAGAAAAAATTATATCAATAAATAAGTCTAAATTAAAAAAGTCTGCCTAAGGTGTTTTGTCTATAACTTCATTCCAATCTCTTTTAACATTAAAAATTAATATTAGAGGTGCAGCAATGAAAATTGATGAATAAGTACCGACAAGAACACCCCAAATTAAAGCAAAAGAAAAACCTCTCAATATTTCACCACCGAAAAAATAAATAGCAATTAAGGCCAATAAAGTAGTGATTGAAGTTTTTAAAGTCCTTGGCAAAGTTTCGTTAACAGAAATGTTTATTAAATCTAAGAGATCACTCTTATCATCTTTTTTTAAATTTTCTCTTATACGATCATAAATTACAACCGTATCATTCATGGAATAACCAACTATTGTTAGAATAGCTGCTATTATAGAAAGATTAAATTCAAAACCAATTATGCTGAACGCGCCTAGAGTTAACATGACATCATGTAACAAAGCTAAAATTGATCCTAAACTAAACTGCCACTCAAATCTAAGCCAAATATAAAAAAGCATTAAAATTAATGCAGTTATGACAGCATATATACCGCTTTTGGTTAACTCTTTACTAATTTTTGGCCCTACCATTTCAACTCTTCTAAAATTGATAGTTTCCGTCAAACTTTTTTCTAACTGTGTTTTTACATTTGGTATAAAGTCACTTTTTCCACTTTTCTTTTCAAAAATTGCTAGATAAGTCTGATTGTTCCCAAATTCTTTGACTTTTACATCGCCTAATTCTTGTTGAATAAGGGCATCTCTAATATTTGTAGCTGAATATTTTTTATCAAATTGCATTTCAATAACTGTCCCACCTTTAAAATCAATTCCAAGGTTCAAACCTTTTGAAAAAAAGGAGATAAAAGAAATAACTATAAGCAAAAAAGATAATAAGTAAAATTGCTTATAAAATTTTAAAAAAGAGATGTTACTATTATAAATATTAAACATTATATTTTAATCATCTCCCCTTTTTTTGACTTAACATATGAAGCCACAAACAATCTACCCAGGATAAATGTTGTAAATAAAGAAGTAATTATCCCAACTGCTAAAGTAACAGCAAAACCTTTAACTGGACCGCTACCTATAAAATATAATACGATTGCAGCGATTAAAGTTGTGATATTTGCATCTAAAAGAGTAGTTAAAACCCTTTTGTAACCGTTGTCAAATGCAATCATAATATTTTTTTCAATTAATAATTCTTCTTTAATTCTCTCATAAATTAAAACATTCGCATCAACAGCCATTCCAACTGTCAAAATAATTCCTGCTATACCGGGCAATGTTAATGTGGCTTCAATTAATGTTAATGTTCCTAAAAGTAGAATTAAATTTACTAAAAGTGATATATTGGCAAAAATACCCAATATTCTATAGTTAATTAAAATATAAATTATTACTAAAACAAATCCTATTATTAGTGACATGATACCTTTGTCTATACTTTCTTGACCAAGGTCTGGACCTACAGTTCTTTCTTCAATGATAGACATTGGTGCAGGTAATGCGCCTGACCTTAGTACAATTGCTAAATTATTAGCCTCCTCTACACTAAAACCACCTGATATTTGACCGCTACCAGCTGTTATTGCATCTCTAATTGTAGGTGCGCTAACCACTTGATTGTCAATTACAATTGCCAATCTTCTACCTATGTTATTTTTAGTTGCATAAGCAAATTTTTTTGCGCCAAAATTATCTAATTTAAAATTTACAACAGAGCTATTGTTTATATTGTCAAAACCTGGTTGAGCATCAGTTAAATGTTCACCAGAGAGCACCAATGTTTTCTCAACATTAAATTTTTCTAACTTACTTTTAGAATCCAAAACATCAAAGCTATTACTATTGGCATCATTGTTTGCTAAAAATTTGAAACTTAATTTAGCTGTAGTTCCAATAATTTCCTTAATCCTTTTTGGATTTTTTATTCCCGGTAATTCGATTAAGATTCTCTCTTCACCTTGTGCAATAATTGTTGGCTCTCTGGTTCCCAGTTCATCAATTCTGGATCTAATAATTTCTAAAGACTGTTCCATTGCATTTTTTTTAATCCTTTGAAGATAAGCTGTACTAAAATTTATATTTACAATATTGTCATTAATAACAAATTGCAGCTCTTTATTTGTTTCGTCTACTCTGGAATTAATATCTTTATCATTTAATAATTTTTCAATTTTATTTTTGTTTTCAAGATTTATTTGAAAAGAAATTGTTTGCGAATTATTAATTTTAAAGTTTGTATAATTTATTCTTTCTGATCTAATTTTTTTTCTAATATCAAATGCTTTTGTGTCAATTTTTTCTTGAAATAGCGGCTTAGAATCTACTTCTAGTAACAAATAAGATCCTCCTTGAAGATCCAAACCTAATACAACTTTTTTTTCTGGAAATATTTTTGAAGGTGTATTTAAAAAATTTGGTATAAAAAAAAATAAGCCTATTAAAATTGTTAACGAAATAAAAAAAATTTTTAATCGAGAAAAATGTAACACACTTAATTAGTCTTTTGGCTCAGTCTTACTCAAAACTTGAGTGATGGTAGATTTTATTACCTGAACATTTACATTATCAGCTATTTCAATTTCTGCTTTTTCGTTATCAATGACTCGAATAATTTTACCAACAATACCTCCAGATGTAACAACATTATCACCTCGAGTTAGTGCTTCGACCATTGCTTTATGTTCTTTTATTCTCTTTTGCTGAGGTCTTATTAATAAGAAATAAAAAATAACGAATATTAGTATTAGAGGTATAAATTGACCTAATGTTTTTCCATCCATGGCGAAGTGTTTAAACTAATGAATAAATAATTCAACCTATAATTATTGTCTTTCCAAGTAACTCTTTATTTTTTTTGCTATTCCAATGTCTTCAATTTGACTGTTTGAAATATTCATTACAAAATAATCAGTGAGAGCTTTGTCACTAAATTCTAACAATCTCTCAAATTCATCCAAATCAGTAGGCAATAAACTTGAATGGTTGTTTTTAAAAAAGCCGCCAAGAACCAAATCCATTTCTTTGGTTCCCCTGTGTGATGATCTAAACATTAATTTTTTTACAAAGTCTGTATTGCTCACAATTAAAATAAATATAAAAATAAATAATATATTCAATGAAAAATAGCTTATTTGACCCTGTGCTAAAGATTAAAGGCATAGGTCCAAAAATACAGAAGAAATTGGAAGAAAAAAATATTTTTAACAAAGTTGATCTTTTACTCAACCTTCCTACTGGTACAATAGATAGAAGATTTTGTCCAAAACTAGATCAATTAGAAATAGGAAAAATATCAACTATATTTGTAACACCAATTAAATATAATTTTCCAAGAATAAAAAATTTACCCAGTAGAGTTTCGTGTGTCGATGAATTTAGTAAAATTGATTTGGTATTTTTTAATTCAAGAGAGAATTACATTAAACAAACTCTACCTTTGAATGAAGAAGTCGTAGTAAGTGGAAAAGTAACATTTTATAAAAATAAATACCAAATTACTAATCCAGATTATATACGCTCAACTGATAAAGGCGCTGATATAAAAAAAATTATGTCAAAATACCCTTCCATATCAGGTGTATCCGATAAAACTTTGCAAAAAATTTACAGTGAGGAAGCTGACAATTTATCTAGAATCGATGAATGGCATGACTTAAATTTTTTAAATAAAATGAAATGGTTATCTTGGTCAGAAAGTTTAAAAAGAATTCATAATCCTGTCTACAACGAAGATGTTAATAAAAATTCTCCTTATTATGAACGTTTAGCTTTTGATGAAATATACAGCAATCTTTTGATATTTAATGAAATAAAAAAAAGGTTAGAAAAAATTAAAAAAATACCAAAAAAAATTTCAATAGATCAAATAAATAAAATAAAAAAATTATTACCATTTCAATTAACAGACGATCAAAACAAATGTTTAGATAAAATTATTGAAGATATGAAATCTAATAAAAAAATGATGCGTGTTCTACAAGGTGATGTTGGGTCTGGAAAAACTGTACTTGCGTTAATATCGTCATATTTAAATTATTTATCAAATTATCAATCAGCTATCATGGTCCCTACTGAAATTTTAGCTATACAACATTACAAATTTTTTCAAAAAATATTTAAAAATCAAGATATCAAAATTGAATTATTGTCAGGGAAAACAAAAACTAAAGATCAAAAAAAAGTAAGAGAAAAATTAAAAAAAAATGAAATAGATATTATCATTGGAACCCACTCTTTATTTCAAGAAAAAATAGAGTTTTTTAATTTGGGTTTGGTGGTTATTGATGAGCAACATAAATTTGGTGTCAAACAAAGAATAAATTTATCTCAAAAAGGATCTGATAATACAGATGTTATTTTAATGACTGCCACACCAATTCCAAGAACATTAATTTTAACAAATTACGGGGATATGAATATTTCAACAATAAAGAATAAACCCTTTTCAAATAATAATATTGAAACACTTACCAAGCCACTTAATAAACTTGATGAGATTATTGATTTTGTAAATAAAAAAATTAACGAAGGTGATCAGGTTTATTGGGTTTGTCCATTAATAGAAGAAAGCGAAAAATTAAAACTGACTGCAGCAATCAAAAGATATGACTTTTTAAAAAATAAGATTTCCTATGATATTGGATTAATACACGGTTCACTTTCAAAAAATGAAAAAGATTTAATTATGGAAAACTTTATAGATGGAAATATTAAATGTATTATTTCTACTACAGTTATTGAAGTTGGAATAGATAATCCAAATGCAAATACTATTGTAATAGAAAATGCAGAAAGGTTCGGTTTAGCTCAATTACACCAATTAAGAGGAAGAGTTGGTAGATCTGGATCAAAAGCTTATTGTTTATTAGTTTATTCATCATCTATCTCAGAGACTGGGAAGAAGAGATTGAAAGTAATGAAAGATTCATGTGATGGTTTCTTTATATCAGAGGAGGATTTAAAACTAAGAGGCTTTGGTGATATAATTGGTTATAAACAAAGTGGAGAAAAAGATTTTACTATAGCTGATCCATTATATCACTCTCATTTATTTGACCTGGCTAAGGATGAAATAGAAAAATTAGATGAAGAGTCTTATGCTAAATTTAAAATTTTGCTGAAAATCTTTAAAAAAGACAAGGTTTTAAATATTATTGATACTGGTTAAGCTATTTTTTTATATCCAATGGCAGTTTCAAATTCATTTAATCTTTTATAAATCGATCTTAACTCTGTAATTGTTGTCCAATTCTGGGTAAACAATGAAAAGCTGCTATGAACTCTCGAAAAAGCATTTGATACTTGAATTACAAAACCAAGTGTAATTGCACCTGTAAATAAACCTGGAGCCATAACAAGATAAGGTACTATCACCATAAATTGATCATAAATATTAATCCATATATCGAAGTAGCCGTAATGTAAAAATAAACGATGATAATTAAATTTAATTCCAGTAAATAATTGAAATACAGTATCGGGTTTGGCATAATTATCTCTGTCGTCTTCACCGTATACTAATTCTTTTCTAAACTTTGCTTCAACTTTTTGATTATTATATTCTAAACCAGGTAATTTTATTCCAACAAACCAACTGATTAATAAACTTCCTAAACTTGTAGCAAAAGCAATCCATACTAAAGATCCTGGAATATTTTTTAAAAAATCAATTTCAACTTTTTCAGACAAGCCCCATAAGATAGGTGTAAATGCAATTAAAGTCATAATAGCTCTAACAATTTGCAATCCAAGACTTTCTACAATTTTAGCAAATCTCATAGTATCCTCTTGTATTCTTTGAGCAGATCCTTCAACCTTTGCTCTTCCAGAGGTCCAATAAGGAATGTAGTCAAAAGTCATCGCCTCCCTCCATCTAAACGCGTAAAGTCTTGTGAAATATGCTGTAAAGGTTGCCAGAATTACATATGGCATTGCTAAATAAACAAATTCAAAAATTTTATCCCAGAATACAGAAATATCGTTTTCTGTAGGTTTTTGTAAAATATCGTAAAAACCTTTGTACCATTCATTAATTTTAACTGTAATTGTAACTTGAATTAACAGAGAAAGTATTAAAAATAATCCCCCACCCCAAGACCAAAGAAGCCATTTTTTATTTAAAAAGAAACTTCTTAACATTATTACGATAGAAAATTATCTGCGTAAGATTTAATAATTATTTTATTTTTTTTTGGTTCAATAACTTCAAAATTAATATTATTTTTTTTTGCGTAGACTATTGCTTCCTCTTTACTTGAAAAAAATAATTTCACTTGAGATTGTGTATCATTAGATGATACCCAATTCATGAGATGGTCATTTTCAGTTTTACTTTTATTAAACTCTAATAACCATTTATTCGACTTGCCTTTTCCAGATTGCATTGCAGACTTTGAAGGAATATAAATTTTTGCTTTTTTCATATTTTTATTTAATGGTCGGGGCAGCAAGATTTGAACTTGCGACCCTCTGGTCCCAAACCAGATGCGCTACCAGGCTGCGCTATGCCCCGATTAAGACTGTTATATACATATTTTATTTATCTTTTAAAGAATTAAGAATTTCATTTTTAATTTCTAAATGATATTAAATATGGCGTGATTACAAAAATTTCTTCTTTTTTTAGGTGGTATTTTAAGCATGAAACATCAGCGGGTGTGACACTTCTTGTCATGACTATAATTGCGTTGTTAGTGAGTAATTCACCTTTAAGCGATAGCTATTTCAAAGCGTTAAAAACCTATTATGCTCTAGGTTATGGTGATTTTGTTCTTAAAATGTCAGTACACCATTGGATTAATGATGCTTTAATGGCAATTTTCTTTCTATTAGTTGGTTTAGAGATCAAAAGAGAATTTGTAGAAGGTGAATTGTCCAGGCCAGCTCAGGCTGCACTACCAATATTAGGTGCAGTTGGTGGAATGTTAGTTCCTGCTTTAATTTATATAGCTTTTAACTACCAGGATCCTTACACAATTAAAGGATGGGCAATTCCATCTGCTACAGATATCGCGTTTTCAATTGGTGTTCTTTCGTTATTAGGTTCTAGGGTTCCGCTATCATTAAAGGTATTTTTGGTAGCTTTGGCAATCATCGATGATATGGGTGCAGTAATAATTATTGCCCTTTTTTACACAACCGAATTAAATATTACTTTTCTTGGTTTAATGTTTTCTTGTTTTGCAATTCTTATGATTATGAACAAAACAAATGTAAAATATTTGTCAGTTTATCTTTTTGTAGGATTATTCATGTGGTTCTTTACCTATAAATCTGGTGTGCACGCTACAATTGCTGGTGTTTTGTTGGCCATAGCAATACCACATAAATCAGATAAATCTCATCACAGCTCAATGTTAAAGCATTTAGAGCATACTTTAGCTCCATATGTTTCTTTTCTGATCATGCCAATTTTTGCTTTTGCAAATGCTGGTGTAAACTTTGATGGAATGTCAATAAACCAATTATTTGAACCTGTACCTTTGGGAATCCTTCTTGGATTATTTGTGGGAAAGCAATTGGGTGTATTTGCATTTTCTTATGGTGCAATAAAATTAGGTTATGCTGAAAAACCTCAAGGGGCAAGTTGGATTAGTTTTTATGCTGTTGGAGTTCTAACGGGTATTGGTTTTACAATGAGTTTATTTGTTGGAAATCTTGCATTTCCAAATTCAGATGTAATTGATGGCGTGAAGATTGGTGTTTTACTAGGTTCATTATTCTCTACATTACTTGGGTATGCAATGTTGATGTCTTGTACGAAGATCAAAAATGCGGCTATTTAATTATTTAATTATATTTCTTATATTTAATATTGTATCCTATTCATCCATGAAAACAGCCTATGATTTCAGTTTCAACAGTATTGATGGTGGTAAACTAAACCTTTCAGACTACAAAGGTAAGACGCTTGTTATTACAAATGTTGCGAGCAGGTGTGGGTTTACAAATCAATATGAGGGTCTTCAATCGATATGGGACGAGTATAAAGAAAAAAATGTAGTAGTTATTGGCGTGTCATCAAATGATTTTAATCAAGAGCTAAACTCAAAAGAAGAAGTAAAAAAATTCTGTGAAGTAAATTTTGGTATTAATTTTCCAATGACAGATATAACAAAAGTCAAAGGTAAAGATGCACATCCTTTCTATCAGTGGGTAAATCAAACGCATGGAAGTAAACCAAAGTGGAATTTTTACAAAATTTTAATCAATAAAGATGGTCAAGTTGAAGATACATTTAGCTCATTTACAAAACCTGATAGTAAAAAATTTAGAGGTGCTATTGAAAAAATTTTGTAATTTTATTTCTGAAATAAATTGTCTAAATCAATAAAACTAACCAAAGATCCTATTTGGTATCTACTTAGAAGAGTAACAATACCTGCAAGTACCGGATCATTATTTCAAACTTTTTATAATCTAGTCGACACATGGTTTGCTGGCAAAATATCTGCTGAAGCAATTGGTGCTATAGCTAAATCATTTCCTATCTATTTTGTCATTGTTGCTGTTGGAGTAGGTATAAGCGCAGCTACAAATGCTTGTATAGGAAATCTTCTGGGTGAAAAAAAAGCAAAAAAAGCCTCGCTATTAATTGCACAGTCTGTTGTTTTTGCTGTTACTATTTCAACAATTGTGACCTTGGTAGGTCTGAATTCTTCAAATTTTTTATTATCAATTTTAGGATCTAATGAGCAAAGTATAAGACTAACTAGAGAGTATTTGGATATTATCTTTTATGGAACTTGTATTGTTTTGATTCAAACTTCTCTTAATGGCACTTTGAATGCTCAAGGTGATACAAGAAGCTACAGGAATGTATTAATTTTTAGTTTCTTTCTTAATATATTTTTAAATCCATTATTTATTTGGGGATACGGTATCGTTCCAGCTTTTGGTATCTCAGGTTTAGCAATAGCAACTGTAATTTCCCAATTAATTGGAGCGCTATATTTGTTATACAAAGTCAACTCTTGTAAATTAAAAAAATATTTAAAAATTAAGTGTTTTATTCCTAAGATTGGTCTTATTAAAGAGTTATTTGAACAATCGTTGCCAATTATGTTTAGCATGTTGTTAATTGGGGTTGGTATTTTTAACGTATTGTATTTTATTGGACAATTTGGAGAACTTGCAGCTGCTGGTTATGGTGCAGCTTTAAGAATTGAACAAGTATTTTTACTACCTGTTATCGGATTAAATACAGCAGTTTTATCAATTGGAGGTCAAAACTTTGGAGCTAAAAATTTTGATCGTATTCGAGAATTATATAAAAAAGCTTTACTTTTTGGATCATTTTTTATGATCTGTGCTGGTTTGATTATTTTTTTTAATGCAGAATATTTAGTTTCATTGTTTACCGACAATGCAGAGGTGATAAAACATGGTGTTGTTTACTTACAGATAGCTGCTCTAATTGGACCAATATACCCAGTATTTTTTATCACTACTGCGGTTTTTCAAGCATTGAAGAAACCAATATACAGTCTGTATCTAAGTATTTTGAGATTAACCGCATTTCCTTTTTTGTGTCTATGGTATGTGATTATTATTAGAGGTGGAGATTATGAAGATATTTTTTATACGATAATGGTAACTAATTGGATAATGGGTTTTGCTGTGTTGGTTTTCATTGGTCACTTTTTAAATAATGTCTTTAAACAAAATAAGAAACTTTTTATTTCCTAGTCTTTTTTTAATCTTCTCTCAAATTTTCTGACAAAGTAAGAGACAATTAATATTAAAATTAAATATTCTAAAATTAAAAAAGTATAAATTTCTAGAGGTCTATAAGTAGTTACAACAAGCTCATTAGCTTTTCTGGTTAAATCTCCAATACCAATAATTGAAACCAATGATGACATCTTCAATACATAGACAAACTGATTACCTATTGCGGGCAAAATATTCTTTATAGCCTGTGGTAGGATGACCAATCTTAAAATTCTGTAAAAATTTAAACCAAGTGAACTGCCAGCTTCCCACTGTGATTTTTTTATAGAATTAATTCCTGCTCTAAAAATTTCAGCTTGAAATGCACTCTCGCTAATTGATAAAGCAATAATTCCTGAAACAAAGGGACTAAAGCTTATTCCAGTCATAATTGGCAGCCCATAATATATCCATAGAATTAGAACCAGGAGAGGAATAGCCCTTACAATTTCAACATAACCAATGTTCATATAAGTTAAAATTTTGTTTTTTGACAAAGATGGCAAAGCAACAATTAATCCTATAAAAATTGAAATGATTATTGAAACTACAGAAATAAATATGGTTGTAGATAAACCGCTTAATAGAAACTTAAGGTTAGTTAATCCTTCTATATTATTTGGAGATAGAATTAACCAATTCAATTCATTGCTACCACAAGATGTTAAAGGAAAAGCTAAAAGTAAAAAAAATAATTTTTTCACTCTAAAAGTTATAATGTATTAATAATTAATTACTAATTGATTATAAGCTTTTCAAATTATACTTGGCTAATAACTTCTTGAAGAAACCAGATGATTTTTTCTTCGCTATCCAATCATTCACATAGTTTCTCCATTTATCATCACCCTTGGCTACCATCATTGCAAGAAAAGCTGGATTTTTCTCTCCATCAGGAACTATTGCTAATTGTGGGTACTTGATAACCAGCTTATTTGCTTCTGTCGAACTAGTTATATTTCCATCTGCTCTACCAGCTAACACTTCTTGAAAATCTCTTGCTGGAGCTTCAACAGAATTTAATTTAGATTTTGGAAAAAATTCTTTTGCCTTTTCTTCTTGAGAAGTTCCTAAAGTTGTAGCTATCGTTACACTTTTATTATTTAGAGAATCCCAAGTTGAAAATTTGCTTAAATTTTTCTTTAAAACTAAAGGAACGGTACCATATTTATAATAAGTATTTGTAAAACCCGCAACTTTAGCTCTTTTAGGGGTTTTGGTTACACTTGTTGAAATATCATATCTGTTTGATGTAATGCCTGAAACAATTGTTTTCCATTCAGCTGGAACAAATTTAACTTTAACACCCATATCTTTAGCCAGTTCATTCATCACATCAATGTCAAAACCCTTATATGTATTAGTAGAAGGGTCTTTAACGCTCATAGGGTCCCAATCACCTGTGGTTCCAACTCTTAATTCACCAGAAGAAAGAATTTTGTTTAAACTAGATTCTGCGTGTGCAGACAAAGATATAATTACAAAAAGTAATGCAGATAAAATTTTTTTCATGAGTCCTTATATCAATTAAAGTAGAAGTTTTTATTAATATTTCTTCAATAATATGAACCATCTTGACGCACAAATGTTCTTAAAAGTTTTATTTGATGTGGCGGTCCCTAGGGGAATCGAACCCCTCTTTCATGGATGAAAACCATGTGTCCTAACCGATAGACGAAGGGACCTGAACGGATGTTTTTATTTATTATTGATCTATAATCAATAAAAAAATTTAATTAATTAGTTGAATATCATCAATTATAAGCTCAATTTTTGATCTTCCATTCCATTCATTGAGCTTAATTTTTCCAGCAACATTAAAAGTTTTTTTATAATTCATTAAATAATTGCCAATATCTTTGTTTTTAGAATTAAAAGATATTCCATCAATATAAAAATTTCCCTTTTGAAGTACAACTTTGACATGATTATTGTTAGTTTCAATAACTTTACTAACTTTAAAATCTTCAAACCCAAATGTTGGTTCTCTGTTTCCTGAACCATAAGGCTCGAGATAATTTAATTTTTCAATTAATTCATTATTAATTGCTGTACTCTCAAGATAGCTGTCAATTTGTACAATATTGTTCTCTTTACTTTCTTTAGATTTAAGAAAAGATTTTATTAGCTCCTCTTTAAAACTTATTAACTTATCTTCTTTTAAGTTAAAACCACCAGCCATTGGGTGGCCTCCACCTTTGATAATTAGATCTAATTGTTTACATTTTGTTATTGCTAACCCAACATCAAAACCAACTATAGATCTTGCTGAACCTTTGCAGTCATCACCTTTTTGAGAAATGATAAAGCACGGTTTATTAAAGTGATCTTTTAATCTACTTGCAACAATCCCAATTAAACCTTCATGCCAATCATTTTTATTTAAAAAAATAATTGGTTCATCGTTACGTTTTTCAGCCAATTCTATTGCCTCATCAACTATTTTTCTTTCAATATCTTTTCGTTTCAAATTTAAACTCTCAAGTTCACTAGAGATTAAATATGCAGTTTCAGCATTTTTTGTGGTTAAAAGATTATATCCAAGTTCAGATTTACCTATCCTTCCACCAGCATTTATTTTAGGTCCAAGCACATAGCCAACCTCATAAGTAGATAACCTTTTTTTTATTTTTGAATAATCAACTAATGTTTTTAATCCAAGATTATTTCTTTGTGATGCAACCTTTAAGCCTTGAAAGACAAATGCCCTATTTAAATCTATCAAAGGCACAACATCACAAACGGTTCCCATCATTACCAAATCAAGTAAATCTAATAGATTGGGTTCTGCAAATCCTGTTTCAGAAAAAAAATTATTTTCTCTCAAATATTTATTTAAACCTACAAGAAATACAAAGAGTACACCAGCTGCACATAAATAATAATGATCTCCGTTTTCATCTATACGATTAGGATTAATAACTGCATTTGCACTTGGTAGGATTTCTTGGGATTTGTGATGATCGATCACAACAACGTCAACATTTTTAGACATTGCAAAGTCAATTGCATCAAAAGAAGTCGTTCCACAATCAAGCGCAATAATTAAATTAACATCTTTTTTAATAATATTTTCAAAAGTTTCAACGGATGGCCCATAACCATCAATTTGTCTATCAGGAATAAATACGAAGTGATCAATGCTTAAATGACCTAAGTATTTTGACATGATGCCACTAGAGGTTGCTCCATCAACATCATAATCTCCAAATATACATATCTTAGATTTTTTTCTTAAATGTTTAGCAACAACATTAAGACCCTTATCCATATCTTTAAAGCGCAGAGGATTGGGTAAAAAGTTTTTAATTTTTGGGTCTAAAAAATTTTTTATATTCTCACTGTTAATGTTGCGTATTGCTAATAACTTTGATGTTAAAAAATCTAAATTATATTCTTTAGATATGTGTTCTGCTGAATTTTTATCAAATGTTTTAATAACCCACTCTTTACCTTGGACAGAGTGATTTTTCATATGTCGTATGTCTTCTTAACCTTTTGAAAAAATTTTTGAGAATAATGAAGAGCAAATGTTTCTGAGTGAAACTTATTTTCTTCAACTTGAATACCGGATACTAATTCGCCATCGGTTACTCCGGTTGAGCAAAAAATTACATCACCTTTAACCATATCATTTAAATTATATTTTTTATTAAAATCAGTAATACCTAATTTATTTGCTCTTGCTATTTCATCATCATCTTCAATAATTAATCTCGATTGAAATTGTCCACCTAAACATTTGATAGCCGAAGCAGCCAATACACCTTCAGGAGCACCCCCTATTCCAACATACATATCAACTTCTGAACTATCTAAAGCTGAAAATATTGATCCAGCAACGTCACCATCAGAAATTAATTTAAGTTTTGATCCTAATGATTTCGCTCCATCCATAAAATGCTGATGACGATCTCTATCAAGCATGCAGATGCAAACATCTTTAACATTTTTATTTTTTGCTTTAGCTATGTTTTCTATATTTTTTTTAATATCTTCATCGATATCAACGACACCATCTGGTAAATTGGGACCCACAGAAATTTTATCCATATATGTATCGGGCGCCTGTAATAATTGCCCCTTTTCTGATATTGAAATTACAGAGATAGCATTTGGTTGATTGTTGGCAGCAAGCTTTGTTCCATCTAGTGGATCAACTGCTATATCAATTTTTGGCTCTTTTGATTTTCCTAAAATTTCACCAATATATAACATTGGAGCTTCGTCCATTTCACCTTCACCAATGACCACTTTGCCTTGGATACTCATGCTATTTAATTCATTACGCATAGCATCCACCGCAGCTTGATCGGCTGCATTTTTATCACCCTTGCCTTTTAATAAAGAAGATTTGTAAGCAGCTTTTGCAGCTACATCAATAATTTGATCAAGTAATTTTGGATCTAGCATTATAATTTTTTAAAATCTCTCACCCTTATCATAACTATTTTTTTAAATAGTTTCTTTTGCTTTGATAATGATTTTAAAACTTTTTGAATATTTAATTCTTTCGAGCTGTGAGTAATTAACATTACATTAGCTGTTCCCTTGGTTGAAGGCTCTTGTATTAAATTAGAAACACTTATTTTGTTCTTCGCTAAACTTGATGTAATTTTTGACAAAACACCAGGTACATCCTTTGTCAGAAAACGTATGTAATATTTTGAATGGTGATTATCAAAATTAAATAGTTTTATTTTTTTCTTAGATGATGGGGATAGACCAAAAGAAAATTCATCACCACCAAGCATTATTGAAGTAATATCAGAAATTACTGCTGATGATGTTGGTCCTTTTCCTGCGCCAGGACCTTCATATATTGTTCTACCAATTGGATTCCCATCTACTACTACTGCATTTGTAACGTCGTCTATATTCGCCACATCCAAGTTAAATGGTATCAAACAAGGATGAACACGTTGTTTGATCTGATTATTAACTTTTTCAGCAATAGCAAGTAATTTAATTTTATAGCCAAGTTCTTTTGCAAATTTAATATCATCAATTTCAATATTCCTAATTCCCTCAACTAAAAAACCTTTATTTAAGATTTTGGTTCCAAAACCAATCGAACTCAGAATGGATATTTTATCTGCAGCGTCGTGGCCATCAACATCCGCAGTTGGTTTGCTTTCTGCATAACCTAATCTTTGAGCATCTTTTAAAACATTTGGAAAATTTTCATTTCTTTTTTCCATCTCTGTTAAAATGTAATTTGTTGTTCCGTTTAAAATTCCATAAATATGATGAAGTTTATTGGCAATTAAGCCTTGTTTGATAGAGCGAATAATTGGTATTCCTCCACCAACCGCTGCTTCAAATAACAAATTAACACCGTGTTTTTCTGAAAGAATAGACAGTGCATCACCGTGCTTGGCAATCAAAGCTTTGTTAGCGGTAACAACATGTTTGTTTTGTTTAATAGCTTCGAATACAACTTTTTTAGCCATGCCATCTGAGCCACCAATTAACTCAACGATAATATCAATGTTAGAATTTTTAATGATTTTAAATGGATCTTTTTCTAAAACACCTTTTGCAAAACTCACGCCTCTTTTTTTACCAATGTTCCTTGCGGATGCTTTGGTAACATTTAGTTTAAAACCTGTTTTTTTTTGAATATCTGAAGCGTTTTTTTTGATGTTTTTATAAACTTCCAATCCAATATTACCAAGTCCAATAATTCCAATATTAAAAGTTTTCATTAATTTAATCCCAATGTTTCCACAAAACCAAATCTTATATTAAAGTTTTGTATTGCTTGCCCTGCGGCACCTTTTAACAAATTATCAATGCTGCAAGAGATAATAAATGAATTTTTGATGTTGCTTTTGTGAATAGCAATTAGAGTTTTGTTTGTATCTGTTACCTTGTCAGTATTGATCATTTGAGATTTTAAAACTTCTACAAAAGGCTCATTTTTATACTGCTCATCCATTGCACTAAAAAGCTCGTCTAAAGAGTTTTGAGATTTAACATAAATTGTTGAAAGCATTCCTCTAAATGTTGGTATCAAATGTGGTGTAAAAGAAACTTCAATTTTATCATTAGAAAATTGCGATAAATAAAAATCAATTTCTGGCATATGTCTGTGCTGGCCGACGCCATAAATTGCAATATTTTCATCTAAGTTTGGATATTGATCATTGTTATAAATTTTTTTACCCGCTCCAGAATAACCAGATTTACTATCAATGATAATACTATGATTTTCGATTAAGTTTTTTGAAACCAGTGGATATAACGGTATTAAAACAGACGTTGGGTAGCAACCAGGGCATGCTATTAAATTAGATGATTTAATTTTATCTCTATAAATTTCAGATAGACCATAAACAGATTTTTTTTGCAATTCAGGACTTTCGTGTTTTATTTTATACCATTTTTCATATGTAGTAATATCAGGTAATCTAAAGT
Organism: Candidatus Pelagibacter sp. HIMB1517; assembly: GCF_052047895.1. Lineage (NCBI taxonomy): Bacteria > Pseudomonadati > Pseudomonadota > Alphaproteobacteria > Candidatus Pelagibacterales > Candidatus Pelagibacteraceae > Candidatus Pelagibacter > Candidatus Pelagibacter sp. HIMB1517. Next base: position 26,253 of record NZ_JBNAIW010000012.1, read on the forward strand.
CTGCAGATAAATCAATGATTACGACATCACTTGATATTTCTTTTGCAAGTTTGTGCAATTCAGCATGTGGTAATGCTGGAAAAAAAACATCACACTCATTAATTAAATTAATATCTAGTTTTTTTAACTTGGGTAAATTTTTTATAGTTTTTGGTAAACTTTTATAAATATCTTCGTTGATACTTTCTTTCACAAATAGATATTTAATATTAACATTCGGGTGATTTGAAATTTTTTTTATAATTTCTAATCCCACAAACCCCGTGGCACCAGCAATTGCAATATTTAGCTTATCACTCATTATATTTAAATTTAGTTGTGTTTGAATTTAAAACAATAAAAAACTAAAAGAGACTTATCTTTTAGAAAACTGGAACTTACGTCTTGCTTTTCTTTGTCCAGGCTTTTTACGCTCAACCGTTCGAGAATCTCTGGTTAGCATTTTATTTTTTTTAACAATTTTTCTTGTATCTGGTGATGTCACCACTAAAGCTTTTGAAATACCGTGTGTTACAGCTCCTGCCTGACCACTCATTCCACCACCTTTCACTGTAGCTACGATGTCATAAATATCTTTTGATTTTGTAATAGTGAGTGGTTTTTCAATAGCCAGTTGATGAACAGGTCTTTTAAAATACTGTGAAAAAACTTTACCATTAACAAAAATTTTACCAGTTCCTTTTAACATCCATACTCTAGCAACTGCATCTTTTCTTTTACCTGTTGCGTAAATTGCATCTTTTGTGATTTTAATTACTTCCGTGCTCATATTTAATTACTTCTAATATTTTTTTTATTTAATTTTCCAAAATCAATATTTTGTATTTGCTGCGCTTCATGGGGATGTTTCTCCGAAGCATAAATTTTTAATTTAGTTAATTGTTTTTTTGAGAGAGGACCGCCTGGTAACATTCTTTTTACTGCTAATCTTAAAATTTCTTCTGGTTTATTTTTTTCTACAAAATTAACAGGAGTTCTTTCTTTTATTCCTCCTGGCCAACCAGTATGTTTGTAGTATTTTTTATCTGTATATTTGCTTCCAGTAAATTTAATCTTTTCAACATTTGTAACCACAACAAAATCTCCATTATCCATATTTGGCGTAAAGGTAGCTTTGTTTTTTCCTCTTAGAATTTTTGAAATTTCTGCAGCAAGTCTTCCTACAACTACATTAGTTGCATCAATGTGAAACCATTTGTTTTCTAATTCGCTTTTTTTAATAAAATCAGTCATGTTGAAGGCTGCTAATTACTGTTTATAAACCGAAGTGTCAATTAAGTTTTGGTTATGATTAGTATAAAAAAGCCCATAAATAGCAGAAGAAATCAGTAAAATTGATCCCATTTGATGGAAGCTTGCTAGATAAATATTTAAACCACTAATAAGGGTTAATATTCCAAGAATTACCTGTAACGCCAATGCCACAAAAATATATTTAAACGCTAATTTTAAATTAGTTTTTTTGAAATGAGCAAAATAAATTACAATAGAATAAAAAATTATAAAATATGCTAAAAATCTATGTGCCAACTGAACATAAGAAGGATTATTTAATACTGTAGCTGTTAAAATTTTTGTCAATATAATATCATCAGCAATAAAGTTTTCGTTCATTAGGGGCCACGTTTGGTAAAGTAACCCTGCATTCAAACCGGATGTAAAAGCTCCCCAAATTATTTGTAATAAGATTAGCAAAATCAAAATAATCATTAAAATTGTCGATTTATTTAATTTAATTTTTAAATTTAATTTTTGATTATTAAGTAATGCCCAAAAAATCATACCATAAATTATAATTGCAAGAGACAAATGTGCAGCCAACCTAAAATGACTAACATCTGTTTCGGAAACAAGTCCACTCTTAACCATATACCAACCCATAAAACCTTGGGTTAAAAACAAAGCTAAAACAAAAAATAAAAATGTAGATTTATTTCCATGTATTTGTTTTTTAAAAACAAAATACAGTAAAGGAATACAAAATGTTAAAACAAGAATTCTAGCTAATATACGATGTATATACTCCCACCAAAAAATTACTTTAAATTCATCAATTGACATGCCAAAGTTAATTTTTTGATACTCTGGAATTTTTTTATATAATTCAAAGTATTCAATCCATTTGTGATTTGTTAAAGGTGGTAGAATTCCACTAAAAACTTCCCATTCAGTAATAGATAACCCAGAACCGGTTAATCTTGTTAAACCACCGACCCAAATTAAAGCAACAAGCAAAATACTTGTCGTAAATAACCAAATAAATGTCTTATCGTAATTTTGTTGTATTTTTAGCATTTATTTATGTATATTTTTCTTGATGAAAAAAAAAACGATCAAATTGTCACCTGAAAAAAAATTAAAAAAAGTTAGAGAAAATATAGATAAATTAGATTTTCAAATACTAAAGCTATTATCAAAAAGACGTAAGCAAGTTTTACAAGTTATCAAATACAAGCCAAAAAATAAAATTGTTGATCCCAAAAGAATTGCAAGCATGATAAAAGTTAGAATAACAAAGGGTAAAAAACTGAATATTGAAAGTTTTATTATTAAAAAGATTTGGCTAACAATGATTAACTCTTTTATTCAGCTAGAAAGAAAGAAATATAAATAATATTTATTATTTACTATGTGGTGGCAGTTTTTTTTCCACAAACCATTCGTGTTTACGAGTAGCAGGATTATATTTTTTCATTTTTAGTTTTTCTTTTGCTTTTTCACCTGCGGTTGGTTTTTTAGCATAATAATAATATTTACTATCTGGCTTTTCTTCTGGAACCAGTCTAACTTTTAATGAACTTTTTTTAGCCATTTAAATATTTTTTTAACTCTTTAATTTTATTTTTTAAATTTATTAATTTGTCTGTGCTTATAGTATCATCAGAATAAGTGTCAACTGGGATATTTTTATTAAGAAGGGCTTTCTTTGAACCTTTTATTGTATAACCTTCCTCTTTAAGAAGTTTTTTAATTTTTTTAACATAATCAATGTTCTTTTCTGAATAATATCTTCTACCTTTGTAAATTAAAGAAGGCTTAATTTCTTTAAAATGTTTTTCCCAAAATCTTAATACATGTGTTTTTTTTTTACCTGTTTCAGGGTCTATTAAACCTACAATTTCACACACTTCTCCAATAGTTTTAAATGCACCTTTTGATTTCATTATTTATTAATTTTTTTCGATAAAAATTTAGACGGTTTGAATGTTACAACTCTACGAGAGGAAATTTCTTTCTCCTCTTTTGTTTTTGGATTTCTTCCTATGCGAGCTTTTTTATCTTTAACATCAAAAGAACCAAATAATGAAACTTTTACTTTATTACCTTCTTCGAAATTTTTAAGGATACTTTCAAAAACTAGATCAACAAATTTGATGCATTCATTTTTAGAAATTCCTAATTCTTTGTGTGTTAAATCGTAAAGATCTTGTCGAGTGACATTATTTGACATTATTACTAATAAAATTGTTTTTAATTTTATTAACAAGATTACCATTTAAAATTCTAAATGACAAATCAAGAGAATTGTAAAAAGCGTATGCATCGGCGCCACCATGACTTTTAATAACTGGAGCATTTAAACCTAAAAAAATAGCCCCATTGTATCTTCTGGGATCTAATTTTTTTTTAATTTCTTTAAATGCAAAGTAACTAAAAATATATCCAACTTTTGAAAAAAATGATTTTGAAAATGATTGTTTTATTTCTGTTGTTATAAAGTTTGCAGTTCCTTCTGCTGTTTTTAATGCAACATTACCAGTAAAACCGTCTGTTACTATAACATGAACTTCTCCATTTTTAATCTCGTTACCTTCTACGTAGCCCCTGTAATTAAAATTTAAATTTTTATTCTTTTCTAATTCAATGTGTGCATTTTTAATTTGCTCATTTCCTTTAATTTCTTCTGAACCTATATTTAGTAAACCAGCAACAACATCATCTTTGTTGCAAATAGCTTTATATAATTCGGAACCCATAACAGAAAACTCAACAAGATTTTTATCTGAGCATTCTACATTTGCTCCTAAATCTAAAACAATGCTATAGTTTTTGAAATTTGGCCAAATACCTGCAAGTGCTGGTTTATCTAAACCTTCAATCATTTTTAATATCAACTTGGATATTACTAACAATGCACCGGTATTTCCTGAAGATACTACAATATCGCTTTCTCCGTTTTTAACCGATTCAATTGACATCCACATACTTGTTTTTTTTCCAAGCTTAATAGCATCTCTTACAGAAACATTACCCGGCACTTTATCTGGCGCATGAATAATATTTGAATTATTTTTATTAATATTTTTATATTTGTTAATTATTTTTTTAATATCGGATTCATTTCCATATAAATTAAAATTAACGTTATGTTTTTTGTTTTCTTTAAAAAAAAGATCAACTCCAGCTAAAACTTTTTCTGGTGCATTGTCCCCTCCCATTGCATCAACTGCAATGTTAAATTTTTTTGACATTCTAGATTAGTTTTTGGGCTTAAAAATCTGTTTACCGTTATACATGCCAGTAGTTTTATCTACATGGTGAGAAAGGCGAAATTCTCCGCTTTTTTTATCTTCAACAATATTTTTAAAGTCAACTGCAAGATGAGATCTTCTCTTTCCTCTTCTAGCAACTGATAGTTTTCTTTTAGGTACTGCCATAATAATTTTCAGGGGTTAATTATCATTATATGTAACATTATCAATAGCAAAATACTTATTCAAAATCTCGATAAAATCTTCCATTTGTTCAATTTTAGAAAAGTATTTTGATAGTATTTGACGCTTATAATCCATCGCTTGATCTGGATAATTTTTAAAATCTACTAGAATTGAATAAAATTTTGTCACTATAATTTTCATTTTTTTATTTACAGACATGTCTCCATAACCAAGCTCTCTTAAATCTATCTCAATCCTATTAAAGATATAATCAAAGAATTTTTGATAATTCTCATCATTTTTGGACACTTTGTTAAAAATTTTAGACAAAAAAATTAAAAATACCAATACTTTATGATTTAAATCATCAGGAAGATGATTTTTAAATATATCGGGATTTCTAGAATCTATTAAAGTTTTGCTATATAGGTTTTCTATGTCCATTTTAAAAAAATTATCTATCCTTTTTTTTACATTATTTTTTGCATCTTGCACATTAAACAAAATAGATAATGTGCACGGTGTATCTAACTTAAAAAATAAGACAAAACTAATCAAAATAAATGAGACTAATAAAAATGATATATTGAAGATTATGGGACCTGCTCCAATTAAAAATAAGGAAGATAAAAGATGGTCATATTTTGAAGTAAGGGAAACCAAAACCAAATACGGCAAAAGAGATATTTATTTAAATGATTATGTCGAAATTTTTTTTAATAACTATGGTATAGCGAAAAAAATAGACTTTTATGATTTAGAAAAAATGAAAAATATTAAATTCACTGAAGAAAAAACCAAGACATTGGCAGTAAAAGACACATTCTCCAGAAACCTCTTAAACTCTACGCGTAAGAGGATGGAGAATGCTCGAAAAAAATTTAAAAAATAATTAGCTATCTAATGTGCTATAATTGCTAGAAGCAATAAAGCAACAATATTAGTAATTTTTATCATTGGGTTCACTGCAGGACCAGCTGTGTCTTTATATGGATCACCAACAGTATCACCAGTTACCGCAGCTTTGTGAGCTTCAGAACCTTTGCCTCCAAATTTACCATCTTCGATATATTTTTTAGCATTGTCCCACGCTCCACCACCTGCTGTCATAGAAATTGCAACAAATAATCCTGTTACAATTACACCTAATAACATTGCCCCTAAAGCTGACAATGCAGATGATTGATCCGCTATACCCAATACTATTAGATAGACAGCTATTGGCGATAACACAGGTAAAAGAGAAGGAATAATCATCTCTTTAATCGCAGCTTGAGTTAATAAATCAACAGCCCTAGCATAGTCAGGTTTTTGTTTTCTTTTCATGATGCCAGGCATTTTTTTAAACTGTCGTCTAACTTCATTTACAACAGCACCTCCTGCTCTACCAACTGCTTGCATCCCCATTGAACCAAAAAGATATGGTAACAAACCACCAATTAACAATCCAACAACAACATAAGGGTTTGATAAATCAAAACTTACTTTGATACCGCTTAATGCTGAATCTGTTTGAGCAGAAAAGTATTTAATATCTTCTGTATAAGCAGCAAATAAAACTAATGCACCTAAACCAGCTGAACCAATTGCATAACCTTTTGTTACAGCTTTTGTAGTATTTCCTACAGCATCTAAAGCATCAGTAGTTTTTCTAACACTTGATGGTAATTTAGACATTTCAGCAATACCTCCAGCATTATCAGTTACAGGTCCATATGCATCTAGCGCAACAACCATTCCTGTTAATGCAAGCATACTGGTAACTGCAATTGCAATTCCAAATAAACCAGCTAGCGAATAGGTAGTTATGATTCCAACAACAATAATTAATGCTGGTAACGCTGTAGCTTCCATTGAGATAGCTAAACCTTGAATTACGTTTGTACCATGACCAGTTGTCGAAGATTGAGCAACTGATTTTACTGGTCTGTAGTCAGTTCCAGTATAGTATTCTGTAACCCAAATTATTAAACCGGTAATAATTAACCCAATTACAGCGCAATAGAATAAATCAATACCTTGGAAAGATAAGTTTCCAACATTTAGAGTTTTTTCTAGCCCAATAATATTGTCAGTTACTGGATACATGGCTATCAAAGATAAAACAGCTGTAGCAACGAAACCTTTATATAAAGCTCCCATTACATTTTTACTTTTTCCCAATCTAACAAAAAAAGTACCAATGATAGATGTTAAGATACAAATTCCACCGATAGCTAAAGGATAAACCATCATGCTAGAATTTCCTGTAAAGAAAATTGATGCTAGAACCATTGTGGCAACAATAGTAACAGCATATGTTTCAAATAAATCTGCGGCCATTCCTGCGCAATCACCAACGTTATCACCTACGTTGTCAGCTATAACAGCTGGGTTTCTTGGGTCATCCTCTGGAATTCCAGCTTCAACTTTTCCTACTAAATCTGCTCCTACATCGGCACCTTTAGTAAAAATACCACCACCTAATCTTGCAAAAATTGATATTAGTGAAGCTCCGAACCCAAGAGCGACTAATGCATCAATAATTTCTCTTTCAGATGAATTTATAGAAACTAATAATTTATAATAAACTGTAATAGCTAATAACGCTAAACCAGCAACTAACATTCCAGTTACTGCTCCAGATTTAAAAGCAATATCTAAACCTTTTGCCAAACCACTTCTACTAGCTTCAGCTGTTCTAACATTGGCTCTTACAGAAATAATCATTCCAACATAACCTGCAACACCAGACAAGGCTGCACCAATTAGATAACCTAAAGCTACCAATGGACTAAATAGTATCGCAACAAGAACTAGTACAGCGGCTCCTACGATTGCAATTGTCTTGTATTGTCTGTTTAAATACGCCTGTGCACCTTCTTGAATAGCACCTGCAATTTCTTGCATAGTATTGTTTCCTGCACTAGCATTTAAAATTTGTTGACTGGCGATCCAACCATAAGCGACGGCTGCGATACCACATAGAACAACATAGTCTAAAATAATTGTTTCTGTTGGGTTCATTTATTATTTCCTTTATATATCCTTGTTAAAAACAGGCTAATTGCCAAAAATTGCAATATAAATCAACTTAATTAGATGAATTTAACGATTTTGCCACGCTATCTAGAACGCCATTTACAAGCCTTTTTTGGTCATTCCCATAAAATTGGGCTGTTACATCCAAATATTGATTAATAACAACTTTAAATGGAATTTTCTCACAAAACTTTAGCTCATAAATTGAAGTTTTCAGTATGATATTTAATAAACTATCTAAATTTTTTTGCTTAATTTCAGAAGAAAGAGATCTGCTTAAAATTTCATTAAGTTGTTCTTCTTGTTCAAAATATCCTTTAAATACTTTTTTTATATGCCTGATGTAAGGATCTTTTCCAAAATCAATAACTCCATCTGGATTTTTTGTTCTCTCATAGATTTTTTGAACTAGTTTAGTTCGCGTTCCGGACTTCATTACTTTAAATTTTTTAAAACTGAAATAAGTGCATTCGCTGCCTCAATACCCTTATTTTTTTTTCCAGAAGATCTTATTTTTGCCTGTGCTTGGTTATTACAAGTTAAAACACCATTCGATACAGGTAAATTATATTTCAAAGACAATTTCATAATCGAATCTGTTATTGCTTTAGATATAAAGTCAAAATGAGGAGTTTTGCCTTTTATTACACACCCCAATGCAATTGCAGAATTATATTTTTTTGTTTTAATTTTTATATTAATTAATTGTGGTATCTCATAGGATCCGTCAACAAGATAAGCATCATAATTAATTTTATTTTTTTTTAAAATCGATATGCAACCTTTTAAAAGATTTTTGCTTATAGATTTGTAATAATCAGAATATACGACTAGGCATTTTTTCATTTAAAAATCTCTTGTTTTTTAATCTTAATACCAAATCCATCTAATCCAACTATTCTTTTTTTTGATTTGGTTACTAATATTATATCATTTAAACCTAATTTTTTTATTATTTGAGCACCAACGCCATAATTTCTTATAAAATTAGCTTCAAATTCTCTTTTATTGCCAGAAAAATTAATGAAGTTTTTATCCTCTTTCATTACTGAACTTTGAATGACAATTAATGAAAAGTTATTTGATTTATTTAAATAACCAAGAGAATTCTTTACATCTTTATTATTAAAAATATTTTGTGATAATTTATCTTTTATTGATAAAACTCTAACTTTGCAGTTTGCTTTATTGGTAATTTTTGAAAAGACTAGATGTTTATTTTTATCTATTGAGTTTTGAAAAATTTGTTTATCTAAAATATTTTTTTTAAATTTAAATGTTTTTTTAGATTTTAATTTTAAAAAATTTTCTTTTTTAAAACGATATTCTATTAAATCTTCAATCTTAGATATTTTTAATTTATGTTTTTTTGCAAATTTAAACAGTTGGTCTCTTTTGGCCATTGTGCCATCTTCATTCATAATTTCACAAATAACGGCAGAAGGATTTTTTTTAGTTAATTTAGCAATATCAACTGATGCTTCTGTATGACCAGCTCTAATCAAAACACCACCATCTCTTGAAACAAGAGGAAAAATATGACCCGGTGTAACAATATCTTTTTTTGAAGAATTTTTTTTAATTGCAGTTAGAATTGTCTTTGATCTATCGTAAGCAGATATACCGGTTGTAACACCCCTTCTTGCCTCGATACTGACTGTGAATGCAGTACTAAAACGCGAAAAATTTGAACTTGGCATTAATTTTAAACCAAGTTTAGATGATTGCTTCTTGTCTAATGCCAAACATATCAAACCTCTCCCATACTTTGCCATAAAGTTAATTTTTTTTGGCGAACATTTTTCTCCTAAAAATACAAGGTCTCCTTCATTTTCTCTTCTTTCATCATCAACCAAAATAAAAATCTCACCTCTTTTTGCTGCTTTGAGTAATTGATCTATTGGTGTGAATTTATTTAACATTTTGTTTTAAAAATTTAATTAATAAGTCATACTCGATATTCACTGTACTATTTTTTTTTAATTTATTTAAATTTGTTTTGTTAAATGTATGAGGGATAATATCTACTCTAAACATATTATTTTTTATATTATTAATTGTTAATGAAATACCATTCACAGAAACAGAACCTTTTGTAATTAAAAATTTTTTAAATTTAGATTTAATTTGTATCCAAATTTGCCAGGAGTTTTTTATTTTTATAAAAGATTTAATTTTCCCAATATCATCAACGTGTCCTTGAACAAAATGACCAGCAATTTCATCACCAAATTTTAATGATTTTTCAATATTAAAGAAATCACCTACCTTACTGTTAATAAGGTTAGTAATTTTTAAGGTTTCTGGAGAAATATCAAAGTATAAATCGTTATTTCTTTTTTTTTTACTAAATTTTACTAAAGTTAAACAAACTCCATTAATTGAGATTGAAGTGCCAATATCTTTTTTTTTTACCGGTAATTTACAACTAAATATATAAGAAAAATTATTTTTATTCTTTGATATTTTTTTTAAATTTACAGTACCCTCAATAATTCCAGTGAACATATTTTGATTTGTAATTCAAAATCAAATCTTGTTCTAGGTTTAATACTTGATTTAAAGGTAATTTATTATTTTTTATAATTTTTTTTATGCTTAACAGGCCATTTTTATTAAAATTAAGCTTATTTTTCACGTGATACAATTCATTAATACATTTGCTTTTTAAGAAGTTACTTAGTGTGTTAGCGCCACCTTCGATAAGAAGTTTTTTATATCCAAGTCGATAGACAACTTTAAGTAAATCGTTAATCGGTTGATTTAGATCAAAATATATTAGTTTAAAAAATTTACTTACTTTTTTAATTTTTATTTTATTTTTTTCAGAATGAAAAACATAAGCACCTTTTAAATTATTATTTAAAAAGACTTTTTTGTTAAAAATAAGATTTTTATTTATTATAAAAATCGCAATTTTTTTTTCGATACCATTTAATCTGCAATTTAAACTTGGATTGTCGTGATTAATTGTATTTTTTCCAACCAGTATCGAGTCAGATTGATATCTTAATAAATGAGCAAACTTTAGAGCAGATGTACTTGTGAATAATCTTTTGAATTTATGCTTACTATAAAAGTCATTACTAGATGCTATTTTTACCACTACATAGGGTTTTTGATTTAAATTACAATAATTGTGAAGAATAGAAGGTTTTGAAGGCTGCTTAGTATACTTTAAAGAAATATTTTTTTTTTTTAATAATCTATTTGTTTTTCCTTTTACCCTTTCATCTAAATCTATAGATGATGAAAAAATTTTTTTTACTTTTTTTTTAATTATTAAGTTAGAGCAAGAAGGGTTTTTGCCTATATGGCAGCAAGGTTCTAAAGAGGTATAAAGTTCATTTATAAAATTTATTTTTTTGTTTTTTAATAAAGCAAATTCTGCATGAGGCGATCCTTTCTTTCCTGTAACAGCTGAATGTATATGATTATTTTTATCAATACCTACAGCGCCAACGCATGGATTTGGAAATGTTTCGAATTGATTAATTTCTGAGAGTTTATTAGCTAAATTAATTAAATATTTATTTGGTAAATTATTTTTTAACTTGGGCATTAATATTGTCAACAAATTGCTCAAAATCTTTAGCTTCTTTAAAATCAGTATAGACAGATGCAAACCTTACATACCCTACGTGATCTAATTCTCTTAATCCATCCATCACAAATTTTCCTATCGTTGAAGACATGATTTCGTTTTGTCCAAGATCTTCTAAATTACGATAAATTTTAGATACAAATTTTTCAATTGTGTCATTATCGATGGGTCTTTTTCTTAAAGCTGTCATGACAGATTTAGTAAGTTTTTCTCTGTCGAAAGGTGATTTTCTACCGTTTTTTTTTATAACAGTTAGCTCTCTAAATTGAACTCTTTCAAAAGTTGTGAATCTTTGCTTACCGCAACCACACAATCTCCTTCTACGTATTGCTGTCCCGTCTTCAGTTGATCGAGAATCTATTACTGAGGTATCTTTTTCTTTACAAAATGGACAAAGCATAATTTAGTAAATTGGGAACTTCTTACAAAGCTCAATTACTTTTTTTCTAACAGATAATTCTGCTTTTGAATTATCATCTTTGTTATCTTTTAAGCCTTTTAAAACTTCATCAACTAACTCGGCAACTTGTTTAAATTCAGCCAATCCAAATCCTCTAGTGGTACATGCTGGTGTACCAAGTCTAATACCAGAAGTGACCCAAGGTTTCGCTTCATCATAAGGTATACCATTTTTGTTACATGTTAGGTTTGCATTAACTAAAGATCTTTCGGCTTCTTTACCTGTCAAACCTAATGGTCTTAGATCGATAAGAACTAAATGTGTATCCGTGCCACCAGAGAAAATTTCATAACCAAGGTTTTTAAGTGTTTCAGATAAAATTTTGGCATTTTCAATTACATTTTTGGAATAAATTTTGAAATCGTCTTGTAAAGCTTCTTTAAAACAAACAGCTTTTGCTGCAATAACATGCATTAAAGGACCGCCCTGCAAACCTGGAAAGACTGCTGAATTGAATTTTTTTGCCAGATCTTCGTCATTTGTTAAAATTATTCCACCTCTTGGACCTCTTAAAACTTTATGAGTTGTAGATGTAACTACATGAGCGTGATCACATGGATTCGGGTATGCTTTACCTGCAACTAATCCAGAAAAATGAGCCATGTCGACTAATAAATATGCTCCTACTTTATCAGCTATCTCTCTAAATTTTTTAAAATTTATAATTCTTGAATATGCGCTACCGCCTGCAATAATTAATTTTGGATTATGCTCAATAGCGAGTTTTTCAACTTGATCATAATCTAATAAACCGGTTTTTTTATCTACGCCATACGCAATAGCGTTAAACCATTTACCTGATTGCGCAGGTGGTGCTCCATGGGTGAGGTGTCCACCTTGGTCAATACCCATGCCTAAAATTGTATCGCCTGGTTTTAAAAGAGCTAAAAAAACTGCTCCATTAGCTTGTGCTCCTGAATGTGGTTGAACATTTGCAAATTTTACATCAAATAATTTTGTGGCTCTTTCAATTGCTAAATTTTCAGATTTATCAACAAATTCGCAACCACCATAATATCTTTTACCTGGATATCCTTCGGCATATTTGTTCGTTAATACAGTTCCTTGCGCTTCAATGACCGCTTTGGAAGCAATGTTCTCTGAGGCTATTAATTCTAAATGATTTCTTTGGCGATTTAACTCCTCATCTATAGATGAGAAAATTTCTGGATCACTATCTTTTAATGACTTTTCAAAAAAATCTATCTCTGTTTTTAATTCTTTAGACATTATTAAATTTCTTTATCCTTCTTAAGTGCCTTCCTTTTAAAAATTTTGTTTTAAAGAAAATTTCCGTTATTTTTAAAGCATTTTTTTTATTTGTCACCCTTGAACCTAGCACCAAAACATTAGCATTGTTATGTTCTCTTGCTAATTTTGCTGTTTTAGAATTAAAGACCAATGATGCTCTGACTTTTCTATAACGATTCGCCATAATTGACATTCCAATACCAGTTCCGCAAACCAGAATTCCAAAATTAATATTGGTTATTTTTTTAGATAGTTTTTTAGCAAAGTCCGGGTAATCAACTGAATCTTTTGAAAATGGACCTAAATCTGTAATTTTAATTTTTTTCTTTAGAATCTGATTAATTAAATAGTTTTTAAGATCATAACCGGCATGATCAGAAGATATAAATATTTTTTTAGTTATAAAAGTTTTAGACAAAGTGATTAATATTTATATTAATCACTTTGTCTAAAAC
>NZ_JBNAIW010000013.1:0-25683 GCF_052047895.1 Candidatus Pelagibacter sp. HIMB1517
TACTTTTTTTGAAGACAGATATTTTTTGTTAGCATATATATTTTTTTTTATCACTTTAGTTTTTTTTACTAATAATATTCATTATTCAGATTTATTAGTTCTTTTGTCATCTTCTATATCTAATTCTGGTTTAAACTTTTCCAGCAGTGATAGTAATAATTTTGTATTTATACTGATATCTGCTTCTTTTTTGGGAGGTTGTTTGATATCTTCTACATCAGGTTTTAAAGTTTCAAGGATATTAATAATATTTAATAAAATTTATTCTGAATTAATTAAGCTTTTAACACCTTCTGCAGTAGTAAATTCTACAATTTTTAAATCAAATGAAAAAATTAAGTCGAAAGATTTTTATTCATGTTCATTATTATTATTTTTTTATATTTTAATGTTTGTAATTTATTCTTTTATTTTGACATTAGAAAATATAAAGTTTGAAGATAGTTTTTTAACTGCCATTTTACTAACTTTTAATACGTTGCCTTCAAATATTTTTGTATCAGAAGACATAAATTTTACTAATTTTTCTAATTTAACAATAATTTTTACATGTATTATGCTCATATTATCTAAAGTCACCCCGTTAAGCATTATTGCATTAGTAAAATATAGATTTTTAAAATAAAAAATGTTTGAAGTTTTGATAAAATTTTATATTAAACTTTTAAGCGCCCTTAGCTCAGCTGGATAGAGCAACGGTTTTCTAAACCGTGGGTCCCGTGTTCGAGTCGCGGAGGGCGCGCCATGCAAATGTTTTATGTGTATCTTTTAATTAGTTTAGATGATTATAAACATACATATGTTGGTTACACAGATAATCTCAACAAAAGACTAAATCTTCATAATTGTGGCAAGGGTGCTAAATTTACTCGTGGCAGAAAATGGAAAGTTATTTACTCTAATAAATATAAGTCTAAGTCACAAGCTATGAAAGAAGAGATAAAACTAAAAAAAAATTACAGATTTAGAAAAAAGATAAAGCAAAAATTTATTTCAGCCAGTTAGGTGCCTTAAGACCCTTGCTTTCTAAAAATTTTTTATTATAAAGTTTTGATGCATACCTTGAGCCATAATCACATAATATTGTAACAATATTCTTGTTTGGACCAATTTTTTTGCCAAGTTCTATTGCACCAGCAACATTAATTCCAGAAGACGTTCCTAAGCTTAAACCTTCATTTTTAAGTAAGTCAAAAATAATATCCAGAGCATATTGATCGTTTATTTGAAACGCCTCATCTACCAAAGAATTCTTAAAATTTTCAGTTATCCTTGATGTACCAATACCTTCAGTTATTGAAGATCCTGCAGCTGATAACTCATTTTTTTTTACAAAATTAAATAAAGAGGATCCTAAAGGATCACTTAAAGCTGTTATTATATTTTGATTAAAATTTTTCAAACCTTCAGCAGTACCTGCTAATGTACCTCCTGTGCCAACCGAGCAAGTAAATGCATCTACTTTATTTTCAGTTTGTTTTAATATTTCTTGTGACGTAGTTTCTATATGAGCTAGTTTATTAATCGTGTTATCAAATTGATTTGCCCAATATACTTTTTTTGAATTTTTTTTAGACAGCTCATCTGCTATATTCTTTGAGTATTTTACATAATTTTTTGGATCCGAGTAGGGTACTGCATCTACCTCAATCAATTCTGCTCCTAAATTTCTAAGTGCATCTTTTTTTTCCTCTGACTGTGTATTTGGAATTACAATTTTTGTATTTATACCGTAGAAGTTTGCAACCATTGCTATACCAATTCCTGTATTACCAGCTGTTCCCTCAACAATGGTACCACCTTTTTCTAATTTATTATTTTTAAGTGCATCGTTAATAATATAAAGTGCTGCTCTGTCTTTGACAGATTGTCCAGGGTTTAAAAATTCAGCTTTTCCATAAATATTACACCCACTTATCTCAGAAGGTTTTTTTAAATAAATTAATGGTGTATTTCCAATAAGATCTATTACAGATTGATTTTTCATTAGTTGATTTTTTTTATATAAAATTGTGTAACATCCGTATGATCTAATGAAAAGCCTGTTTCACAGTAATCTAAATAATAATTCCATAGACGATTAAATTTGTCATCAAAACCTAAATTTTTAAGCTTTATCCAGGAATTATTAAAATTTTTTTTCCATTCCAAAAGTGTTTTTGAGTAATCATGTCCAAAAGAAATTTTATGATAAAGTTGAAATCCATTACTTTTAAAAAGTTTTGCTAAAATAGTTTTTGTTGGCAACATACCTCCGGGGAATATATATTTTTGTATAAAATCAACATTCCTTAAATATTTAGCAAAAGAATTTTCGTTTATTGTAATAATTTGTAAGCAAGCAGTACCCTTTGAATCTAAAATATTATTAAGTTTTTCAAAATACTTTTTCCAATATTTTTGCCCAACAGCTTCAAACATTTCAATTGAAACAACATTTGAATATTTATTATTAATTTCTCTGTAATCAGTAAAAAAAACATTGTGATTATTGTTATTTACAAAATCATATTGATTTTTACTTATTGTATATCCATCAATTTTGGTATTAGGATTATAATTTTTTAAATTGTTAATAAATCCACCCCAGCCACAACCAATTTCACATACTTTATCATCATGATTAATATTTAAATTTTCACATATAGAGTTATATTTTTGAATTTGCGCGTCTTTTAGTGTGATGTCTTTACCTTTAAATAAAGCAGAAGAGTAGGTCATTGTTTCGTCGAGCCACTCTTTATAAAAATCATTACCTAGATCGTAATGAAAACTAATATTTTTTTTTGCCTGTTTAATAGAATTGCTTTTAAAAATAAAATTTACCTGTTCTAGAATTTTGTTAAATAAAGTTGGTGTATAACGGTTTTTTTTAAGCTGTTGATTTTTTAATAAAATTTTGAGCAAAGAGTTTAAATTTGATGTTTCCCATTTATTTTCTATATAACCTTCTGCAAAACCTAAATCACCCCTAAGGACTAAATCTTTATATAAGGATTTGTCTTTTACAATGATATTAGATTCAAGATTACCTTGATTTCCTGAGTAAATTTTTTCTAAAATATCATCAAAATTAAATTTTACCTTTCCCCATAGAATTTTTTTAAACTCTTTATCAACTAAATTTTTAAATAATCTGCTCATGAAAAACTATTGGTATTAGTCACTGTTCTTTTTTTAAAATTAAATTTAGCTTTTTTTAACAATATTTTAATAGCTTGATAATGTATTAAAATAATAATTTTTTGAGCATAAAATAGTCTTTTTAAAGCAATATTTAACAAATTTTTGTCATTTAAATTATAATTTTTTAAAAACATCCCAGTTTTAAGAATTTCATTATTTTTATAAGCGTCGATTAATATTTTAATTTTTTTTTTATGAATATTTAATTTAAAAAAATATTTCAAATCCACTTTTAAAAAAGGTGAAACATAAAGTTTTTTATTTATATAATGTGTTATATTTTTATTATTTCGTATTTTTTTAAAATACATATGTTTTTCTCCATGGGTGTTTCTTACTTCGTATATTACAAATTCAATTTTTTTTTTGTAAACGACAAAATAAATTGAAATTGGATTAAATATATATCCTAAAAATTTTGGAGATGTTAATAGGTAAATATTGTAATCTTTATTTTTCTTGTATTTCTTATTTATCATTTTTATTAAAAATTCGTAAAGTTTTTGGTCATAGTTGCCATAATCTCTCAAATTAATACTGAAAATATTAAATTTATTAATCGATAAAAACTTAAGGTTTTTAAGTTTATTAATTTTTTTTAGATCAAAAATAACTGAGCAAATATTGTAAGAGAAATAATTTTTAAATGGTTTTATTCTTGAATGAAAAACTTTATTGTCACAAACATAATTACCTAACATTAATCAAATTATAGACATTTATTGCAGAATTTAAACCATCTTCATGAAAACCATATCCCAACCAAGCTCCCGTGAACCAAATATTATTTTGACCCTGAGCTTTTTCAGAAAGTTCTGATATTGTTTTTTTTGATTTTAAAAAAATAGGATGCGAATATTCAATTTTTTTAATTATTTTTTCTTGGTTAATTTCATTTGAATTTAAGGTAACAAAGATATTTGTTTTGCATCTTAAATTTTGTAATAAATTCATCCAATACGTTAGAACTAATTGCTTTTTTTGATATTTGAAATTCCATGAACTCCAATTGTTTTTATTTTTAGGCATTATTGATTCATCGGTATGAATTATAATTTTATTTTTCTGATAATTTACTGAAGATAATAATTGATTTTGTTCAAAAGTTTTATTTTTTAATAATTGAAATGTTTCATCAGAGTGTGATGATAAAATCAAATAATCGTATTTATATTCATTATTATTTTCTGTTTTTATAATTTTTTTCTCTTGGTCTATAATTGTTACTTTGTTATTTTTTATAATATTAAAATTTGTTTTTTCTAATATTTTTTTTATATAAGTATTACTTCCATTTTTAATAGTGAACCAAATTGGTCTTTTAGCTAAAATATTATGCAGTCCATGGTTTTTAAAAAAATCTAAAATAAAACAAGCTTTATAGTTTTCTATTTGATTTAAATCTGATGACCATATTGAAGAACACATAGGAAAAAAATATAATTCTATAAATTCTTTTGAAAATTTATTATTTTTTAAAAAACTATATAATGATATTTTCTCATCAGCCAATTTAGCTTCACATATCTTGGAAAACCTGATTATGTCTTTTAAGACTTTTAAATATTTTAAAGAAAAAATGTTTTTAATATCTAGTATAGTTCTTATATTTTTTCCCGCCCATTCATAGCCTATGTCTTCTTTTACTACAGAGAAAGACATATCACTCTTTTGATATTCAACATTAAGTTCTTCGAGCAACTTAATGAGATTTGGGTAGTTTTTGTTATTTAAAACAATGAAACCGCTATCGTAATGAATATTCTCTTTTTTATAATAATGCGTATGAGTATGCCCACCAATATAATCATTTTTTTCAATCAGAGTTATTTCAAAATTATTTCTAAGCAAGTAGGCAGAGGCTAACCCAGAAATACCTGTTCCGACTATTGCTAATTTTTTCATTTTTTTGTGACTTCAAATGCTTTTAATGCCGCTTCTCTCGCCATCTTATGATCAACGATTGGCTCAAAATAATCTTTTATTAAATTGAAATTAATAAGTTTTGCCTGTTCCTCTGGTAATTCCCAAGGTTTATGAATAAATTTTTTTGGAACTTTTTGTAAATTAGGTATCCAGTATTTCACAAATTCTCCATTTGGATCAAATTTTTCTCCCTGGGTTATAGGATTAAAAATTCTAAAATATGGAGCTGCATCAGCTCCACAGCCCGCTATCCATTGCCAACCTGAAACATTATTGGCTGTATCATAGTCCAAAAGTGTATCTTTGAAATATTTTTCACCTTCGGTCCAATTAATTCTCAAATGTTTTACTAAAAATGAACCAACAACCATTCTAAGTCTATTGTGCATCCAGCCAGTTTCATATAGTTGCTTCATAGCAGCATCAACTATTGGATATCCAGTATTTCCTTTTTTCCATTTATCTAAAAATTTTTTATTTTCAGACCAGGGAAATTTATCAAAGTTTTTTCTTAAATTTTTTTTTAACATTATAGGAAAATGATTTATCAAATGATAAGCAAATTCTCTCCAACCAATTTCATTTAAAAATTTTGTAACTCCAATTTTTTTATTTTTTATCTTTGTACATTCGTCATATATTTTTTTAGGAGAAATTTCTCCAAAAGCTAAATGAGGCGATAGTTTAGAGGTACCTTCTATTGATGGAAAATCTCTATTTTTATTATAGAAATTTATTTTTTCAGAATTGAAACTCTTAATTTTCTTTAATGCTATATCTTCACCAGGAAACCAATATTTCTCAAATTTTTCATACCATTTTTTTTTTGGCAATATGGTTTCAATTTTAGCTTGATTATTATTTTTTAACGATTTTTTTGATTTTATCAGATTTTTTTTGTATTTATAATTTTTAAGATAAATCATTTCAGCATTTTTCCAAAATGGAGTGAAAACTTGAAAGGGAGTATTATCTTTTTTTCTGCATTGATCTGGATTTTGTAACAAATTTGAAGAAAATATCTTATGTTTAATATTATTTTTTTCTAATAGTTTTATAATATTATTTTCAATAGCTATCTCTTCAGGTGAAAATATTTTATTCCAACAAACTTCAGTAATTTTTTTATTTTTAATTATTTTTTCTAAAAAACTATACTCTAAATCGTTTTCAACAATAAATTTAACCCCAATTTCACTTAATTTTTTATCAAAAATTTTAAGCGTTTTATAAAGCCACCATTTTTGAGCTGATCTAAATTTATATTTTTCTTTATCATATGAAAAAAAGACAAAATCATTGTTTTCACTTGATAAAAAATAAGACAATGCTTCATTATCATTAAGTCTAAAATCATTTCTAAGCCAATAAATAAGCATAATTTTCAAAAAAAAACTGTTAAATCAGTAACAAAATCAAGGAATTTTTTACATCTTTTTTATCTTTTTTTTGTTGCCTTGAATATCAAAAAGGTATTTAACATATTTTTAAAGGGAGACATTAGTGAGCGCACAATTAAATCAACATTTAGGTAAAAAATTAAGATTAAGAAGAACTTCACTAGGATTAACTCAAACTCAAGTAGCAAAAGCAATAAACGTTACATTTCAGCAAATACAAAAATATGAAAAAGGAACAAATGGAGTTAGTTCCGCAAGGTTATTGCAATTATCTAGCTTTTTAAAAGTACCTATAAAGTATTTTTTTGAAGATTATCAAGATTTTACATCTTCGAATGAGGAGAATTCTTCTTCTAAAGATGTAAATTATAGTTTTCTATTAAGGATTTTTAGTGATTTGGAGCCACAGCAAAAAGAAAAACTTCTTGAAGTGCTTGGTGAACATAAGAATATCAAGAAAGCTATTTAGTCTGGCTCCCCGGGCCGGACTCGAACCAGCGACAAAGCGGTTAACAGCCGCTTGCTCTACCAACTGAGCTACCGGGGATCAATAATCGGATTAATATATTATTTTTAATCCAAAACAATATTTTTTTTGGAGGCCACGCCCAGAATCGAACTGGGATACAAGGATTTGCAATCCTCTGCGTAACCATTCCGCCACGTGGCCAATTTTTTGAAATTGTTATTTAAAAGGAGATATATATAAACTCCAATATAATTCAATAAAATGTCTAGTTTTGGTTCATACAATCATAAAAATATTGAGGATAGAATTTATAAGTATTGGGAAAAAAACAAGTGTTTTAAACCAAAAAAAAACAAATCAAAAAAAACATATTCTATTGTAATCCCACCACCAAATGTAACAGGTAGCTTACATATGGGTCATGCATTGAACAATTCAATTCAAGATCTTTTAATAAGATTTAATAGAAACAAAGGTATAGAAACACTGTGGCAGCCAGGAACTGACCATGCGGGTATTGCTACACAATTGGTTGTTGAAAAGCAATTAGCTGAAAAAGGCATATCTAGGAATGATTTAGGAAGAGAAGAGTTTTTAAAAAAAGTTTGGCAATGGAAAGAGAAATCAGGAAACACAATTACATCACAGCTTAAAAAACTTGGATCCTCATGTGATTGGTCAAAAGACCGCTTCACAATGGATGAAGGATTATCTAAAGCTGTATTAAAGGTTTTTGTTGATCTGTATAATAAAAAACTAATTTATAAAGATCTGAAGCTCACCAATTGGGATATAAAATTAAAAACAGCAATATCAGATCTTGAAGTTATACAAAAAGAAACTTCAGGAAAACTTTATTATATTAATTATAAATTTAAAAATTCTGAAAAAACTATTACAATTGCAACTACGAGACCAGAAACAATGTTTGGGGATACCGCAATTGCAGTACACCCTAAAGATGAAAGATATAAAGATTTAATTGGTGAAGAAATCATTATTCCTATTTCGAAAAGAATTATTAAAATTATTAAAGACGAGTATGCAGACCCTAATCAGGGTTCTGGTGCAGTAAAAATAACTCCCGCACATGATTTTAATGATTATCAAGTTGGAACAAGAAATAAGTTAGAATTTATTAATATTTTAAACAAAGACGGAACATTGAACGAGAATGCTCCAAAAGCTTATGTGGGTCTAGATAGGCTTGATGCGAGAAAAAAACTTATTCAAGAGTTAGAAGAATTAAACATTTTAGATAAAATTGAAAATATCAAACATACGGTTCCCTATGGTGATAGAAGTAATACTATTATTGAACCTTTGCTTACTGAACAGTGGTTTGTAGATGCAAAAAAACTTACAAAAGATGCAATAAAAAAAGTTAAAAAAAAAGAAACAAGTTTTTTTCCAGATAATTGGAAAAAAACATATTTTCAATGGATGGAAAATATTGAGCCATGGTGCATCTCTCGTCAACTGTGGTGGGGCCATCAAATTCCAGCATGGTATACACCTGATGGTCAAATTATAGTTGCCAATGATCTTAAAGAAGCTCACAAAATTTGTAAAAAAAAATATAAAAAAATTTTAGATCTCAAGCGTGATAAAGATGTTCTTGATACATGGTTTTCTTCTGCATTATGGCCGTTCGCTACGTTGGGTTGGCCCAACAAAACTTATGAGTTAAAAAGATTTTATAAAACTTCCGTATTAGTTACTGGCTTTGATATTATTTTTTTCTGGGTAGCTAGAATGATGATGATGGGATTACATTTTATGAAGGAAGTTCCATTTGAAAAAGTTTATGTTCATGCCCTAGTTAGAGATGAGAAGGGACAAAAGATGTCTAAATCAAAAGGTAATGTAATTGATCCATTAACTATAATAGATGAATTTGGAGCAGATGCTTTACGATTTACTTTAATATCCATGTCTTCTCCTGGTAGGGACGTTAAACTCTCAATTGATAGAGTAAAAGGGTACAGAAATTTTCTTACAAAAATTTGGAATACATTTAATTATTGTTCTATGAATAATGTTTTTAATATTAAAAAAAGTAAAATTAAAAATATAAAAAACCCAGCTAATCAATGGATTCTTTTCACATTAAATGAAAATAAAATTAAAATAAAAAAACTTATTGAAAATTTTAGATTTGATGAAGCGGCAAAGGAGCTTTATTTGTATATATGGAATTACTTTTGTGATTGGTATATCGAATTTTCAAAACCTTTATTAAATTCAAAAGATAAAAATTTAATTTTTGAGACAAAAAATGTATTAAATTATGTTCAGAAAGAGAATTTACTTCTTCTACATTCGTTTATTCCATTTGTAACTGAAGAACTTTGGCATTTGTCAGGTTTTAAAAAAACTGAAAAAAATGACTTAATAAACCATCATTTTACAAAAGATTTAAAAAGTAAATCATCAAAAGATGTAAAAGATGTTTTGTTTATTATTAATTTTATTAATGATCTAAGGTCATTTAAATCAAAGATGCAAGTTGCACCAGGAAGTTTAGTAAGAGTTGGAATTCAATTTTTAGATAATAACCAAAAAAAAATAATAAAAAAAAATGAAAGTATTTTGTGCAAGATAGGTAGAATTTCTACACTTAATACTAATGATGGCGACAAAGGTAACATAAAAACATTATTGGCTGGTAAGCAATTTGTTATAAATTTTGGAGATGAGATTGATATAGATAATCAAATAAATATTTTGGAAAAAAAACTAGACTCTATACAAAAACAAATATCTTCAGGTGAAAATAAATTAAATAATGATAATTTTGTAAAAAAAGCGCCTAAAGAAATTGTTAAACAGGAAAAAAATCTTTTAGATACAAATAAAAAAGAATATATAACACTCCAAGAAATATTAAAAAGTTTAAAATGAAATTTGATAAATCTAAATTACCAAGCAGACATACAACGGTAGGACCAGATAGAGCTCCTCATAGATCTTTTTATTATGCCATGGATCTAACTCAAGAAGATGTGGCTAAACCATTTGTTGGTGTCGTATCAACATGGAATGAGGCCGCTCCGTGCAACATTGCCTTAATGAGGCAAGCGCAAAGTGTAAAAAAAGGTGTTCACGATAATCATGGAACGCCAAGAGAGTTTTGCACAATCACTGTTACAGATGGAATTGCTATGGGTCACGAAGGAATGAAATCCTCTCTAATTTCTAGAGAAATAATTGCTGACTCTACTGAGTTAACAGTGCGAGGTCATTGTTACGATGCATTAGTTGGTTTAGCTGGCTGTGATAAATCTTTACCAGGTCTAATGATGGCTATGTGCAGATTAAATATTCCAAGTGTTTTTATGTATGGTGGGTCAATATTGCCTGGAAAATTTAAAGGTAAAGACGTTACAGTCTTAGACGTTTTTGAAGGTGTTGGTATGCATGAAGCAGGAAAGATGTCAGACAAAGAACTTGAGGAACTTGAACTTGTTGCTTGCCCATCAGCTGGTGCCTGCGGAGGGCAATTCACCGCAAATACAATGGCATGTGTGTCTGAAGCTATTGGCTTAGCATTGCCATATTCATCTGGAACACCAGCTCCATATGAGGAACGTGATAAATATGCAATTGAAAGTGGTAAACAGGTGATGGAATTATTAAAGAAAAAAATTAGGCCAAGAGATATTGTTACTATTGAAGCTTTAAAAAATGCTGCAGTTGTAGTTGCGGCAACTGGCGGATCAACAAATGCAGCACTCCATTTACCTGCAATAGCAAATGAATGTGGTTTAAAATTTGATATAATGGATGTTGCCGAAATTTTCAAAAAAACACCTTACCTTGCAGACTTAAAACCAGGTGGAAAATACGTTGCTAAAGATTTATTTGAAGCAGGTGGTGTACCATTGCTTCTCAAAACATTGTTGGATGGAGGATACTTAAATGGTGATTGTTTAACAGTCACTGGAAAAACAATGAAAGAAAACTTGAAAGATGTAAAATTTAATGATGATCAAGATGTTGTTAGACATCATTCAAATCCAATAACACCAACTGGTGGTGTAGTTGGTTTAAAAGGAAATTTAGCAGAGGGAGGTGCCATTGTTAAGGTGGCAGGAATGAAAACATTGTTGTTTAAAGGCAAGGCTAAATGTTTTGATTGTGAAGAAGATGCTTTTAAAGCGGTTAAAGAAAAAAAATATAACGAAGGCGACGTAATTGTAATTAGATATGAAGGACCCAAAGGCGGACCAGGCATGAGAGAGATGCTTTCAACAACAGCTGCAATATATGGACAAGGCATGGGCGAGAATGTTGCGCTAATTACAGATGGGAGATTTTCTGGCGCAACAAGAGGTTTTTGTATTGGACACGTTTCTCCCGAAGCACACGTTGGTGGAATGATTGGGTTATTAAAAGATGGAGATGAAATTGAAATTGATGCAGAGAAAGGTACAATTAATGTTAATTTGAGTAATGATGAAATCAATAACAGAAAATCAAATTGGAAACCTAGAGAATTAAATTTTGGAAGTGGAACTTTATGGAAATATGCTCAAAGTGTTGGTGATGCAACAAATGGAGCTGTTACACATCCAGGTGGTTCACAGGAAAAAAAATCTTACGCAGATATATAATGAAAGTTTTGCCAGTCATAATATGTGGTGGTGCTGGTACAAGGCTTTTTAAAGAGAACAGAGATAATTTACCAAAGCAATTTATAGATTTTGGTGGTTGGACAATGTTTCAAAAAACATTGGATAGAATTAATTCAAAACTTTTTTTACCACCAATTATAAGCACAAATATTAAATATTTAAACTTGGTCAAAAAACATTTAAAAAAAAATAAAATAACTGATTATAAAATTATTTTAGAACCAAGTAAAAAAAATACAGCACCTGCAATTCTTTCTCCTTGCTTGTTACCCGAAATAGCTTCTAATCAAATTATTTTATTTTTACCATCTGATCAGTTAATCGAGGAAAAAAATAAATTTAATCAAGAAATTAAAAAAAATTTAAATAAAATTTTTTATAAAGATATTTTTGTTTTTGGTATAAAACCGAAAGAGCCTTCGGATCAATTTGGCTATTTTTTTAGAAAAAAAAACTCAATAAATGTAAGTAAGTTTACAGAAAAACCTTCAATTAAGATCGCTAAAAATATAATTAAAAAAGGCGGTTTATGGAATGCTGGTATTTTCATGTCTACAAAGGAAAATATTATTTATCACTTTATGAATGAGCAAAATAAACTTTTTAAAAATTGTTTACTATCCGTTCAAAATTCAAATAAAAAATCAAATAGTATTTTCTTAGAGAGTCATTCATATAACAAGATCAAACCTATTTCTTTTGATTGCGCAATTCTTGAAAAAATTAGTAATATAAAATCAATTAGATTGAATATAAATTGGTCTGATCTTGGAAGTTGGAAATCTTTATTAAATTTTTACAATATTAATAAGAAAAAATACTTTACAAAAACTAATCTCTTTAGAAGACCCTGGGGTACCTATAGAAATTTATTTAAGGGTAAAAACTTTTTAATTAAAGAGTTAATAGTCAATAGCAAGGGATGTTTAAGTTTACAAAAGCATAGACACCGAGAAGAGCATTGGTATGTCACTGAAGGATATCCAGAAATTACTCTAGATAAAAAAATTTTAAAACCCAAATTAAAAGACTTAGTTCATATACCTAAAGGTTCTATTCATAGAATACATAACAAACTTAAAAAACCAGTCAAAATCATCGAGGCTCAAATTGGTAAAATATTAAAAGAAACCGATATTATACGTATTGAAGATGTTTATGGACGTATTAAAAATTAATTCGTATAGGTGAATGATCAGAAGGCTTATTTAGGCCTCGTGTAAATTTATCTATTTCAACATTTTTAATTTTGGCACAAATGCTATCAGTTATTAAGAAGTGATCAATTCTCAACCCTTTATTTCTTTGCCATGAACCCTGAGTATAATCCCAGAAAGTGTACTGTTTATCCTCGGTATTAAATAATCTAAAACTATCTTTGAAACCAAGGTTTAGTATCTTCCGGAATTCTTTTCTAATTTCCAACCTATACAAAGCATCATTTTCCCAATCTTCTGGATTTCCTACATCATTTGAATTTGGAATTATATTAAAATCACCACCGATAATGATTCCATCGTAATTATCAATTTCTTTTTTTATAAAGTTAATAAAATTATTTAACCACTTAAGTTTATAAGGGTATTTGTCTGTGTTTACGGGATTGCCATTAGGTAGATAAATACAGATTAATTTGACTAATTTTCCTGCTATTTTTATATCAGCGGCTATTAATCTAGACTGTTCATTCGGGTCTTTAAAACTTTTATCAATATTTAAGAGTTTTTTTTTAGAAATTATCGCAACTCCGTTATAAGATTTTTGTCCAAATACATAACAATTATAATTTTTTTTTTCAAAAAAATCATTTGGAAACTTATCATCTTCACATTTAATTTCTTGAAACATTATTATATCTGGATCAATTTTGTCTAAATATTTTTCAATATTTTCTGTTCTTATTCTTACAGAATTAATATTCCAACTTGAAATAATCATAGTGAAAACGATATGCCACATCCACAAGATGCTTTGGCATCAGGGTTTATGACCCTGAATGAGTTGCTCATTAAATTTTGTTCATAGTCTAATTTCGAGTTTTTTAAAAAATTATGACTTGTATCGTCAATTACAACTTGTTGGATTTGCAAGTCTTTATCATTAGTCTTGTTATCTATAGTAAAGTTATATTTAAACCCTGAGCAACCGCCACCTTCTACTGATATCCTAAAAAAAGATCCTTTTGGCTCTTTTTCAAGCAGTTTTGCTATTTGTTTTTTTGCATTTTCTGTTATTTCAAATGTAGTCATCATTTTATTTTTATAAATGAATAATAAATATATTTACTCTAATTTGGCATCATTTGCATCAAAAGATGATAATTTTCTAGGAAGAAAATATCCATGTTCGCCAACTTTATACAGAGGCGAATTTCAAAGAGATCGAGACAGGGTAATACATTCTAATTCATTTAGAAGACTAAAATTTAAAACACAAGTTTTTGTTTATTATGAAGGTGACCATTTTAGAACTAGGCTTACACATTCTCTAGAAGTTTCTCAAATAGCTAGATCTATCGCGCGTGCTTTAAATTTAAATGAGGATCTTTGTGAAGTAATAAGCTTAGCTCATGATCTTGGTCATACGCCATTTGGGCATGCTGGAGAATTAGCATTATCAAACTGCATGGATAACGATTGTTTTGATCATAATATCCAATCATTACGTATACTCATTTTATTGGAGGATACTTATAAAGAGCATAAAGGATTAAATTTATCTATTAATTGTTTAGATGGATTACTCAAACATAATGGGCCAATAACAAACCAAGAATTGTTTAGTAATCAACTGCCTGAAATTTTCAATTATAATTTAAATTTTAAATCTTTAGGTAGTTTAGAAGCACAAATAAGCGCTTTAGCAGATGATATTGCATATAATTGTCATGACATAGATGACGGTTTGAGAGCAAATTTATTTAGTATAGATAATTTACTTGATTTAAATTTTATCAATGAACTTTTTGAAAATAATAAAAATATTCAAAAGAATGAAATTGTCAGAAATTTATTAAATAATCTTGCTACGGACTTAATAGAAAATTCAATGAATAAAATTCAAATAAACAAATTAAAAACAATAGATGATGTGTATAATGCTAAGGAAACAATTATTAATTTTTCAGATAAAGTGCAACAAGGTTTAAACGAAATAAGGAATTTTTTGAAAGTAAAAATGTATAATCATAAATCTGTTAAAAAGTGGAACTCTAAGTCAGAAATGGTTATTGAATTTTTATTTGATTATTTTAAAAAAAACTATGATAAATTACCAAATTCAAATTCGTTATATAGCAAAGATAGAAATATAGCAGATTATATTTCTGGAATGACCGATAAATTTGCTCTGAATATTTATGAAAACATAAATTAATTATGAATATTTTTGATTATTATAAAAATTTATTCTTAAAAATCATAAAAGATATTCCAACTGATAAATTAATAATAAAAAAAATTACTGTAGAGATGCCAAAGCAAAAGGTATTCGGGGATATTTCTTTTAATGCACCATTAATTTTAGCATCTTCGTTAAAAAAACAACCTATGCAATTAGCCAATGAAATTAAAGAATTAATACAAGCTGCTAATAACGATTTTGAAAAGATAGAAGTAGCAAAACCTGGGTTTATAAATTTTACATTTAAAAAAGAAATTTTTTTAAAATTTATAAAAATAATTGATAAAAATTATGGAAAACCAGTCTCTATTAAATCAAATAAAATTAATATTGAGTTTGTATCCGCAAACCCAACTGGTCCTCTGCATGTTGGGCATTGTAGGGGTGCAATTTTTGGCGATGTATTAAGTAATTTTTTAAAGTTTTACGGTCACGATGTAGTAAAAGAATATTATATTAATGATTATGGCAATCAAATCTATCTATTTGTAAAATCTGTTTATTTTAGAGCAATAGAGCTACAAAAGGGTATAACTTTTCCAGAAGATCAAGGCTTGTACCCTGGTGAATATATAATTGATATTGCCAACGATGTTTTAAAAAAAATTAAAAATGAAAATCTATCTAGTTTTGATGAAAGTATATCAAAATTAACACCTTACGCGATTAAGTCTGCATTAGATATAATTAAAAAAGATCTAGATTTAATGGGTATCGTTCATGACAATTTTGTATCAGAGAGTGATATTGTTAATAGGGATATCTTAAGTGAAGCTATTGATAAATTAAAAAACAAAGGAGACGTATATACCGGGGTATTACCTAAGCCAAAAGGTGATGCTGAAGATTGGGAACCTAGAGAGCAATTATTATTCAAATCTTCAAAGTATGGAGATGATGTTGATAGAGCATTACAAAAATCAGATAATACCTGGACATATTTTGCCAATGACGTAGCTTATCATTATGACAAGCTCAAACGTAACTTTGATCATTACATAAATATACTTGGCGCTGATCATGCGGGTTATGTGAAAAGATTATCTTCAGCGGTGAATGCGTTAAATAATAATAAAACATTTTCAATTAAACTTAGCCAAATTGTTAAACTTTATAAATCAGGTAAGCCATTTAGAATGTCAAAAAGAGCAGGTGATTTTATTTTAGCAAAAGATTTAATTGATGCAGTAGGTAAAGATTCTGCAAGATTTATGATGGTTTATAGGAGTTCAAATTCTCAATTGGATTTTGATTTTGATTTAGTAACCGATACATCTAAAGATAACCCAATATTTTATGTACAATACGCATGTGCAAGGATCAATTCTTTATTTGATAAATCAAATTTTGATATTGAAAAACCTATTATTGATGCAAAATTAGAAAATTTAAAACATGAAACTGAATTCAATCTTATAAAAAAAATTGTAGAATGGCCTAAAATAGTAAATTTGTGTTATCAAAATTTAGAAGTTCATTACATTCCTTACTATTTATACGAACTTTCTTCTGAGTTTCATACTTATTGGAATGCCGGAAAAGAAAATGAGGATTTAAAAATAATTGGACATTCTGATAAACAGCTAATTAACTCTAGACTGTATTTGCTGCAAAAATTGTATTTAGTTTTAACTATAGGTTTAAATATTTTAGACGTTAAAGTTTTAAAAAAAATGTAATGAAGTATTTGAAAGTAATAAATTTAATAATATTTATTTTATTCTTTTTTTTTATAATTAATTTCTATTTTTCAGAAAATTTTTTACAAATAAAAAATAAGAATAGAAAAAATTTTTCAATTTATTTAGATAATGAAATTAATAAAATCAAGGTAATTAATACCAAAAAAGATTTTAAAGAATTTCAAGATAATTCAAATTATTTCAAAAAAAATACAGAGGAGAAAAAATTTTGGCAGCTTTTAAAAACAAAATAATACCTGTTATTTTTGGACTTCATGGTCAATTTTTAAATAATGATGAGATTAAATTAATTAAAAATAATAAAATTTATGGTTTTATAATTTTTGAAAGAAATATTTTAAACCTAGCGCAATTAAAAAAACTTATTAAACATATTAAGTCTATTGCTCCAAATGATCCACTGATAATGATTGATCATGAAGGTGGACGAGTAAACCGTTTTAATAAAATATTTTCTCAAAAAAAATATACTGCCGAGTATTTCGGTAAACTTTATTTAACTGATAGAAAAAATTTTTATAAAGAAACGTCATATTTCATAGATTTTAATGTTGGCATTTTTAAATTTCTTGGCATAGACACAGTTGCTTATCCTGTTGCTGATTTAAAATATAAAAAAACACATAAAGTCATTGGAGATAGGTCTTTTTCTAACAACCCTAAAATTGTTAACAAATTATGTGAATATTTTATTGAGAAGTACCAAGATAAGGGAATTAATTGCATTGCAAAGCATGCGCCTGGACATGGTTTAGCAGTTGTTGATAGCCACTTTAAACTTCCGATCGTAGAAGAAAATAAAGAAAATCTATTCAAAAAAGATTTTTTATGTTTCAAAAACCTGCGTTCAAAATTCATAATGATAGCTCATATAAAATATATTTTTTTAGATTTTAAAATAGCAACTTACTCATCGAAAATTTTAACTTTAATCAGAGAAAAAATTAATTTTAAGGGCTTAGTAATGACAGATGATATTTGCATGAAAGCTTTAAAAGAAAATCTTAAAACAAAAGTTACTCAACCTTTGCTTGCAGGTTGTGATATTATTTTACATTGTAATGGTAATATTAATGAAATGAAAAAAATAATAGGTATTCTAAAAAAATGGATGAGTCAAAAAATATAAACACTTTGGAGGATAATGATCCTAAAACTTCGCATGTAAAAAATACTTTAGAGTTGAGTATAGATAATTATGAGGGACCATTAGAATTATTACTTGATTTAGCTAAAACTCAAAAAGTAGACTTAATGCAAATTTCAATTGTTCAATTGGTAGACCAATATATTTCATATGTTGATAAAATTAAAAAAAATTTAGAAATAGCAGCTGATTTTTTGGTAATGGCTTCATGGTTAGCTTATTTGAAATCTAGGTTATTATTGCCAGAAGATGATGATGAGGAATTTTCAGCTTCTAAAATGGCAGAAAAACTTAAACTTCAATTAAGAAAATTAGAAATGATAAGATTGCTTTCAGACCAGCTCATGACAAAAAAACAAATGGGGGTTGATATTTTTTTTAGAGGAATAAAGGAAGGCATTAGGGCAAAGAGTACGCCAAAATATTCTGTATCTTTATATGAATTAATTAAATCTTATGCTGATTTTAAAAGGAGAAAAAACTTTTCTTCTATTAATATTACAAAGTTAAAAACATATACTATGGAGGAGGCAATTAAAAAAATTACATCAATGTTCTCTAAATTAAAAGATTGGTGTGAATTAAAAGATATTGTGCCACAAGTATTTAAAGCAAAAAAAAATCTAAGAAAGACAGGATTTGCCGGATCTTTTGTTGCTGGCTTAGAGCTTGTAAGAGAAGGTGATTTATTAATAAAACAAGAAAAACTATTTGATAAAATATTTTATAAGGTGAAAAATGAAAAAGAATGAAAAAAATTTAATTGAAGCTATATTATTTTCTGCAAGCGAACCATTAGATGTTGGTACAATTAAATCTAAAGTAAAATCAGGAACAGATGTACTAAAAATTCTTTATGAATTACAAAAAGATTATGAAGATAGAGGTATTAGATTGGTTAATTTAGCAGATAAATGGTCATTTAGGACTTCCGAAGATCTTTCTGGAAAATTAAAAAAAGAAATAATTATTCAAAAAAAATTGTCAAAGGCTGCTATAGAAACTCTTGCTATAATTGCTTATCATCAACCTGTTACAAGATCTGAAATCGAAGAGATTAGAGGTGTATCATTTAGCACCGGAACATTGGAGATATTGTTTGAATTGGGCTGGGTAAAGCCCAATGGTAGAAAGGAAATACCAGGCAAACCATTATTATATGTAACAACAGATAAGTTCTTAAATCACTTTAATATTAATAGCCTAGATGACCTACCAAACTCAGATGAACTTTTGGCGGCAGGCCTAATTGATAGTAGGGTAGATAGCTCAATTTTTGGTACTTCAAAATTTATTGAAAGCGATCAAAACGAAAACAAAGAAAATATATATTCTAATATCGATGATATGATTTCTGATACGCTGGAAGAAGATAAATAACTTCTTGTATTTACTTTTTTAATTAACTATAATTAACATTATGAGCATTGGATTTTGGCAAATAGCAATCGTTGTAGCGTTAGTCGTATTATTATTTGGAAGAGGAAAAATATCTGAATTAATGGGAGATGTTGCTAAGGGCATCAAGAGTTTTAAGAAGGGGATGTCTGACGATCCTGAAAATAAATCTATTTCTAATAACGATAACAATAAATCAGAAAGTTAATACATGCCTCAGATAGGTTGGTCTGAGCTTTTGGTGATAATAGTACTAGCTGTACTTATAATTGGTCCTAAGGATTTACCTGTTGTTGTAAAAAAAATCACTTCATCAATAAAGAAAATAAAATCATACGTATCTAATATTCAAGAAGATATTGAAAATTCTGTAGATTTAGAAACTGAAATTGAAAAAGATAAGAAAAATAAAAATAAATCATAAAATTTATGACGGAAAAAAAGTCTACAGTAAGCGAGCATTTAATAGAGTTACGCAGTAGGCTCCTCAAATCAATAATTTTTTTAATAATTACATTTATTGTTTGTTATATTTTTTCTGACAAAATTTATAACTTCTTGGTAGATCCATACGCTCAAGCGGTCAAAGATGACGGTAATAATCGTAGATTGATTTTTACAGCTTTACATGAAACGTTTTTAACATATTTAAAACTTGCTTTTTTTGCTGCATTCTTTTTTTCATGCCCTTTAATTTTAATGCAAATATGGAAATTTGTTGCTCCAGGACTTTATAAAGATGAAAAATTAGCTTTACTACCATTTTTAATTGCAACACCTGTTCTATTTTTGCTCGGAGGTATGCTTGTGTATTATTTGATTATGCCATTAGCAATAAAGTTTTTTTTATCTTTTGAAACAGCGGCTATAAACGGATCGCTACCAATTCAGTTAGAAGCAAAAGTTAATGAATATTTATCTTTAGTGATGCGCTTAATCTTAGCTTTTGGAATCAGTTTTCAATTACCTGTTTTTTTAACTCTCTTGGCAAAAGTAGGTTTTATTACTTCTGAATATTTGAAAACTCGAAGAAAATACGTTGTTATTATTATATTTAGTATGGCTGCAATTTTAACACCACCAGATCCTATAACTCAAATAGGTTTAGCTTTGCCTTTACTGCTTCTATATGAGATATCTATTTTTACAGTAAAATTTGTCGAAAAAAAATAATGTTAAATATTAAAGACATAAGATCAAATCCAGAAAATTTTATTCAGAATCTTAAAAAAAGAAATATTGATGACCCAAAAAAAATTATAAACAATATTTTAGAATTAGATAAAACTTATAGAAATTTTTTAGAACAAAAAGAAAAGTTGTTAAACGAAAGAAATACAATTTCTAAGGAATTGGGAAAAAACAAAGATGATCAAAAAAAATTTAGTGAACTGAGTAATAAAGTTTCAATGATAAAAGAAGAAATATTTAAATTAGATAAAATTACTGAAGAAAAGATCTTGTCTATAAATGAAATCTTAATGTCATTGCCAAACTTGCCATATGAAGATGTGCCAGTGGGAGCTGATGATAAGCAAAATGTTGAGATAAGAAAAGAAGGAGAATGCAAAGTTAGTGATAAAATTATGTCACATGATGAAATTGGAGAAAAGATTAAAAAAATTGATTTTGAAACAGCAGTGAAGATATCAGGTTCAAGATTTGTCATTTTGAAAGAAAATCTAGCAAAATTAGAACGGGCATTAATCAATTTTATGCTGGATGTTCATACTGAGGAAAATGGATATACAGAATATAGCGTTCCTGTAATTGTTAATGAAAAATCAATGTATGGAACTGGTCAATTGCCTAAATTTAAAGAAGATCAATTTCAATTGAATAATAATCAATGGCTTATCCCAACGAGCGAAGTTAGTTTAACCAATATGGTTTCTGAAAGCATAATTGAATATGAAAAATTACCTTTTAGATTTGTAAGTGCAACCCAATGTTTTAGAGCAGAAGCAGGTGCTGCCGGTAAAGATACTAAGGGAATGATTAGACAACATCAGTTTACTAAGGTTGAGATGGTATCTATCATTCAACCAGAATTTAGATTTAAAGAACTCGAGAGAATGGTTGAGTGTGCTGAAAAAATATTAAAAAAGTTAAAACTTCCATATAGAGTGATGCTTTTATCATCAGGAGATATGGGATTTAGTGCTGAAAAAACTTATGACCTTGAGGTCTGGTTGCCGTCGCAAAATAAATATAGGGAAATTTCAAGTTGCTCATCTTGTGGTACTTTTCAAGCAAATAGAATGAGGGCAAGGTATAAAACGTTAGATAAAAAAAATAATTTAGTAGCTACTTTAAATGGGTCTGGTTTGGCAGTTGGTAGAACAATTGTTGCAATTTTAGAAAATTATCAAAATACTGATGGATCAATTTCTGTTCCGGAATGTTTAAAAAAATATATGGGCAATGTTGAGACTTTATAATGGCGGAGAGGGTGGGATTCGAACCCACGAATGAGTTGCCCCATTGCCGGTTTTCAAGACCGGTGCTTTCAACCGCTCAGCCACCTCTCCGAAAAAACGACTTATAAATTAACCATATAAAATTACAACAAATGACTCGGCCTTTTTGCTATGATAATATTAATTATGCGTCAGTTGTATTTGATTCTCTCCTTATTATTAATTTTCTCATCTATATCTAAATCAGATGAAAAATTTAGCACATGGTTAGAAAATTATAAAAAATACGCAATTAACCAGGGTGTTTCTAAAAAAACCGTAAATGAAGCTTTTAAGAATACAAAACTTTTAAAAAGAATTATTACATACGATAGAAATCAACCAGAATTTATCGAAAAAACAGATGTATACGTTGCAAAAAGAGTAAATAAACAAAAAGTAATTTATGCAAAAAAATTAATTAATAATAATAAAAAGCTTTTAGATAAGGTTGAAAAAAAATATAAAATTCCAAAAAACTATTTAGTAGCATTGTGGGGCGTAGAAACAGTTTTTGGTAAACATAAAGGTAAAGTTGATATAATCTCAGCTTTGGCAACTTTGAGTTTTGATAAAAGAAGATCTAAATATTTTTCCAATGAACTTATAATTCTTTTAAAGTTGATAGATAGGCAGGTCGTAAACATATCAGATTTAAAAGGATCCTGGGCTGGCGCACACGGTAATTTTCAATTTATGCCTTCATCAATTAAAAATTATGCAATTGATTATAATCGAGATGGTAAAATTGACCTCTACACTTCTTTAGAAGATTCTTTTGCTTCAGCAGCAAATTATTTAAAAAAAATTGGATGGGATAAAAATCCTTGGGGATTAAAAGTGAAACTGACAAAAGAAATTAATAAAAAACATTTTACATTTGACGCTAGAAAACTTTCTGATTCAAAAAAAATTAAAGATTGGATTAAAATGGGTGTTATATTGCCGGATAACTATAAAATTAATTTAAATACAAAAGCAAAATTAGTAAAACCGGATGGGGAAATTTCTGATGTATATATGGTTTTTAATAATTATGAAAAAATTCTCAATTGGAATAGATCACTTAGATTTGCAATAACCATTGGTATTTTTTCTGATTACTTGAAAGATGCATAAAAGAATTTTATTAATATTTTTTTTTTTCATAATTTCATGTTCCAATAAATATCAAGTGTATGAAAAAACTGGTTTTGCAGATGTATCCAAAAATAACAAAATAATTTCACACTTACAAAAAGATAGTCTGATCAAAATTACAAACAAAAATAATAAAATTAGCAAAGTTTATAAAGTAGACGAACAATTAAAATCAACTGATTCAAGGATTATTTATTTGCCAGAAATTGTATATGATGAAATTAGCTTGGATAGAGAATTTCCACTTGTTCTTGTGCAATCCATGAGAGAGAATAAGTCATTTATTGCAAAAAAAGCAAAAACTTTTGATGAAGAAAAAAAAATTAATAAAAAAGTTAAGATAGAAACCATAGAAGTTTTGAAAATTGATAATGAAAAAGTTATAACAAAAAAAATTTTTTTAGATTTTGGTCCATTTTATTACAAAACTTACTCTGAAACATTATTTAGGTTATTAAGTTTGAATATTAAAAATAAAAAATTAATCTTTAAGGATTATGCTCCTAAAAATCATATTATTTCGATTGGTCCATTAAAAAACTTAACGGAATATGATAATATATATTTAAAATTAGGAAAAATTGGTTTAATCGGTTTTAATATAAGAGTTCAATGATAAAAAAAATTTTCATAATTTGTTTTTTATTTATATCTGCAAAATCAATAGCTTTAGAAACAAGTGCAAAACAGGCTTATCTAGTTGATGTTTTATCTGGGGAGGTTTTATTTGAAAAAAATAAAGAACAAAAAATATCTCCAGCTTCGATAACAAAAATTATGACAGCAATTGTTGCCTTTGATTTAATCAAAAAAGGAGATTTGAAATTAGAAGAAAAGTTTAAAGTATCAAAAAATGCTTGGAGAATGTCTTCAAAAGGATTTTCTTCAATGTTTATTATGCCCAATGACAGAGTTAGCGTTGAAAATTTATTAAAAGGAATAATCATAGTATCTGGTAACGATGCCTGTATCGCTTTAGCAGAGGGAATTGCGGGAACGGAAGAAGAGTTTGTAAATATGATGAACAGTATGGCTGAACAAATTGGTCTAACAAATACTAGATTTGCAAATTCATCAGGTATTTACGATGGTAATAATTATTCTACAGTTGAAGATATTGCTAAAATGTCAATTTATTTAATAAATAATTTTCCAAATTTGTATAAGTATTATTCTGAAAAAAAATTTACTTGGGACAGAACTGGTGGGGCACCTATTACGCAAGGAAATAGAAATCCAATATTATATAAAGATATGGGTGGTGATGGTATAAAAACTGGTTACTTAAATAATTCTGGATACTCATTAGCCGCGACAATAAAAAAAAATGACAGAAGAATCTTAAGTGTTGTAAGTGGAACAAATTCTAAAAATGCCAGATCAAGAGAAACAGTCAAATTACTTAGTTATGCTGAAAACAGATTTGATTTATTAAAAATTAATAAAATAGATAAAAACTATAATATTAAAACTTGGAATTTAAAACAAAAAAATGTGCAATTAGAACTAAAGAATAATATTTATTTAAC
This sequence comes from Candidatus Pelagibacter sp. HIMB1517, assembly GCF_052047895.1. Taxonomy (NCBI): domain Bacteria; kingdom Pseudomonadati; phylum Pseudomonadota; class Alphaproteobacteria; order Candidatus Pelagibacterales; family Candidatus Pelagibacteraceae; genus Candidatus Pelagibacter; species Candidatus Pelagibacter sp. HIMB1517. The sequence goes on from NZ_JBNAIW010000013.1 coordinate 24,397, forward strand.
AATACCAAAAAGAAAAAAAAACAAATTAAAAATCGAAATTGATCATGAAAAAGATACACTTTCTACAGAAATAAAAAAAGGTTCTCCGGTATCTAAATTAAATATTTATTATGATAATAATTTAATAAAATCAGAAACTCTCTATTCCTCTGTAAACACTGAGAAAGAAAATTTCTTTGTTAGATTTTTAAATTCCATAAGTCTTTTAATATGGGGATAGAAAAGGGTAATTTAATTACTTTTGAGGGTATCGAAGGTAGCGGAAAATCAACTCAACTTAACGAAGTATATAAATTTTTAAAAAAAAGAAAAATCAAGTGTATTAAAACTAGAGAGCCAGGTGGAACAAAGTTAGCAGAAAAAATAAGAAAATTAATAATCAAAGATTTAAAAAATAATGAAGATAATTTAACAGAACTATTGTTACTTTTTGCAGCAAGATCTAATCATTTTTTAAAAATTAAAAAACTTATAAAAAAAGGGTATTTAGTTCTATGTGATAGATATGTAGACTCTACATATGCCTATCAACATTACGAACAAGGACAAGATATTAAATTAATAAATTTTTTGCAAAACTTGATAAGTAAAAAAAGTTTTCCAAAAATTACATTCTTTATAGATATTCCAGTAAAGATTTCAAAATTAAGGGTAAAGGGCAGGGGTAGGTTAGATAGATTTGATCAATATGGAGAAAAAAAACTCAATAAATTAAGAAAAAGTTTTATAAATTTAACAAAAAAACACAATAGAATAATCAAGATTGATGGTACAAAAAATAAAAAAGATATCACAATACAAATTGTTAATTATTTAATTAAAAAAAATGTCATTAAAAATTTCAAATAAAGTTATTGGTTTTGAGCATGAGCTAAAACTTTTCAAAAATCTTTTTGATATCAAAAAACTACCACAAACATTTATGATACAAGGGCTCGATGGTATTGGTAAATATACGTTTTGTCTTAATCTCGTATCTTCGCTATTAAAAAAAAAAGTTATAAATATTGAAGATGAATTAATTTCAGATAAAAATGTTTTAATCTTAAAAAACTTAAGTTCTGAGCAGGCAGTTAAAATTGATGATATTAGAAATGTAATAAATTTTTGCCAGCTAAAATCATTTGATAATCTACCAAAATTTATAATAATAAAAAATTCTCAATTTTTGAATGTCAATTCGGTAAATGCATTATTAAAACTTATAGAACAGCCTAATGAAAATATATATTTTATGTTTACGTCTAGTTTAATTGATCAAAATATAGAAACATTAATGTCTAGATG
>NZ_JBNAIW010000014.1:0-23445 GCF_052047895.1 Candidatus Pelagibacter sp. HIMB1517
AAACTAAGAAATTTATTAATATATAAAAATATTCCACATAAATATTTTTTTTCTCCGACATTTAATTATTTTTTTTGCAATCCTAAAATAAAAAATAATTATAAAGGTAAAGGAGTAATAGCTAGAGTGGTGAAATTTTTAGAAATTGTCACAAATAAAAATATTGAATTAAATTATACTATAAATATTCATCATAAATGTGTTAAAAAATCAGATTCATTGTTACCAAATAATAAAAAATACTTTGGATTATCTTTAGTGGCAGGCCACAAAACTAGAAAAAAACAATTTAATAAAATACAGATGATTAAAACTATAAATTACTTTGCCAAAAAGTATTTACCTGTTTTTTTCATTCAAGAAAATAATAAAGATATGATTAATTTAATTAAAGAAAATATACCAAATGCAATTTTTCCAGAACATAATGTCGAAACCGAATTTAAATCACCAGAATTATTGGTGGCATTAGCAGATAAAATGGATTTTAATATTAGTATTGATAATGGAGTGGCGCATTTATTAGCTTTATCAAAAAGTAAAACTTTTTGTTTTTATCCTGGAAATGCTGAAAAATTTAAACCACTTAGAAATAATTTTTTTTCATATAATTGTGATAATTATGATGCAATGGATAAGATAACTAGTGATGAAATTATTAAATTTATAGAAGCTAAATTATAGTTTCTATAATTTTTGCTACGCACGAATTAGTCTTACTTATTGATGATTTTTTACCACCAGCCTGAGCAAAATCTTTTCTTCCTCCTCCGCCTTTTCCACCTAGAAAAGATGAAAGTTTTTTAACAATATCAGATGCATTAAATTTATCTGTTAAATTATCAGAAACTCCAACAGCTATTGAAGTTTTTTCTTTATCTAATGAAAAAATAAAAACTATTTTACTGTCATTTTTCCTTTGTTCATCAACAAGTTTCCTTATTTCTTTTGAAGGAAAATCAATCAGTATTTGACTATAAAAATTTATATTATTTTTATTAATTATATTAATAATATTTTTATTTTTATCAGATAAAGTATTCTTTATTTTTAACTCTTTTAAATAATTAGATGCTGACAATATTTTTTGTTCATCAAAATCTTTAAACTTTTCAATACTACCTCCATTTAATTTTATTTCTTCTAAAATTTCAGTGAATTTACTTTCAAGCTCTATAATTTTGTTTTTTTGATCTAATGCTTTATTCTCTAAATATTTTTCAAGCTCTTTATCTCTTAAGGCTTCAATTCTTCTCACTCCTGAAGCAATTGAACTTTCATTTATTATCATAAATTTTCCTATTTCACCTGTAGAATGCACATGAGTTCCACCACAGAGCTCTAGAGAAAAAGAAATGTTTTCATGTTTTCCCATTGAAACTACTCTTACTTCTTCGCCATATTTTTCTCCAAATAAAGCCATCGCGCCAGCTTTTATTGCTTTTTCAGGTGACATTAATTTTGTTTCAACTAAATCATTTTTATCAATAAAATAATTAACTCTTTTATTTACAGTTTTAAGCTGATTTTGATCAATTTGTTTTGAGTGACTAAAATCAAAACGCAATCTATCAGGGCCAACATAAGAACCTTTTTGAGCAACATGGTTTCCCAAAGTTTCTCTCAAAGCAGCATGCAATAAGTGTGTGGCAGAATGGTTGGCTTTTATTTTTTGTTTTCTATCTAGATTAACTTCAAGTACGGCATCCTGATTAATATTAATTTTACCTCCTTTTACTTTTCCAATATGGACAAAAAAACTATTAAAAAATTTTTGTGTATCAGAAACTTCAAATAAACCACTTTCAGTTTTTATAAATCCAGTATCACCAATTTGACCTCCTGATTCTGCATAAAAACAAGTTTGGTTTGTTACTACAAAAACATGCTCTCCTTCTAAAACTGTTTCAACTTCGACATTACTCTTGATTAAAGAAAAAATTTTAGCTTCAGTTTTATTTGTACTGTATCCAACAAATTCTGTTGCGCCAAATTTTTCTTTCAAATCAAACCATATTTTTTCAATTGAATCAGATCCTGAGCCTTTCCAAGATTTTCTAGCTTCAGCTTTTCTTTGATCCATTAATTGATTAAATTTTTCAGTATCAACTTTGATCTTTAAAGGCTTGAAATAATCTTCAGTTAAATCTAATGGAAAGCCATAAGTATCATATAATTTAAATGCAACTTCTCCACTTAATGTATTGTTTTTAATTTTGTTTTTTTCATCATGTATAATTTTCATTCCATTTGTTAACATTGATTGAAATTTTTCTTCTTCATTTATAATAGTTTCTTTAATTAAATCTTTAGCTCTATCTAACTCGTTATACTCTGAAGACATTTCCTTTATTAAATGGTCTATCATTTTTGACAGAACATGATCTTTTGAGCCTAAAGTATTTGCGTGCCTCATTGCTCTTCTCATTATTCTTCGTAGCACATAACCACGACCTTCATTTGATGGCATTAACCCATCTGCAATTAAAAAACATGAAGCTCTTAAATGATCAGAAATTACTCTATGACTTGGAATGGTATCATTGTTAATTTGTGTTTTTGTAATATCAGCACTTAAATCAATTAATTTTTTAAATAAATCAATTTGATAATTATCGTGAGTTCCTTGCAATACTGCAGCCATTCTCTCCAAACCCATACCTGTATCAACAGAAGGTTTTGGCAAATTAACTCGTTTATCTTTTGTAATTTGCTCATACTGCATAAAAACTAAGTTCCAAATTTCAATAAAACGATCCCCGTCTTCGTCTTTTGAACCTGGAGGACCTCCAAATAAATGTTCGCCATGATCATAAAAAATTTCTGAGCATGGTCCGCATGGTCCAGTCTCGCCCATTGACCAGAAATTATCAGATGTAGGAATTTTAATTATTTTATCTTCACTAAAACCTGCAATTTTTTTCCATAAGTCATATGCTTCTTGATCTTCTGAAAACACAGTTACACATAATTTATTTTTTGGTAGAGCAAAGTCTTTGGTTATTAATTCCCAGGCATATGCAATTGCTTGTTCTTTAAAATAATCGCCAAAGGAAAAATTACCCAACATTTCAAAAAAAGTATGGTGTCTTGGTGTATATCCAACATTTTCGAGATCATTATGCTTTCCACCAGCTCTTACGCATTTTTGTGAAGTGGTTGCACGATTATAATCCCTTTTTTCAACCCCTGTAAAAACATTCTTAAATTGAACCATACCTGAGTTTGAAAACATTAAAGTCGGATCATTTTGCGGAATAAGTGGGCTAGAACTTATTACTTTGTGACCATTCTTTTTAAAAAAATTTTTAAAAGTTTCTCTTGTATCTCTTAGAGTTTTTTTCATTTCTAAGATAATTACAACTTTTACTGTATATGTCTAGTAATGGAAAAGGCGCTATCATTTATAGATAGCGCCTTAAAGAGATGGTTAATTATTTAATCTTTTTTCTTATCAGCTGATTTTACCTTATCAGTAACTTCACTAACCTCTTCAGTTTTTTCTTTAGTAATAGGGTTACCTTCAAGCTTTTCACTTATTAAGCCAGCATTTGCACGGATTGCCATTTCAATTTCAGCTGCAATATTCACATTATTTTTTAAATACTGCTTTGCATTTTCTTTTCCTTGGCCAATCTTTTCTCCTTTATAAGAGTACCATGCACCACTTTTTTCGATAATATTTGCTTTAGCACCTAGGTCAATTAATTCACCCATTTTACTAATTCCTTCACCATACATTATATCGAACTCTACTACTTTGAATGGTGGTGCAACTTTATTTTTGACAACTTTTACTCTTGTTTGGTTACCAATAATCTCATCTTTTTCTTTAATGGCACCAATTCTTCTTATATCCATTCTTACAGATGAATAAAATTTAAGAGCATTACCGCCTGCAGTTGTTTCTGGACTTCCAAACATTACACCAATCTTCATTCTAATTTGGTTAATAAAGATAACCATAGTATTAGATTTAGAGATGCTACCTGTAAGTTTTCTTAAAGCCTGACTCATTAATCTTGCTTGTAAACCTACATGTGTGTCGCCCATGTCACCTTCTAATTCTGCTCTTGGTGTTAAGGCTGCAACTGAATCAACAACTAAAACTGATACTGCGCCAGACCTAACTAATGTATCTGCAATTTCTAACGCCTGTTCCCCTGTATCAGGTTGAGATATTAATAATTCAGAAGTATCTACACCCAATTTTCTTGCATATGTTGGGTCTAATGCATGTTCAGCATCCACAAACGCACAAACTCCGCCTGTCTTTTGTGCCTCAGCAATCACTTGTAAAGCCAAAGTAGTTTTTCCAGATGACTCTGGACCATAAATTTCCACTATTCTACTTTTTGGCAATCCACCAATTCCCAAAGCAATATCTAAACTTAAAGAACCCGTTGAAATAGCTTCAATATCTAATGCTTGATCTTTTTGACCAAGTTTCATTACTGAACCTTTTCCAAAATTTTGGTCTATCTGTCCAATAGCTGCTTCTAGAGCTTTTTGTTTATCTTTATCTAATTCTTTTGGGCTGTTCACCACTTTCAAATTACTTTTAGTCATTATGCATCCTTTTGTTCAATTTTTTTAAACGACTCAATATGAAAAATGTACATATTTTGTTCTCATTTACAATAATTTAAATAAGTTATTGATTTTATTATATTTAATTAAAAAATATGCCTAATCCAGTTGGCTTTTGGATTAATTTGTTTTGTTTCAAGTTTTAAATGTAGAGCAGTTAAATTACCTGTTACTTGCAATAGTTTAAATCTTGAAATTATTTCGTCTCTTTCAACATCAATAAAATTAAGTCTAGCTATTAATAAAAGTGATCTAGAATTTAGCACATCCAAAGTATCTCTAGTACCACTTTCATACTCTTGAACAATACCTTCGTATGCAATCTCGGCCGCTTGCAATTGTGCTTTGGCTAAATTTAACTCGCTTTTTTTTAACTGATATTCAGACCAAACATTAGTTGCATTTTTTTTAGTTTCATTTTGCTTATCTTGATAATCTAGCTCTGCACTAACTTTAAGAGCTTTTTTTTGCTGATAAAATGAATAATTTTTACCTCCAGAATATAATGGGATTTCTACTTTTGCTTCAAATTGAGACTGATCCCTTTCGCTTATAGTAGAGCTAACATCTTCATTCTCGGATACTTCAAATGAAACAGATGCTTTAGGTGCAAATTTTTCTGCTGCCCCTTTTAATAAATAATTAGATTTCTCAAAATTAAGCTTTGAAATTAATAGTTCGGGGTTATTTAAAGAAGCCAATTCCAAAGTTTCCTCTAAGCTTTTTGGTAAATTTAAATCAAGATTTTTTATCGTTTCTAAATTTTTTGGTAAATATCCGATAATATTTTCATAGTCTTTTTCAGATACTGTGAAACTGTTTTCCGATCTTATAAATTTTGCTTTTGCATCTGCTAAAGAAGATTCAGATTGTGCAAGATCAGATAATTTAATTGCACCTCTTTCATACCTGCTTTTATCTAATTCGACTTGTTTGTCAGCAAGATCGAGATTATCTCTGGTGATATCTAATCTTTTCTTAGAGGCCAGAACAGAAGTATAAGCGGTTACAGCTTTAAGCAGAACATTTTGCTCAACAAATTTAAGTTCATTACTTGATATCTTCACATCAGTTTTTGATGCTAAAATATTAGGTATGCCTTGTAATATTTTTTGTTCAACTTTTATTGCCTTCTTTTTTGTTTGAAGGTTGCTATCTGCAATCGAAGAGCCTGATTGATTTTTTTGCCCTTCATTTAAATCATCAGATTGAGAAAAAGTTCCAGTAATCGAAGGCTTTAATATTGCATAAGATTGTATTAATTCTTCATTTACTGCTTTGGCTTTTTCACGTTGAGAATTAAGTTCTTTATTATTTATATAAGTGGAAATTAAAGATTGAAACAAATCCTCTGATGATGCAACTCCACCTATTATAAAAAAAACTATATTAAAAACTAAAAACTGCTTTAAGATTTTCATTTAATTTTATCTTCTAAATAGTCTAATCTGTCTTGACCCCAGTATAACTCATCTTCATAGATATAGGTTGGGGCACCAAATACATCTTCTTTGATCGCATTATTTGAATTTTCAGAATATATTTTTTCCACTTTCTCACTATTAGCTAGTACTTCAACCTCGTTAAAATTTAATTGTAAATTATTACAAATTTCTTCTAAAACTTTTTTGTCAGATATATCTTTTTCATTAGCCCATAAATATTTTAAACATTCTTTTCCAAAGCTTAATTTATTTCCAAGTTGAATTGCTGCTATTGTAAATTTTGCAGGTAAATGAGGATCAGAAGGTGGAAAAAATTTTGGTTGAGAATTTATGCTAACTCCATATTTTTTTCCAATTCTTTCAATTTCAACTAGACGATATTTTAATCTTGATGGATGTCTTTTTGGGACTGGAACTCCACCAGTATTTGGAAAAACTTGACCTACAAGATCAAAAGGCATTTCTTCAACTTCAATATTTTTTTTATTAACTAAATTAATAAACCTATCAATTGCTAAGTAAGAAAATGGTGACGCAATACTATAGTAATATTTTATTTTCATATTATTTTTCTGCTATATATACCTTTGACTAAAATTGGATATAAAATTATGTTTGAACTTTTAAGTGCCGATACACCCAATGGAAAAAAGGTGTCTATTTTATTAGAAGAATTAAACCTAAAATATAAAGTAACTAAAATTAATATATTAAAAGGAGACCAATTTAGTCCTAAATTTTCAAAAATTAGTCCATTTAACAAAATTCCAGTTTTAAGAGATTTGAAAACAAAAAAAACAATTTTTGAATCTGGTGCCATACTTATTTATCTTGGAGAAAAATATAAAAAATTTTACGATAAAAAAGACAGGTTAAAAATATTACAATGGCTAATGGCTCAGATGGCATACGTAGGTCCAATGTTTGGGCAGCATCACCAGTTTCATCATTATAATCATGGAAAAAGTAAATTTGGAGAAGAAAGATATTTTAGAATTTCAACTCAGATATATAAAGACCTAGATAGAAGATTAGCTAAATCAAAGTATTTGGCATGTTCAAAATATACGATAGCTGATATTGCAACTTTCCCTTGGGTAGCTAGACATGAAATTCATGATATTGGATTAAAAAAATTTAAAAATCTTACACGTTGGTTTGAATTAATTTCAAAAAGAAAAGCGGTTATTAAAGGATATGATTTTATGAATAGAGGTGAAACTATTCCAAAACCTTAATCGTCGGCGAAAATTTTTTCTTGTTTTTCGTGTCTTTCCTGTGCCTCAACCGTCATTGTTGCAATCGGTCTGGCAATTAATCTTTTTAAACCAATCTCTTCTCCTGTCTCTTCACAATATCCGTAAGTACCATCTTCAATTTTCTGAAGAGCAGAATCTATTTTTTTCATGAGTTTTTTGTGACGATTTACAGTTCTCATTTCAACTGATTTGCTTGTAAAAGATGTTGCTTGATCCACTACATCTGCAGAAGCTGCATTGTCATCATCGTTGCCAAAAATAATTCTATTATTCTGTTCTATTAAATCGTTTTTCCATTCAGCAAGAGCTTTTCTAAAAAAAGCTTTATGTTTAGCGCACATATACTTTTCTTTTGCTGAAGGTACGTAAGTTTTTGAAATTTTTGTTGGCATATTTAATTTAATCGAAGGAATATATGTTTCATATTTTTAGTGTCAATTAATATGAATAATTATAAAAACTAAATAATGGCAATTAATAGACTATTTCACTATTTTTTACTCACACATTTTGCAGTTTGGACACTAATACCAAGTATTACAAATCACAATTTACCTCTTGATACAATTGAGGCACTAGCTTGGGGAAGTAATTTAGATTGGGGTTTTAACAAACACCCTCCTTTGAGCGCTTTGGCAGTTAAAATATTTTATCAAATTTTTGGATCACAAGATTGGGTATATTATTTTTTAAGTCAGCTGTTTGTTATCTCAGCTTTTTATTTTGTATTTAAATTATCTAAAGAAATACTTAACACGGAGAAACATGCGCTATTATCTGTTTTATTATTAGAAGGTATTTTTTTTTATAATTTTACGACTCCAGAATTTAATGTGAATGTATGTATGCTGCCTTTCTGGGCAATGACCGCCTACTATGCTTATAAATGCCTTAAAGATAATCTTGCAAAAGATTATGTAATTCTTGGAATTGTTGCCGCTTTTGGGTTTTTGTCAAAATATCTTTTTATTTATTTATTAATTGGAATTAAAGTTTTTTACATATTTTATATAAAAAAAAATAATTTTAAAATTAATTACATTATTCCGGGAATAATATTTTTATTAATTTTAACTCCCCATTTAATTTGGTTAACAGACAATAATTATATCACAATCACTTATGGTCTAAAAAGAACGGGAGAAATTAAAAACTATCTTGATCATATTATTTTACCATTAACTTTTCTAGTAAAGCAAATTGGAATTTTAATTCCTTTTTTTATTCTTTTATTTATTTTAACCAAAAGTCTAAAAACTAATTTTCCTTTTAAAGATCAAAATCTCTTATTTTTATTATCTATTACAATATTACCAATAGTTTTAATATTTTTTACTTCTGTAATAATGGGTGCAAAAATTAGAACAATGTGGATGACTCCATTTTATTTATTTATTGGAACATTTTTTATTTATCTTTTTCAAAATTATATAGATATCAACAAACTTAAGTCTTTTAACTTCATTTTTATTTTTTTATTTTTACTTTCTCCTTTTCTATACGGCTATGTTTCGATTTCACAAACTAACAAAAGAACTGATTACAAAGGAAAGGAAATTGCTAAAGAAGTTGAAAGAAGTTTAATAAAATTAAAATATAATAATGTTATGAGTGTGGCTGGAAATGAATGGATTGCTGGTAACCTTTGCTATCATTTAAAATATCGACCAAAATGTGAAATCACAGATACCAACTTAACAATAATATCAGCAGAAGGTAAAAATGGACCTGCCTCATTTAGTTTAAAAGAATTGATATCTGACAATTATAAATAAATGAAAAAATATATTATTTTAATTCCTGTTTTTAATGATTGGCAATCTGTTTTTAAATTAATTGAAAATATTGATTTACAGATAAATAATGAAACTATTGACATTATAATTGTCAATGATGCTTCAACTGAAAGTTTTGATAATAATCAAAAAAAATTTTCAAAAATTAATTCTGTAAAAATTATTAATTTAATTAAAAATGGCGGACATCGAAAAGCGATTGCAACTGGTCTAAAATATTGCCAAGAAAATTTAGAATATGATTACATCATTCCAATGGACGGTGACGGAGAAGATAGGCCTGAAGAATTAAAAGATTTCTTTAACCAAGTTCAAGAAACACAACCAGAAGTGATCACTGCAACTAGAATAAAAAGAAGTGAAAGTTTTTTATTTAAATTTTTATACTCTATGCATAAAATTTTTACTCATCTTATTACCGGCAAGCTTATTAAATTTGGTAATTATACGTGTTTATCAAAAAATGCTGTTTCAAAACTTTTATCTGATGGATCTGTGTGGTTAAGCTTCTCTGGTGCTGTTACCAAGCATTTTCCTCAATTTTCTGCCATTCAATCTATTAGAGGTGAGAGATATTTTGGGCCTTCAAAAATGAGTATTTTAGCACTTCTTTTACATTCTTTTAGAATTTCAACAGTATTTAGAGAGAATATATTTATTCGGGTAGTCATTGTAATTCTTATTTTTGGACTGCTTGCCTATTATTCTTCTGCTTATTTTCTTATCCCATCATTAGCTGGTTGGATGTTTTTGTTTTTTATTATTTGTTTGGCTTTAGATGATGATATTAAAAAATTAAATAACTGCCTTAATAATATTAAAAGCCTATCTGATATTTATAGTCGGTAAGAAATCATAACTAGAAGTATCAATCTTTGAGGAATGCCCCCTTCTCATTCTCCAGTTATTACAAAATCCGGTATCTGCAACTGTAATCATATTTCTTCCAAATTTAAAATTTGTTTTATCAATTGCTTTCATTAAACTTTGAGACTTTTCTTTCTTTTTATATGAAAATAAACCTTCATCATATTTTCCTTTTCTTGATAATCCTGAAAAAATCACACCAGCTTTTTGATAACGAGGACCTTTTAAAAATATTTCTTTTAAAGATTGAATACAAACTTTTGTTAACAAAATACTATCATCGCTGGGTATTGGCAGATCTACTTTTTTAGATCTAGAAAAAAACTTTTCACTTTTATCGAAAGGACTATTTCTTATAAAAACAATTACTGATTTTACTACTTGTCTATCAACTCTAATTTTTTCAGCAGCATTTAAACAATGTGCAACAATAGACTCCTTTAATGTATCATAATCTAATACTTTTCTGCCAAATGATCTTGATACACAACAATTTTTTCTTGGATTTGAATTAGACTCAAACCCTATACAATTTATCCCTCTTAACTCCATAACTGTTTTTAAACCAAGAACATTTGTATTTTTTTTTATCCATGTATTACTTGCATCTTTTAAATCATAAGCACTTTTAATATTATTGCTTTTATATAATTTAGATATTTTTCTACCTACTCCCCAAATATCTTCAATTGGAAAATTTTTTAATAAACCGTCAATTTCTTTTTCATTATTCAAAATAAAACTTTTAATTCCGATTTTTTCTTTTTTTGCAATATGATTTGCAACTTTTGATAATGTTTTTGTTTTTGCAACACCAATACTTACAGGGATACCTGTCCATTTTAATATTATAAATCTTAATTCACTAATAAAATTTTCTAGATCCTCATCTTTTATTAAACTTAAATCTAAAAAAGCTTCATCAATCGAATATATTTCAATTGTTGGGCAAAACTTTTTTAGAACATGCATTACTCTTCTTGAAATATCTCCGTATAGTGCATAGTTAGAAGAAAATACCTGGACTTTATGAGATTTAACTAAATGCTTAACTTTAAAATAAGGCTCTCCCATCTTTATTCCTATTTTTTTTGCCTCTACTGATCTTGATATAACGCAACCATCGTTATTAGATAAAACAACAACAGGAAGGTTATTTATTCTTGGGTTAAAGAGTCTTTCGCAAGAAACATAAAATGAATTGCAATCAACTAGTGCTATTTTTTTTGAATTTTTATTTTTTAACTTTATGTATGACATAAGTTACTACTCCCCAAACTTGAGTTTCATTATCTTCAGTGATTTCAATAAAATGGTTATGATTACCTAATTTAGAAATTAGAAAAAATTTATTATTTTTTTTTACAATTTTTTTAACTACAAGTTGTCCTTGATAATTAAGAACTGCAACTGAGTTGTGTTTAACATTAAGACTTTTATCGACGATTAATACATCTCCATCATAAATATGATCTTCAACCATTGAATGACCTGAAACTCTTATTAAAAAAGTTGATGCTTTATTTGAAATTAATTCTTCATTAAGATTTATTTCATCCTCCAAATAATCTGTTGCAGGAGAAGGAAATCCAGCGCATACTTTTTGAAGAATAATTGGTAACTTTTCATCAATTTTCATGTTCTTATTTTGTTCTTTTTTTACAAATATTTCAACTAAATTATAGGTTGTATTTTGAGTCCAGAGCTGAATCAGAACAGAATCAAATAGAGAACATTTAAACCTAAACGGTACTTAAATGTGAATAAAAACTATGAGGCTTTTCTTTTAAAATAATTTCCAAGAATAGTTGCGCCAGGTTCGATACTAATGGAGTTGTAAGAAATTTTACCATGAACCTTTGCGGATGGACCTATTGCAACTCTATTTGCAACAATATCACCTTTAACCTCACCTAAAACAAAAACCCAATCTGAATTAATATTTCCAGCAACTAAAGAGTTTGGTCCAATTTTAAGAAATTTACATGTTAAATTTCCATTTATAGTGCCATTGAAAAATAAGTTACCATCATACTCTACATCAGCATTACAATTAAAAATATTAGGCTTGCTTGGAAAAATTATATTAATTTCTTTGGTTTCCTTGGAATAAAAAAGTGATTTAAAAAAATTAATCATTATTTAACACCTAATCTTTTTTGTATATCGCTAGATGATGTTGTAAATCTAAAAACATATTTTTCATCTGGTCTTGCTCTTTTGAAACATTCTTGAGCACATAAAGCGCTTTCATGAAATCCGCTTAAAATAAGTTTTAGCTTTCCAGGATAAGTACAAATATCTCCAATAGCAAATATGCCTTTTTCATTAGTTTCAAAGTTTTGAGTATTCACTTTTAAAGATTTTGCTTCTAAATCTAGGCCCCAATTGGCAATTGGGCCAAGTTCCATTTTTAAACCAAAAAAAGCTAATACACTATCAGCAGAAATTTCTTTTTGCTCTCCGCTATCATGCTTTAATACAACTTTTTCTATTTTATCATTACCTTCAAAATTAACTGGTTGATAGTTAGTTAATATTTCAACTTTTCCATTTTTTTCTAATTCTCTAGCAAGGTTAACTGTATGCTGCGCAGCTCTAAACTCTTCTCTTCTATGGATTAAAATAATTTTTTTCGAAATTTTAGAAAGTTCAACCGTCCAGTCTAAAGCGGAGTCTCCTCCTCCAAAGATACAAACAATTTGATCTTTAAATTTATTTTTATCTTTTACAGAATAAAATAAGTTTGTTCTTTCAAATTTTTCAATATCCTTAATTGGAGGTTTTCTTGGTTCGAATGAACCAACGCCTGCTGCTATAATAATATTTGGAGTTTCAAATTGAACTTGATCACTTGTGGTTACCAACCAATGATTATTTTTCTTTTCTAACTTTTCAACTCTCTGATTTAAATGAAAATTTGTTTTAAATGGTTCTATTTGTTTAAGTAAATTTTTAGTTAAACTTTCACCAGTGCACTCAGGTAATGCTGGAATATCATAAATAGGTTTATCGGGATAAAGCTCAATACATTGACCGCCAACTTTATCTAGATTGTCAATAACGTGAGCATTTAAACCCATGATTCCAAGTTCAAATACTGCAAACAAACCAACTGGACCTGCTCCTACAATGACTGCATCTGTTTTAATCATCTAGCCTTGTTTCTCTGGAAGATTAACCACAATACCATCGTGCTTATCTTCTAATATTAATTGACAACTTAGCCTGCTATTACTTTTGGTTTCAAAAGCAAAATCTAACATATCTTTTTCACTATCGCTTTGCTCTGATAACTTATCTATCCACTCTTCTTTAACATAAACATGGCAAGTCGCACACGCACATGCTCCCCCACAATCTGCATCAATTCCTGGAACACCATTTTGAACTGCCCCTTCCATAATAGAAAGCCCTGATTCAACGCTAACTTCGTGCTGAGTTCCATTATGTTCGATATAAGTGACTTTTGGCATAGGGACTTTATATTCATAGATATTTATAAAACAACAATGAAGTACAAAAGCCACACTATCAGTTATGAAAATAAAAAGTTTAAACTAAAAGAAGCTTTTAAAATTTCTAGAGGCTCAAAATCATCAATAAAAACATTGAAAATTAAAGTAGAAAAAAATAATATTTTTGGACACGGAGAGTGCGTTCCTTACACCCGATATGGTGATAAATTAGAAAAAATAACAAAAATTTTAAAAAGTAATAAAAATATTAATCATCTTAATGAAATAAAATTTTTGTCTCTAAGAAATGCAATTTCAAATGCCTATTACGATTTAAAATTAAAAGAAAAAAAAATTCCTTTTAAAAAAATTGTAAAATATACAAAATTCAAAACCGCAATAACTATTCCTATAGTCAATGAAAAAAAATTTAAGAAACAAGTTATCAAATATAAAAATGTTAAATATCTAAAAATTAAACTAAATGAAAAAAATACTTTTAACTATCTAGATATTGTCAAAAAATATTCTACCAAAAGTAAGATTATAATTGATGCTAACGAAGGTTGGTCGTTATCTTTTTTAAGAGCAAATGAAAAAAAATTAAAACAATATAATATTTTATTTATAGAGCAGCCCTTGAAATCAAATAAAGATCATCTGCTAAAAAGTAATTTACCTTTGTGCGCAGATGAAAGTTTTCATTTAAATAAAAATATTAAAAATATTAAAAAAATTTATAAATGGATAAATATTAAACCTGATAAATTTGGAACTGAGAAGGATATTATGAAAGCAATAAAATATGCTCGTAAAAATAAATTAAAAATATTTTTAGGATGTATGGTAAGTAGCTCATTATCAATTATACCTTCTCTTCGATTTGCAAAATATTGCAACGTACTTGATCTTGATGGAGCAATGTTTTTATCTCAAGATTATAAATTTGGTTTAAAATATAAAAAAGATAATTTGATTTATAACAAAAGCTTTAATTTTGGGCACAATTAATGTTGCGGTGTAAAACACATTATCTTTGATTTTAATTTTATTTTTAATTAAAATATTAGAAGGGAAAATAAATTGAGTAAATATCAAGAAACATTTAATCATTCACTATCAAATCCAGATGAGTTTTGGTCTGAAGCTGCTGATCAAGTCAAATGGATTAAAAAATTTGACAAAGTAGTTCATTGCGAAAGAAAACCTTTCTACAGATGGTTTAAAGGTGGAAAGATTAATACATGCTATAATGCTTTAGACCGACATATTGAGGAAGGAAATGGAGATAGGACTGCACTAATCTTTGATAGTGCAATGACTAATACGAAGAAAAAATTTTCATATAAAGAATTAAAAGATGCAACTGCAAAACTTGCAGGTGGACTTCAAAGACAAGGTGTAAAAAAAGGTGACCGTGTCATCATATATATGCCAATGATACCTGAAGCCATTCAAGCTATGTTAGCTTGTGCAAGAATTGGTGCAGTTCATAGTGTTGTGTTTGGTGGATTTGCATCAAATGAACTTGCAAGTCGTATAGATGATAGTGGTGCAAAAGTTATTTTATCTGCATCTTGTGGTTTAGAGCCTGGAAGAACTGTGGACTATAAACCGCTACTTGAGGATGCTTTAAAAGAGGCAAAACATAAAGTTGAAAAAGTTGTAATATTTCAAAGAGATGCTCATAAAATTGATTTAGCTGAAGATTTTGTTGATTGGAATAAATTTATTGATGGAGCTGATCATGCAGAATGTGTTGAGTGTGATGCAAATGATCCAGCATACATTTTATATACCTCCGGAACAACTGGAGTTCCAAAGGGAATTTTAAGAGATATAGCGGGTCACATTGTTGCATTAAAATGGACGATGCAAAATGTTTATGACATTAACCCAGGTGATGTTTGGTGGTCGGCTAGTGATATTGGTTGGATTGTTGGTCACTCTTATATTGTGTATGGTCCTTTGTTTCATGGATGTACGACTGTAGTTTTTGAGGGAAAGCCTGTTGGAACACCAGACCCTGGTGCTTTTTGGAGAATAATTTCAGAGTATAAAGTTAAAACTTTATTTACTGCTCCTACTGCATTTAGAGCAATTAAAAAAGAAGATCCAAATGGTGAGTATTTTAAAAAATACAATCTATCTCACTTTGAAGCTTTGTATCTAGCTGGGGAAAGAGCAGACCCAGATACTATTCACTGGGCAGAAAAATTATTACAAAAACCAGTCATTGATCATTGGTGGCAAACTGAAACAAGCTGGACAATTTCTGGTAACTTTAAAGGATTAGGATTATTCGATACCAAATACGGTTCTGCTGGAAAACCAGCTCCTGGTTATGATGTTAAAGTTTTAAAAGAAGATGGTAGTGAGGCTAAACCTGGAGAGATGGGAGATATCTGTGTTAAGCTTCCTTTGCCGCCAAGTACTTTTCCAACACTTTGGAATGCTGACAAAAGATATGAAGAAAATTATATGACTACTTATCCTGGATATTACCAAACTTACGATGCAGGTCATATTGATGAAGATGGTTACGTTTGGATTATGTCTAGAACCGATGACATTATTAATGTTGCAGGACATAGATTATCAACGGGTTCTATGGAAGAAGTTTTATCTGAACATCCTGATGTTGCAGAATGTGCAGTTATTGGAATAGCAGATAAACTCAAAGGTCAAATGCCAGTTGGATTGGTAGTGTTAAAAGCAGGCGTTACAAAAACACCAGAAAATATTCAAAAAGAATGTGTAAAAATGATTAGAGAAAAGATAGGACCAGTTGCGGCTTTTAAAACTGCAATTGTAATCAAAAGACTTCCAAAAACTAGATCTGGAAAAGTATTAAGAGGGACAATGAGAAAAATTGCGGATAAAGAGGAATATAAAATGCCAGCAACAATCGATGATCCAGCAATATTAGATGAAATTACGCAGTCTCTCAAATCTGCAGGTATAGTTTAAAATACTAAAATAACTAAATATATCAAATTACTTACTAAAGGTATCATCGTCATCATCATACCAACAACTCTTAAAATACCTTTTTTTAAAAACATACTTGCAGCATGAGAAACTCTACCAAGAATAAATATTGATCCTAAGCAAGCAACGTAATCACAATTTTTTGATAACTGATCAACTATAATCAAGCTAATAAGAAACATGGGAGTAAATTCTGAAAAATTTCCATGAGCTCTTACTGCTCTTATTAGTTTTTCATTATTACCCTCTCCTATTGCTAATCCAGATTTTCTCCTAGTGTAAGCGGCATTAAAAGATAATCCAATAAAAATAAATAATAGGCCGATAGTTACATAATAAATGTTATTACACATTAACTATTATTCTTATTAAATTTTATTTGTGATTTAAAAAGTCTCTTTCAATACACATAGCGATACCCATACCACCACCAATACAAAGAGTTGCTAAACCTTTTTTAACTTTTCTTTTTTGCATCTCATGAATTAAAGATACAAGAATTCTAGCACCAGATGCACCAATTGGGTGACCAAGAGCAATGGCGCCACCATTTACATTTATTTTATCGGCAGTAAAACCAAGCTCTTTATTTACTGAGATTGCTTGTGCTGCAAATGCTTCATTGGCTTCGACTAAATCGACTTGGTCTTCGCCCCAACCAGCTTTTTCTAAAGCTTTTTTTGAAGCCGGTATTGGACCAGTTCCCATGATTGATGGATCTACTCCACATTGTGCCCATGAAACTATTCTAGCTAAAGGTTCAATTTTTCTTTTCTTTGCTTCTTCGGCAGTCATTAATACAACTGCAGCAGCGCCATCATTAATTCCAGAAGCGTTACCGGCAGTAACTGTACCATCCTTCTTAAACGCAGGTCTTAATTGAGATAATTTATCAACTGTTGTATCTGATTTTGGATATTCATCTGTATCAAATGTTTTTTCTTGTTTTTTAATTTTTACTTTAATTGGAACAATTTCATCTTTAAATTTCTTTTCATTAATTGCTTCAGTTGCTTTTCTTTGAGATGATGACGCAAAAGTATCCTGATCTTCTCTAGAAATTTTATATTTTTCAGCAACATTCTCAGCAGTGATACCCATATGATAATTATTATAAGCATCCCATAAACCATCGACGATCATACTGTCTGTTAAAGTGCCAGGACCCATTTTGATGCCATTTCTTAAATTTGCAAAATGTGGGGCGTTACTCATGCTTTCTTGACCACCAGCAACCATAACTTTTCCATCACCACACAATAGTGAGTTATAAGCTAGGGCAACTGAGGCTAATCCTGATCCACACACCTGATTAATTGTAGTTGCAGTTTTATCTTTTGAAATTCCAGCGTGAATAGCTGCTTGTCTTGCTGGGTTTTGTCCAGCGCCAGTTGTTAACACTTGGCCCATGTAAACCATATCAACATCATCTGCTTTTAAATGAGAGTGGTTCATGCATCTTTTAATAACTTCTGCTCCAAGTTGAGGTGCAGTTTGTGAAGCCAAAGAACCACCAAAAGATCCGATTGCAGTTCTAAAAGCACTTGTAATTACGATATTAGTTTTATCTGACATTCATTTTCTCCTAATTAAATTATTGATAATGTTGACCGCCATTAATATTTAAAGTTGCTCCAGTCATAAAAGCTGCTTCATCACTGCACAAGTAACTTACTAGTGAAGCAATTTCTTTTGGATCAGCCAATCTTCCAACGGGAATTTGAGCTACGATACTTTCTAATATTTTTGGATCAATTTTTTTAACCATATCTGTTCCAACATAACCAGGTGCAATCGCATTAACAGTAACACCTTTGTTTGCATTTTCTTGTGCAACAGCTTTTGTAAAACCTATGATACCAGCTTTTGCAGCTGAGTAATTTGATTGGCCCATTTGGCCCTTAACACCGTTAATAGAACTGATAGAAACAATTCTACCAAATTTTTTTGCTCTCATGTTTTCAATAACATTTCTTGTTACATTAAACATTGAATTTAAATTAATATTAATTACAGCGTTCCATTCTTCTACAGACATCTTATGTAAAAATTTATCTTTTGTTATACCTGCATTATTAACTAAAATATCGATTGTCTTTCCAGACTCTTCTTCAATTTGTTTAATTGCTTTAACGCAATCTTCATAATAAGAAACATCGAATTTTATAACTTTAATTCCAGTTTCTTTAGAAAATTCATTTGGACCTTCTGGTGTTCCAATATAACTTGCAACAACTTCATATCCGTCATCTTTTAATTTTTTTGAAATTTCAGCACCAATTCCTCTTGTGCCACCTGTTACTAGTGCTAATCTATTTGTCATTGTGAAAACGCTTATATTACTTTCTTAAATTACTACAAGGTTAGATATAAAATCTGGGGGAGAAACCTAACCTTGTAGATAAGTACTAAAATTAGTTTTTAGTAGTTTCAGCTTTAACAGTAGCTTTAGCAGTTTCTTCAGAAACAACTTTTTTAAGCTCAGTTAAACCATCTAAAAATCTAGTATTTAGAATTTGGTATGCTTCGTTAGCAGTTTTTTCATTGATTTTAGATAATTCAGCAACGTTTTTTTGTGCTTCTACGATTGCTTTTTTAACTAATTCAATTGATTTAGCTGCTTGATCTTGAGTATTACCTTTTGCAACTTCAGTAGTAGCTTCTTTTGCGCTAGAGATAGCAGTATTAAGAATTTCTACTTGTTTGCTTGCGAAAGCATTTACACCTTCGAAAACAGCTTTAGATGCACCAGCAACTGCTTCAAGAGTTTTCTTTTGAGCATCAATGTAGTTTGCAGAATTTACATCTACATTTGGTAATTTTGTTGCTGATAATACTTTTTGAAAATCAAACATTTCAAATGGATTGTTAGCGTTGAACATATTGTTCTCCTTATTTTTAGTGTTATCTTTCATAATTGAGAGTGATATATATTGCAATGCGCAATATTTCAATAGATAAAAACCTTATATATTATAAATTATTGATTTTATTGATTTATTTTTATGTGCGAAGCAAAATAATATATTGCAACGTAAAAGAATATATTGCATTTGCTCATAAAAGATATTTATATGCTTTTAACCTTAAGAAAGTGAATAATGAAAAAAGAAAATAATACAACAGATTTTACAAAAATTCAGACACCAAATTTTGATCAGTTAAACGACATATTTGAAAACAACTTAAAAATTTATAATAATTTTATTAATAATATGTCTGAGCCAAAAAAAGGTGATCAGAATGAAAAAAAGAACAACAAAAATGAAGATAATTTTACACCAGTAGATTTATTAAATTTAATTAACCCAACTACAACAAAGATCACAAATTCTTTATTTGATATTTCAAGTAAGATGACGACTAAGCCAGATGCTTATTACCAAAATATTAATAAATGGATCCAAGAAATAACTTCTTTAAACTTTTATTTTATCTCGCGTTTATCTAATAAGCCTGCTGATCCAATAGCAGTACCTAATAAAACAGATAAAAGATTTTCAACTCCGGAGTGGTCTGAAAATATTTTCTTTGATTTTATTAAACAGTTTTATCTTCTTACTTCTCGTATGATGGATAGTATTGTAGATTCATTAGAACATATTGATCCAAAACAAAAAAAATTAATTAAATTTTATACCAACCAAATCAATGCAGCTTTTTCACCAACAAATTTTGTTGCAACTAACCCGGAAGTATTAAACCAAACTATAAAAGAAGGTGCTCAAAACTTAGTAAGAGGTTTTGAGAATTTCAGAAAAGATTATCTAAAGCACCCAAATAAAATGTTCATCTCCCAAACAGCCGAGGAGTTTACTGTGGGTGATAATATAGCAAATACCAAGGGATCAGTAATTTTTAAAAATAATGTTTTTGAATTAATTCATTATTCTCCAGAAACTAAGCAACAGTTTGAAAAACCAATGCTTATTATCCCTCCATTTATCAATAAGTTTTACATCATGGATTTGAATGAAAAAAAATCTATGATCAAATATTTATTAGAAAAAAATCAAAATACATTCTTAATCTCTTGGAAAAATCCAAAAGCAGATAGTAAAGATTTTGGTTTTAATGAATATATAAATGATGGTGTGCTAAAAGCTTTAGAGCTTGTTTGCAAAGAAACAGGATCAGATGGAGCAAATACCGCATCTTACTGTGTTGGTGGAACATTAACATCAATGGTTCTTGCTCACTTGGCAAATCAAAAAAATAATAAATATAAAATTTTATCATCAACATTCTTCACAAGCCTTGTTGACTTTACTGAGCCAGGTGATCTTGGTGTTTTTATTAGTGAAGAGCAAATCGAAATGATTGAAAAGCAAATGAAAGGCAAAGGTTACTTTGATGGTAAAGATATGGCAGCATGCTTTAATTTTATGAGACCTGGTGACCTGTACTGGAATTATGTAATTAATAATTATTTAAAAGGAAATCAGCCTACGGCATTTGACATGCTATATTGGAATAGTGACTCTACGAGAATACCAGAAGTTCTACATAGTGATTATTTAAGATCAATGTACTTAAATAACTTATTAGTTAAAAAACAATATAATTTTGATGGAAACATTTTAGATATGTCTAAAATTTCTACTCCAATGTTTCATGTTGCAACTACTGATGATCATATTGCTCCTTGGAAATCTGTATTCATGGGTTTGTCTCAATACAAAAGTAATATTGAATTCACTCTAGCAAACTCAGGTCATATTGCTGGTATTATACAAGGAAAAGGTGCGAAACCTGGCAAGCAATATTATTTTGAAAATAGTAAAATTGAAAAAGACTCAGAAAAATGGTTAGAAAATTCTAAAAGAGTTGAGGGATCATGGTGGCCTAAATGGACTGATTGGTTAAAACAATATTCTGGTGATTTAAAAAATATTAATGAAATCAATTTAAATAATTTGAAAGAGCTATATAAAGCTCCTGGAAAATACGTATTAGAAAAATAATGATTGAAATAAAAAAATACTCAAACAGAAGATTATATAATACTGAAACTAGCTCTTATATTACTCAAGAGGATATCGTTTCTTTAATTAAACAAGGAAAGCAATTTAAAATTAAGGATGTTGAGTCTAAAAAAGATATTACTTCAAGTATTTTAACTCAAATCGTTTTAGAAAGAGAAACTACTGGTACAAATTTAATTCCTGAGGAATTTTTAAAACAAATTATTCTTTTTTATGAAAATGATAGATCGTCAGAGATGTTTGGTTTTTTAAGTAACGTTATGAATTTTGCTGATGCAAACAAATTTTTTAACAGTAATTTTCAAAAAATTATGAAATTTAATCCTTTTGATTTTCAAGCTTACTTTAATAATAATTCAAGTAATAATGATGCAAAAGAGACTCCTCCTGCTGAAAATAATACATCAAAAGAAAATGAAATATCAGAATTAGCTAATCAAATTGATGAGCTAAAATCTGAAATAAACAAATTAAATAAAGAAAAAGTTAATTAAAACTATAAGGCTTTCCAGAGCTTTTTAGAATTAGTTCCTGATTCCAAACTACAATTTTTCCACCAATAATTGTTCCAGAGGGAGAGACATCAATTTTAGCTCCATTAAATGGAGTCCAGCCACAATTACTTTCTATCCATTCATCCTTTATAGTAAATTTTTGGTTAAGTTTATAAATTGTTAAATCTGCAATATGACCAACCTCAAGCGCTCCTCTATTTTTAATGCCAAAAATTTTACAAGGGTTAATGCACAAAAGTTCAACTAATTTTTTTAAATTAATTTTACCTTTTAAAAAATAATCAGTCATTATTAATCCTATAGTCTGTGTACCTGGCATACCAGACGGGCTTTTTGGATAAGGTTGTTTTTTTTCCTCAATCGTGTGAGGAGAATGGTCAGAACCAATGATGCTAATCAAATTATCTTCTACCCCTTTCCATATTCCATCACTATGTTCTTTGGTTCTTATGGGGGGGTTGATTTGTGCAAAAGTATCTAGCTGATCATAGATATCCGGAGCATATAAAGATAAATGTTGCGGTGTTGTTTCTAAAGTTGTGTGCGTTGGTTTTTTATCTCTTACATAATCAACTTCATCTTTAGTTGTTATATGTAAAATATGAATGTTTTTTTTATATTTATTTGAAAGTTCTATTAATTTTTTTGTAGATGAAACTGCACAATCAACACTTCTCCATTTATAATGCGATTTAACATTACCCTCTTCAATTGTACTTTTTCTCGACATAAGCATATCTTCATCTTCAGAATGAATAGATACTATTCTTGGTGAATTTTTAATAACTTGCTCAATATAAAAATCGTCCTTAACCAAAAGATCACCAGTTGAAGAACCAACAAACATTTTGACTCCGCAGCATCCATCAAAGCCTTTTAAAAAATCTAATTTGTCTGAATTTTCGTTAGTAGCCCCAAAATAAAATGCATAATTACAATGCATATTATCTTTTGCTCTTGATAGCTTATCATTAAGCGCATCTGCATTATTTGTTATTGGAGAAGTATTTGGCATCTCAAATATTCCTGTAATACCACCCATCACAGCCGCCCTACTTCCACTCTCTAAGGTTTCTTTTTTGGGATGACCAGGTTCTCTAAAATGTACATGAGTGTCGATAAAACCAGGAAAAATTGTAAGACCAGCACAATCTTTTACTTCATGTGGACCATCTGGAATATTCTTATCTATTTTTTTAATCTTATTATCTTCAATTAAAATATCTAAGTTTTGAAGCTCATCATTGTAGCAAACTTGACCATTTTTTAATAATAATGACATAATAAAAGTAATGAGATCTAATTATACAACTAACCTAGAAAACAAAAGAGTAATTTCAATAACTGGGGATGAATCCGAGACTTTTTTAAATAATATTATCACTAACGATGTAAAAAAAATAAACTCTAATAATTCTATTTATTCTTGTTTATTATCACCTCAAGGGAAAGTTATAAGTCATTTTTTTATATCAAAGATAGATAATAAATTTCTTATAATAATAGATGATTATTTATCTGATGATCTCATAGAAAAGC
>NZ_JBNAIW010000015.1:0-22995 GCF_052047895.1 Candidatus Pelagibacter sp. HIMB1517
CAATAAAAGTATAAGTGAACAAATAATTATTAAATCTCTTAATAAGATTAAAAAATCAAAATTAAAAAAAGTTTACTTCATTGGTGATAAACATAACTTTAAAAAACTATATAAAAAATCATTAATTATAAAAAAAATCATTTTCATACAATGCAGCAGTCACTTATACACATCTGATAACTATATTAAAAATATAACGAAAATATCAATAGACCTGCACAATAATAATAAAATTGATAAAATTATAAACATGCCATTGAATAAAAAAAAATATCTAAAATTGTTCCCAGGCTTTACAGAGTTTTTTTCTGAAACATTAGATAAAAAAAAAAATGAAAATATGATTATGTATAGTGAAAAATTTTCTACATGCCCCTTAACTACTCATGTTGAAATAAGATCAATATATAAAAAAATTAATAAAAAAAATTTAAGAAACTGTATCGAGAATATAATCAATTTTTACAAAAAAATTATAAAGAAAAAAATTACTATTGTTGTATTGGGTATAAACCCACATGCAAGTAAAGATATGATAAAAAATACAAAAGATTTCACAATAATAAAACCAATAATTGAATATTACAAAAAAAAAGGAGTTGATATTTTAGGACCTGTCTCTGCAGACACAGCTTTTACGAATGTTAAAAATAAAATTTTTATTGGAATGTATCATGATCAAGCCCTCATACCTTTCAAAATATTAAACAAATTTAATGGCATCAATGTAACAATTGGTAAAAAAATTATTAGAATGTCTCCAGATCACGGTACAGGGGTAAATATTATTAATAAAAAAAAAATAATAAATAATCAAAGTTTTATCAAATGTATTGAGTTCTGTGAAAATTATTAAATGTATAAAAAAAAATTTGGTCAAAATTTTTTAATTAACGAAAATATATCTGATCAAATAATAGAATTAGAAAGTATTAATAATAGAAATATTTTAGAAGTTGGCGTTGGAAATTTAGCTCTTACGAAAAGAATTATAAATAAAAAACCTGATATTTTTTTTTCACTTGAGATAGACAGAGATATAATATCTAGAATTAAAAATGAATTTTATAAAAAATTTATAAGAAATTTTGATGCGCTAAAAATTGATGAGTTGAGTTTATTTAAGAAAAAAAATTTTTCAATAATCTCTAATTTACCGTTTAATATATCATCTCAATTGTTAATTAAATGGTTGAAAATTCAAAATAATTATAATTGTATCAATAGTATGACTTTAATGTTTCAAAAAGAATTAGCTGAGAGAATTATAGCAGAAAAAGATAATAGGAAGTACGGTAGACTTTCAATTTTATCGAGTGCTTTTTTTAATATTGAAAAAAAAATTGATATAAGAAAAGAAGATTTTTTTCCTATCCCAAAAGTTGATGCAACAGTTTTAAAATTTACACCACTTAAAAAAAATAAAATAAACAAAAATGATTTTTTAAAATTAGAGAAGATTACATCTTTTTTTTTTAATGAAAGACGTAAAAAAAATGAAAAAAAAATTAAAAAACTTTTTAATGATACTTTAATCAAAGATAACAGGCTTGAAAAATATTTTTCTCTAAGGCCAGAAAATATTGATAAAAATGAATATTATAAATTTTGTAAAATTTTATAGATATTTTATTTTTTTCTCCACTAAATCTTTGCGTTTTTTCTCTTCATCTAACGCTTTGATCTTTTGTAAAATTAATTTTACACATTTTTCAAGATTGTCATTTATAAAGACATAATCATATTCAGTCCAATGAGTAATATCTTTTTTTGCCGTAGAAAATCTCTTTAAAGCAATATGCGGATCATTCATATGTCTTGTTAATAATCTTTTTTTTAAAATTTTTACACTAGGTGGCAATAAATAAAATGAAAAACAATTTTTTTTAATTTTCTTTTTTATTGATCTTGCACCTTGCCAATCTACATCAAATAGAACAATTTTATTTTTTTTTAAATTTTTTATTACTTGACTATTTAAAGTTCCATAAAAGTTATCATATACTTTGGCATATTCTAAAAATTTTTTATTTTTTTTGAAATTTAAAAATTTTTCTTTTGTAATAAAAAAATAGTCAATTCCATTTTTCTCTTTTTCTCTAGCTTTTCTTGTTGTGCACGAAATTGATAAATAAGAATTTTTTATTTTTTTTAATATTTTTTTTGTAATAGTAGTTTTTCCAGCCCCTGAAGGGGATGAAATGATTATTGAAAGTCCATTGCTCAAAGTTTATGTAAATTTATTTCGCGTTACTTTCTATAAACTTTACAGCATCACCTACTGTTAATATTTTTTCTGCTTCGCTATCAGATATTTCTGATCCAAACTCTTCTTCAAAAGCCATTACTAATTCAACTGTATCCAAACTATCAGCGCCAAGATCATCAATAAAGCTTGCCTCGTCTGTTACTTTAGCTGCATCAACACCCAGGTGATCAACAATAATTTTTTTTACTTTTTCCCTAACATCGCTCATAAATTCTCCTTTTTGTTTAAAATATTTCTTTAAATGATTAATTTAACTTAATCAAGCCATATACATCCCACCATTCACATGTATTGTCTCACCTGTTATATATGAAGAATCATCAGAGCAAAGAAAAATTACAGCATTTGCAATATCTTCGCCTGTCCCTAGTCTATTAATTGGAATATTTTTTAATAACTCATTTTTGTATTCTTCTTTTAAATCTTTAGTCATATCTGTAGCAATAAAACCTGGGGATACACAATTTACTCTAATATTTTTTTTGGCATATTCCTTTGCCAATGATTTGGTCATCGCAACAACACCTGCCTTTGAAGCTGTGTAATTAGCTTGACCCGCATTACCAGTATGCCCAACAACAGAAGTTATGTTAACTATACTGCCTGATTTATTTTTAATCATGGCTTTTATTGCAGTTTGACATGTAAAAAAAACCGAATTTAGGTTAACATCTATTACATCTTTCCATTCTTCTTCTTTCATTCTTAAGGTTAAATTATCTTTAGTAATTCCTGCATTATTAATTAGAATATCAATACCGCCAAGAGAGTCTATAAGCCTTGGAAACTGCTTTACTACGTCATTTTGATTTTTTAAATTTAATTGTTCAATTTTAATATTGGGGAATTTTTTTTTTAAATTTTCTAAATTGTTAGAATTAGAACCAATGGTTAAAATTTCTGCATCAAGTTTATAAAGTGCTTCCAATACCGATAACCCTATACCTCTCGACCCACCGGTAATAATTACTTTTTTATTTTTTAAACTATTCATAATTTCTTATATCCTCCAAATTATCGAGTTTTAAACATTTAATTTCAAATTCAAATCTTTTAAACATATTTGTCAAAGCTTTACCGGGACCACATTCTACAGCCTCTAATATTCTATTGTTTGAAAAATAACCAACTGTATCTCTCCATTTAACTCTTGAAAAAACACATTTAATTAGCAAGTTTTTTATTTCATTACTCAAGTGTTCGGCTTTTGCACTAACATTTGACACTAAAGGAATTTTAGGATCACTAAATTTAAAATCTACCATGTAATTTTTTAACTCTTCAGCAGCAGGTTTCATCATGCTACAATGAAAAGGAGCGCTGACTGGCAAAGATATAGATTTTTTTTTTAATTCTTCTTTTAATAAAATCACAATTTCATCAACTTCTGACTTAGATCCACTTATAACACATTGTCCTGGGCAATTATCATTTGAAATTTCTACAGTCTGAAAATTTTTTTCCAAAATAAATTTTTCTAAGCTATCTATATCTGTGTTCAAAACTGCTGCCATGCTACCTTCTCCAACTGGTACAGCGTTTTGCATTGCTTGACCTCTTTTTTTTAAAATTTTAGCCGCGTCGGAAAGCTTGATTGATTCAGAGGCTACTAACGCACTATATTCACCGAGAGAGTGTCCAGCGCATAAGTTGAAATCACTAATATTAATATCTTTTTCTTTTTTCAAAGCTTTGAAAGTTGCAATACTTACTGCCATAATCGCAGGTTGTGTATTCTCTGTTAAGTTCAATTTTTTAACATCTTCACCAAAAATTATTTTGCTTAAATTTTGATTTAAGGCACTGTCAACTTCCTCAAATACTCTCTTAGAGACATCAAAATTCTCTTTCAAATACTTTCCCATACCTAAATATTGGGATCCTTGGCCTGGAAAAACTATACATTTAGTCATTTTAATAAGAATATATCTATTGAATTAAAATTAATACTCTTATATCAAACCATTTTTTTAAATTAAATAATTATAAATGTGAATATATACGAACATACATATATCGCTGTTCCAGAAGCTAACAAAAAAGATATGGAGAGCATAGAGAGCAAAATTGAGGAAATTGTAAAAAAATCTTCAGGCAAAATTTGTAAAATTGAAGATTGGGGCTTACGTAATTTAGCTTATCCAATAAAAAAAAATAACAAAGGATATTACAGAAATTTGTATTTGGAAGGTGATAGCAAAACAATAAGAGCTATTGAAGAATTTGAAAAATTTAATGATAAAGTAATAAAATACTTATCTATGAAAATTAAAAATCTTCCTAAAGAAGATTCTGAACTTGCAAAAGAAAAAAAATAAATGAAAAAAAAACAATTCAAGAAAAAAAGTGGCTTTGGACTTTCCTCAAAATTATCACAAATTGGAAAAAAAAGTTGCCCCTTAGCAAAAAAAAATATTGAAGAACTTAATTACAAAAATATTAAATTATTGAAAAAATATATTTCAGACTCTGCTAAAATATTACCTACAAGAATTACAAACGTATCACATGGTAAACAAAAAATTCTAGTTAGGGAGATTAAAAAAGCGCGAGCATTAGCTCTATTACCTTACGTAGGAAATTAATTATGAAAGTAATTTTATTAGAAAATATAAAGAAACTTGGAACTATCGGACAAAAAGTAAATGTAAAAGATGGTTTTGGTAGAAATTATTTATTAAAAAAAGGCAAAGCATTATTGCCTACCAAAGAAAATATTGCTCATTTTGAAACTAAAAAAGCTGAAATAATTAAAAAAAATGAAATTGAGAAAAATAAAGCAATTGAAATTTCAGAAAAACTTAAAGCAGTTAAAATTACTGTGCGAAAAGAAATAATGGAAAATGGGAACCTTTATGGTTCAGTTACAATTAAAGAAATTTGCAGTGAAATAATAAACTCTTCTAAGGTTGAAATTAAACCTGAGCAAATTGAGCTTGCTGCGAATATTAAATCAAAAGGTGAATATAAGTTTATTGTAAATCTTCACGCTGAAGTTCAATCTGAAGTTTTGTTAGAAGTTGTTCCTAAAGAATAATTGTTAACTTTTCCACATTATAAAAAATATTTTTAAAATGAAAAATATTACTATGAGTATAATTATGGCTCATGAGTTCAGAGCTAATTAACCTAGATATTAATAAAAATCATATACCAAAAAATATTGAGGCGGAGCAAACAGTTCTTGGTTCGATTTTAGAAAATAATGAACTTTTTGATGAAATAACTGATGAAATCAATGAAGGTCATTTTCATGACACAATACATCAAAAAATTTATAAGATTATTTCAAACTTAATATCAAAAGGATTACTCGCTAACCCAATAACAATAAAAAATTTTTTTAATGATAATCAAGAGTTGACAGAAATCGGTGGCTTAGAATATCTTTTAAAATTAACTAAAGTTTCTACTACTAAAAATCAAATCAAACATTATTCAAAACTACTCGCCGACCTATATATCAGAAGACAACTAATTAAAATTAGTGAGGAAACACTTGAAGACAGTAAAAATAAAGAATTAGACATAACTGGAACAAATATTTTAGAAAATACAGAAAGAAAACTTTTTGAAATTGCAGAACGGGGAGAATTTCAAAGAAGTTTCGTAACATTTAAAGATGCGCTTAAAGAAACAATTGATATGGCAACAGCGGCTTATAAAAATGACCAAGGAATAGTTGGCGTTCCATCTGGACTGACAGATCTTGATGATAGATTAGGCGGGCTACATAAGCAAGATCTAATAATTATCGCAGGTAGACCTTCAATGGGTAAAACTGCCCTTGCAACAAATATTGCATTCAATGCAGCTGAAAATATTCAAAAACAAAATAAAAAAACCTCAGTAGCATTTTTTTCACTAGAAATGTCATCAGAACAACTCTCTACTAGAATTTTATCTGAACAATCTAAAATAAAATCAAATGACATAAGAAGGGGAAAAATTAATCAAGAAGATTTTGAAAAATTTATTGAAGCATCAAAAAATTTAGAAAATTTACCACTGCATATTGATGATACTCCAGCAATAACAATTTCAGCACTTAGTAACCGTGCCAGAAGACTAAAAAGAAAACAGGGATTAGACTTAATTGTAATTGATTATATTCAATTAATGAAATCATCTGGGTATAGAAATGAAGGTAGAGTTTTGGAAATAGCTGAAATTACTCAAGGTTTAAAAGCTTTGGCAAAAGAACTTGATGTTCCAGTATTAGCATTATCTCAATTATCTAGACAGGTAGAACAGAGGGAAGATAAAAAACCTCAATTAGCTGATTTAAGAGAATCAGGGTCAATTGAACAAGATGCCGATGTAGTGATGTTTGTATTTAGAGAGCAATATTATCTTGAAAAACAAGAACCCAAGCTGGGGACTGCAGAGCATGTAGAATGGCAAGAAAAAATGAATCAAGTACACAATCAAGCAGAAATTATTATTGGTAAACAAAGGCATGGACCTACGGGGCTAATCAAGCTTGAATTTGAAAGCGCATTTACTAAATTTAAAGATGCAAGTAATTAAAAAATAGTTACTTTTTTTCTAATTAAATATATATACCAATCATCATCCAGTATGAAATACTCAACTCCAACTTTAGATATAAATTTAAACGCGGTTAAGCAAAATTATTTAACTATTAAAAAATTTTGTAATAAATCAGAAATATGCGGTACTGTTAAAGCTTCGAGTTATGGACTTGGTGGACATAATAAAATTGTAACAACCTTAAAAAATGCAGGATGTAAAAGATTTTTTGTTGCAAACATTAATGAAGGTATTTTTATAAGAAAAAAATTTAAATCAATAATAATTAATATTTTAAATGGACTTAATCGAGGTGAAGAAAAGATTTTATATAAACACAATTTAAATCCAGTAATAAACACAATTTCACAACTAAAAAAATGGTTAATTTTTACAAAAAATAAAAGGAAAAATAAATTAGTCATTCATTTCGACACAGGTATGTGTCGTTTAGGGATACAAGAAAATCAAATTATAGAAGTGTTAAAGTTAAAAGATCAAATTAATAAGTTTAAAGAAGTTATAATTATGAGTCACTTAGCATGTGCAGGTGATAAAAAAAATAATTTTAATGAAAAGCAAAGAAAAAAGTTTGAGAAAATAAGGAAGACTCTTCCAGGTTATAAATATAGTTTAGCTGCATCAGGTGGAATTTTTTTAGGTAAAAAATACCACTATGATTTA
Organism: Candidatus Pelagibacter sp. HIMB1517; assembly: GCF_052047895.1. Lineage (NCBI taxonomy): Bacteria > Pseudomonadati > Pseudomonadota > Alphaproteobacteria > Candidatus Pelagibacterales > Candidatus Pelagibacteraceae > Candidatus Pelagibacter > Candidatus Pelagibacter sp. HIMB1517. The sequence continues at coordinate 7,487 of NZ_JBNAIW010000015.1, forward strand.
GTTCGTCCAGGTATAAATCTTTATGGAGGAAGCAAAAGTTTGAATAGCAAGATAAAACATGTTGTAAGTTTGAAAGCTCCAATTATTCAAATAAATAATTTAAAAAAAGGCGAAACTGCAGGATACTCAAGAACATTTAAAGCCAAAAGAGACTCTGTAACAGCAACTATTCCAATGGGATACGCAGATGGGATTGGTATAAGATTGTCAAATAAAGGTTACGTCCATTTTAAAAACAAAAAAATCCCTATGATTGGAAGAGTATCAATGGATTTAATCATCTTAGATATAACTAAATTTAAAAATAAAATTAAAGTTGGAGATTTTGTAGAGGTGTATAATGATAAATTTACAATTGATAATTTCGCAAATCTCACAGGCACAATCCCATATAGAATAATTACTTGTATTTCAAAAAGGTATTTAAGAAATTATAAAAATTAATGTTTGGAAAATTTTATAATAAAATTTTACAATATCCTCTCTATATTCTTTTAATTTTTTCTACGTTATTTATATTTTCAATCTATCAATCTAAAAATTTTGAATTAGATGCCTCTGCAGATACACTATTGATAGATAATGACCCTGATTTAATTTATTTAAGAGAACTTAATAAAAGATATAAATCTGAAGAATTTTTTATTATTACCTACACACCTAACAACCCAAATAAAAAAGAAATAATTAAAGAATTAGAAAAATTAGTTACAGAAATAAATAATTTTAAATGGATTAGTAAAACTGTATCGATAATAAACGCTCCTTTGCTTCAATCTACAAATGAGCCTTTAATGGACAGGATAAAAAACTTAAAGTACATCACAAATGAAAATATTGATACTGATAAGGCTATAAAAGAATTGACTACAAGCCCTGTTTACAAAAATTTAATTATTAGCGAAGACTCTAAAACATTTGGTATTGTAGCCTTCCTTAAAGACAACAAACCTTATTTGGAAGCTATAGATACTAAGTCTAAATTATTGCTATCAAAAAAAATAAATAAACAAGATTTAGAATTAATTAATCAAAAATTAAAAAAACTACAAAAACAACATTCGAACAATGTAAGTGAATATAATGCCTCTATAAAAGAACTTATAAGCAATTATCAATCTAATGCAGAAATTAGATTGAGTGGAATACCAATGATTGCTGATGATATGATTTCATTTATAAAAAACGATATTATTATTTTTGGTTTTGGAGTTTTTTTATTTATTATTTTCACCCTTTGGTATGTTTTTAAAAATATAAATTGGGTAATTTTTCCATTATTAAATTGTTTACTTGCTATTACATTAATGGTTGGCTTTCTAAGTACAGTTGGATGGAAAGTAACTGTTATATCATCAAACTTTATTGCACTTATGTTAATTTTAACTATGTCAATGAATATTCATTATTTAGTAAGATACATGCAAGTTGACATAAGCAATTTTAATTTTGAAGAACCGATAGATCAAACTAACTTTAGAATTAAACAAACTTCTAGTTCAATATTCTTTCCTATCCTTTATGCTGTCCTAACTACAATATGCGCATTTTTATCCTTAGTATTTAGTGAAATAAAACCTGTTATAGATTTTGGCTGGATGATGACAATTGGTTTGTTTATATCTTTTATAACTACTTTTTTATTTCTTCCGGTTTTAATAAAAATCTTTAATCCTCCTATCTCAGAAAATTTAAAATCATCAGACTCTAAGACTGCAAAAATTTTTCTAAGTTTTTCAAATAAAAATAAATTTATTTATTTAACTTCGATATCTCTAATTATAATTTCATTTATAGGAATATCTAAACTTAAAGTTGAGAATAGTTTTATAAATTATTTTGATAAAGATACTGAAATTTACAAAGGCATGAAAAATATTGATGAAAAGCTTGGGGGCACAACTCCTTTGGAGATAATATTAAAATTTAAAGCTAAAAAATTAAACAATGATGATGATAGTTTTTTGGGATCAAGCTCAAATAAAGAGGATGATTTTCTTGGAGGACAAATATCACAAAACGATAATTCAAAGTATTGGTTCACCAGAGATAAGATAGACAGGATAGTAAATATACATAACTATTTAGAAAGCCAGCCTGAAATAGGAAAAGTTTTATCATTCTCATCAATATTAAGTATAGCTGAAAGCTTAAATAATAATAAAAAGCTTGGAAGTCTAGAGATGGGCGTGTTGTATGAAAAACTTCCTGATAATATTAAAGAACAAATAATTAAGCCTTATATTTCAATTAAAGATAATGAAGCAAGAATTACTATGCGAATTAAAGATTCTCAAAAAGACCTTAGAAGAAAAGAATTAATAAATAGAATTGAAAATGACCTTAAAAAAAAATTTAAGATAAATAGTGATGAGTTTAAATTGGCAGGTGTTTTGATTATTTTTAATAATTTATTACAGAGCTTATTCGACTCTCAAATTAAAACTTTGGGAATAGTTATGGCTGGAATTTTTCTAATGTTTCTAGTGTTATTCAGATCAATAAAGCTATCTATCATTGGCATAATTCCAAATTTTATTGCAGCTACTTTTGTATTAGGTTTTATAGGTATTTTAAATATCCCTTTAGATATGATGACTATTACTATAGCAGCAATAACAATTGGTATTGCTGTCGATAATAGCATTCATTACATTTATCGATTTAAATTTGAAAAAGAAAATGAAAATATTGAAGCTAAACAAATAACTAACAATTGTCACCAATCTGTTGGTAAAGCAATAATTAGTACATCTTTTACAATTATATTTGGCTTTTCAATTTTAGTATTATCGAATTTTATTCCTACTATTTATTTTGGTCTATTCACTGGATTGGCAATGTTAACTGCATTATTTTTAGTTTTAACACTGTTACCTAATTTACTAAATAAATTTTATACAAATTAATGGACTCGTTTTTTGAAATTTTTGAGGGTTCAGTAACACTTTTAGATGCAATATTAATAATATACATTTTATTTAATTTAATTTCAGGAATTAGAAATGGTTTTGTTGCCAGTTTAATATCTTTCTCAAAATGGATTATTGCATTATTATCTGTTAAATTTTTATTACCAGTTCTTAGACCTTATCTAGACGATATAATTTCATCTGAACTAATGACTGATGTGATTTTAGGTAGCACTATATTCTTTATCACTTTGTTTACTGTTTTGTTAATAAACAAAGGTTTAAAAAAAACAATCAAATGGGCTGGGTTAGGTTCTATCGATACATTTTTTGGTTTTATTTTCGGAATAATAAAAGGGTATATTTATTTTGTATCTCTTTTTACCATTATAAATTTCCTACACCCAAATGATAAATGGCCAAATTATTTAAATAAAGGTTTAACTTTTGATTATATTATATGGGGAAATGAGCTTATGATTGAAGCATTCCCAAATAGATATGAATATTTAGACAAAAGTAGAGAAAAATTAGATAAAATTAAATAAATTTTTTAATGTAAAAATGACTTTTCATTATTTTTATTATACTAAGGTTTTGTGGAAGATAGATTAAGAGAAGAATGCGGTGTTTTTGGTGTTTATAATCATCCAGAAGCATCGGCATTAGTCGCACTGGGCTTACATGCTCTTCAACATAGAGGGCAAGAGGCCTGTGGAATAAATTCATTTGACGGAAAAAACTTTTATTTAATTAAAAGAAGAGGTTTAGTTGGTGACAACTTTACAGACCCAAAAATTATTGAACAATTAAAGGGCCATACGGCAATCGGTCATAACAGATACTCCACTACCGGTGCACCCTTAATACGAAATATACAACCTTTTTTTGCGGATCTTCATACAGGCGGTTTGGGTATTGCTCATAATGGAAATTTAACAAACGCTATAAGTATTAGGGAAAAAATGGTTAAAGATGGTGCAATATTTCAATCTACATCTGATACGGAGACGCTTGTACAATTAATTGCTAAATCTAAAAGAACTAGAACAATTGATAAAATAATTGATGCAGTTTTTCAAGTTCAGGGTGGCTATGCTGTAACTATTATGACAAATAAAAAACTTGTTGGCATAAGAGATCCTTTTGGCATTAGACCTTTGGTACTAGGTAAATTAAAAGATTCTTACATTTTATCATCAGAAACTTGTGCTCTTGATATTATAGGTGCTGAATTTATTAGAGAGATTGAAAATGGAGAGATAATAGTAATAGATAAAAATGGAGCTGAAAGTATTAAGCCTTTTCCTAAAGTGCAAGCAAGGCCCTGTGTATTTGAATATGTTTATTTTTCCAGACCTGACAGTATTGTTGGCGGTAAAGCAGTACATGAATATAGAAAAAAATTAGGTGAAGAATTAGCAAAAGAAAATACTATTGATGCCGATATTGTAACAGCGGTACCAGATTCTGGTATACCAGCTGCAATAGGTTATTCTAATCAATCTAAAATAACCTATGATATGGGAATTATAAGAAATCACTATGTTGGTAGAACTTTTATTGAACCGACTCAACAAATTAGGCAGCTTGGGGTAAAATTAAAACACAATGCAAATAAAGAAATCATAAAGAACAAAAAACTTATACTTGTTGATGACTCTATAGTTAGGGGCACCACTTCAAAAAAGATTGTAGATATGCTCTACAATGCTGGAGCTAAAGAAATTCACCTTTGTATATCAAGCCCTCCAATAAAGCACCCAGACTACTATGGCATTGATACGCCTAATATAAAAGATTTAATTGCTGCAAATCATTCTATTGAGGAAATAAGAAAAGTTATTGGAGTAGATACTTTGCAATTTTTGACTATTGAAGGATTATATAAAGCTCTAGGTTATTCTGGAAGAAATAATTCTGCACCACAGTTTACTGACCACTGTTTTACTGGTGATTACCCTGTCCAACCTGTTGATCAACTTAACCAGTTTGAAAAAAACAACCAGCTATCGCTATTAAGCAATGTAAGGCTTTAAGACTTGGAATAAGGATTATTATTATTTAAATATTTTATAACAACAATTTGATTATAAATTTTTAAATTAATTAAAACCTGCTTAATAAAAAAATTTTTATAATCTTTACTTAATGAAGTAAGCTTGTTGCCAAAAGCTTTAAATATCATAGGCTTAGAATTAACATGTCTTAAGAATTTTATAGTCGGTCTACTTTTTTTTGAATAAACTGGCTGATGTTTTTCTAAAATATTTTTTAGTGCTAAATTTACATCTTTATTTTTAATAATTTTTTTTGTATTTAAAAATAGTTCATATATTTTTTTAAGCAAAAATTCTTTTTTAACATTTTTCAAAGCTGAAATAAATATCGGTTTTAACAAAATATTAGGATAATTTTTTTTAAAAAAAAATTTAAAATAATCTTCTTTTTTTTTTAGATTTTCTTTAATCAAATCAGTTTTGTTAACAATTACAATAACATTTTTTAATTTATTTAAGATTAATCTAAATAGTTGTTTGTCATTTTTTGTAATTTCGTCATTACCATCTAAAATAAAAAATACTACGTCTGATAAATTTATTTGTTTTATTGTATGGCTTGTAATTAATTTTTGTTTACCTTCATAAGATTTTGACTTTTTCTTTAATCCGCCTAAATCTATTAGATTAATATTGATATTTTTAAACTCTTTAGAAGATGATATTGGGTATATTGTTGTACCAGCAACTTGGCCAACTTTAGAAATATCTTTGTCTAATATTTTATTAAAAATCGTTGATTTTCCAACATTAGGCTTTCCAACTATACATACATTAAAGTTTTCATTCATTAGTATTCGTAAATTGCATCACCAGTGTTCACATAAAGGCTGTTATTTATTATAATCAAATCAGAATATTTTTTAAAAAATTTATTAACTTTGTATTTTGTCAAATCAGATTTGTTAATTGTAACTAAATATCCATTGATATCAAACAGATAAACATTTTTTTGATTTATTAAAACATCTTTAAATAAAAGTTTTTTATTTTTTTTTGTTAATGAAATCTTTTTATTAAATAAAATTTTTCCATTATTTTTATTAATTATAAAAATATAATTTTCAAAAACGCTAAATAAATAATTTTTAGAGACAACAAATCTATTCGTAGAATAAATTGGAGCAGACCATCTCAGCAAACCAGTATTTGAGTCTATACTATAAGTATTTCCATTATTATTAGATATGTACACAATGCCACTATCATCGATAGTAATTGGACTCGAGCTAGAAATTAATGGTAAATTTTCAAAGTTTTCATTATCAAATATTAAAGACCATTTAATATTTTTTGCGGCTAAATCTAAACAATATACTTCAGAACTATCATTGGTAAAAAAAATATTATTATTATAAATGGCAATTTGATATGAACTATCATCTTTCAATTTTTTTGAAGATGTTTCAAAACTCCAATTTAAATTTCCATTATTTATATTTATAGAAAAAATTTTACTATTACTATTTATAATAAACAAATTATTTTCGTAAATTTTTAAATTTGATCTAAATGGAACGCCAAAGTTTTTCTTCCAGTTTAGTTCTAAATTTTTTATCTTAAAAGAATGTACATTTCCTAAATTATCTGAAATATATAAATTATTTTTATAAGCAATAATTGAGAAGTTAACATTATAATTTTTGTAAATTTTTCTTTTATAGATTTTTTTGGAATTAATTTTTTTGAAATCTAAACTATATATGATGATATTAGATTTTGAGTTTATGGTTATGATATTGTTATTATGAATAATAAATTTATTAAATTTTTTTGAAATTTGTCTTTTTTTTTTTTCAAAAAACACCTTGGTAGGTTTTATGTAATTTTTAGAATTCTGACCTGACTCACTCCAATTTTTATATATAGCATAATTAGATTTTTCTAATGATTTTATTTTAATTATTTCCTGACTATTTAAATTTTTTCTATCAATTAAATTTATTTTTTTTCCCTGATTAATAAAAGATTCTATATCAACAAGGTCGTCTTTTTTTCCACATGAAAATAAAAATAAAAAAAAAGCTAAAATAAATTTTATCATTATTTAATATTTTTTATTTGTGAAGCTTTTTTAACTTGATTATTTTTTATGTAGTAATCATAAAGCAATTTATTTTTTAAAAGTCCAAAGGTATCTCCATCACTTATTTTTAAAAGTTTTAAAATTTCACGTTCTTCTATCGACTCAAAACTAATAATGACTTTTTTTATATCTTGTAATTCTTTTAAATAACTTGCCTTTATATTAAAATCTACATTATTAATTAAATCTAAAGCTTGTTTTGAACTATTGGTTTCTAAATAATAATCTAAAAGCTTGTTTATAGATAGCAACATAACTGTTTGATTGCTAGTTTTTTTAAGTTTATTTAAAATTTCAATTGCTTTATTGGCATCAGTATTTAGCAAAATTTCGGCTCGTAAATATTCTGAGAGAGAATTTTCTTTTTTCTTATAGTCAAAATATAAATATATCTGAATTAATATTGGAACTATTATAAAAAACAATAAAGCAGATTTTAAAAAAATTTTGTTTTTATGATAAAACCTATTAATTTTATCTCTTAATACTTCTTCTTTGAGTTCAGTTTCAAGATTATCCATTATTATCTATAAATATTTTTATTTGTAGGAAATTTTCCAATTATCACATCTTTAGAATATCTTTTTACAGCATTGCTAACTTCTTTTTTAAGATTAAAATATTTTTTTACAAACTTTGGAACTTTATCAAATAATCCTAGCATATCTTCTAATACTAAAATTTGACCATGGCAGTTTTTGGATGCACCAATACCAATAATTGGTACTGTTGAATTTTTAACTATTTTTTTTGCCAGATCTTCTTTTACTCCTTCTAGGACAACCGAAAAAACACCCGCTTTTTGTATACTTATTAAATCATTTATAATTTTAGTTTGTTCAATTTTGTCTTTTCCTAAAATCTTATAATCTTTTTTTGATTTAACTTTTTGTGGAAGCAAACCAATATGGCCCATCACATTAATATTGTTTTTGACTAAATGAGATATAATTTTCACAACATTACTGCCACCTTCTAGTTTAATGGCATCACATTTGATTTCTTTGATTATTTTTAATGCATTTTTTTTAGCATCGTTTTTATTCCTATAAGTTCCAAATGGCATATCAACTACTAATATAGATTTTTTTATACCTTTCCTTACAGATTTGCCGTGTCTTATAATATCATCTAAGTGAACAGATCTAGTCGAGCTGTTACCATAATAAGCCATTCCCAAAGAGTCTCCAACTAGTACTAAGTCACAATAATTATCTACTATCTCTGCAGTAAATTTATTATAGGCTGTTAAGCAAACTATTTTTTTTTTATTTTTAATTTTTATTTTTTTCATATTCTACTCCCACTCAATAGTGCCCGGTGGTTTAGAAGTTATATCATATACAACCCTATTTATTCCATTAACTTCATTTATAATTCTATTTGAAATCTCAGATATATCCTTATGTTTAAAGTTATAATAATCGGCTGTCATACCATCTATAGAAGTTACAGCTCTTAAAGCGCAAACATAATCATAAGTTCTAGAATCTCCCATTACCCCTACAGTTTTAACTGGTAACAATACAGCAAAAGCCTGCCAAATATTTTTATAAATATTTCTAGCTTTAAGTTCATCGATAAAAATTTTATCAGCATTCTGCAAAATATTGATTTTTTTTTTATCAATACTGCCTGGAATTCTAATTGCCAGACCTGGCCCAGGAAAGGGATGTCTATTTAACAAATATTGATCTACATTCAGGCTTTTTCCAATTTTTCTTACCTCATCTTTGAACATTTCATTAAAGGGTTCAATCAACTTTAATTTCATTTTTTTTGGTAGGCCGCCTACATTGTGATGAGATTTAATAATTGATGTCGGGCTTCCTGAAAAACTCTTACTTTCTATTAAATCAGGGTAAAGCGTTCCTTGCGCTAAAAATTTAATATTTTTATTTTTTTTTGTAAAATTTTCAAAAATTTTAATAAAAATATTTCCTATAATTTTTCTTTTTTTTTCTGGGTCTGATATGTTTTTTAATTTTTTTAAAAAAATATTCTTAGCATTAATTATATAAAAAGATTTTTTAAATTTATTTTTAAAAATTCTATTTATTTCCTCTGTCTCCCCCATCCTCATTAATCCTGTATCCACGTAAACACATATTAAATTGCGCTTAATTGCTTTAAATAATAAATGAGCCAATACACTGCTATCAACACCACCAGACAAAGCACATAAAACCTTCTCATTATTTTTAACAGAAAATTTTATTTTATTTATGATGTTTGATATTTTTTTATTGTCTGTCCAATTTTTTCTAACATTGCATATTTTAAATAAAAAATTAAAGAAAATTTTTTTTCCATTATTTGTATGAAAAACTTCAGGGTGAAATTGGGTCGAATATATTTTTCTTTCCTTATGCTCTAATATTGCAAATTTAGAATTTGAACTTGAGGCAATTACTTTAAATTTTCTTGGTATTATATCAACAGAGTCTGAATGGCTCATCCAAACAGTGTTGATTTTATTTTTGAAAAAACCATTTGTTAATAATGATTTTTTTTTTTCAAAAAGAGTTGCGTTGCCAAACTCTTTTTTTTTTGAAAACTTTGTTTTGCCTCCAAAAAAATTAGAAATTAATTGGTGTCCATAACATATACCAAGTATTGGGATATTTTGATTAATTTTACTAATATTTATTTTTGGAGCAGATTTATTTAAGGTTGATTTTGGACCGCCAGATAAAATTATTCCTTTAACAGATTTATCAAATTTGTTTAATTTATTAAAGAATTTGTAATTTATTAATTCACAATAAACTCCAAGTTCTCTTATTTGTCTTGCGATTAACTGAGTAACTTGAGACCCAAAATCAATAATTATTACTTTTTGATCAGATTGACTCATTAAGATTTAAATTTATTAATTAATTCCCTTAATTCACTGTTTTTTTTGCACATTTTATTGCAAGATGAACTAAAAATTTCTATTTTCTTTTTTGCTAGATTATAATCTCCATCATTTATTTTTTTAATGATAAGATAATATAATGCTTCTTCATTTTTAGGCTCTAACAGTAAAACAGTATTTAGATTCTTTTCAAATTCATCGTTCTGCTTCATTGCTTTAAATATTTTTGCTAAATATAGATAGCTTTTTGAGTTTTTAGTATTTCTTACAATATCTTTTTCGAAATATAATTTTGATTTATCTAATTGGTTTAAATCAAAATTTTTCTTTCCTAATTCAAAATAATTATTTTCAACAGCAAAAACATTAAAGGATAAAAAAAAAGTAACTAATATTATAATTATGCTTCTATTCATTTATAGGATAGTTCGGTGATTGTTTTGTGATTTGTACATCGTGAACATGTCCTTCTTTAATGCCAGAGTTAGAAATTTCAATAAATTTTGCATTTTTTTTAAATTGCTCGAGGTTTATTGCACCTAAATAGCCCATGGATGATTTTAACCCCCCTGCCAATTGCTCTATAATATTTTTGACTGGTCCACGATATGGAACTCTACCTTCTATTCCTTCTGGAACTAATTTTAATTGATCTTTGACGTCCTGTTGAAAATATCTATCTGCCGAACCTCTAGCCATTGCAGCAATAGATCCCATTCCTCTATAAGATTTATATGATCTTCCTTGATAGAAAAATATTTCTCCTGGAGTCTCATCTGTTCCTGCTAATAACGAGCCTATCATTACTGCATCAGCTCCGGCCCCAAGTGCTTTAGCAATATCACCTGAATATCTTATCCCCCCATCTGCTATTAGTTTGACATTTTTAAATTTATTTAAACCTTTTTTTACATTTAAAATTGCTGAAAATTGAGGATAGCCTATTCCCGCAACAACTCTAGTAGTACATATTGAACCTGGACCGATACCAACTTTAACAGCATCGACTTTTAATTTTGCTAATTCAATAGCGGCATCCTCTGTAGCAATATTTCCTGCAATTAGTGAAATTCGATTGTTGTTTGATCTAATTTTTTTTACTGTATCTATAACAGCTTGGGAATGACCATGAGCTGTATCAACTACTAAAAAATCACAACCTGACTCAATTAATGCATAAGCTCTATTCAAACCATCTTGACCAACTCCAACAGCGGCTCCAACGATAAGTGATTTTTTTTTGTCTTTAGATGCTAATGGAAATTTTTCTGACTTCTCGATATCTTTAACAGTAATCAATCCTAAACATTTTTTTTTATTATTTGTTACAATTAATTTTTCAATTCTATATTTGTGTAATAGTTTTTTTGCCTCATTACTTGAATAACCTTCTTTGATTGTGATAACTTTTTTTGTCATAAGATCTTTGACTTTAGCTTTGTCATTTCTACTGAATCTGAGATCTCTATTCGTGATAATGCCTAAAATTTCATTTTTTTTATTTACCACAGGTATGCCAGAAATATTTTTTTCTTTGATTATATTTTTTACTTCTAGGATTGAATTTTCTGGACCAATAGTAATTGGGTCTACTACCATTCCAGATTCATATTTTTTAACTTTCAAAACTTCATTTACTTGACTTTCTATAGAAAGATTTTTGTGCAAACACGCTGCACCACCTAACTGAGCCATTGCAATTGCAAGTTTAGACTCTGACACGGTATCCATTGCAGCAGAGATTATTGGAATTTCTAGTTTGATATTAGAAGAAATTTGCGTTGCAGTGGAACATGAACTTGGTTGAACATTACTTTTTTTCGGTACTAAAAGAACGTCGTCAAATGTATATGCTTTGGATATTTCCATATACGTAATTATGATATTTATAATTTATTGTCAATTTGAAGATCTTATTATTTTTTACAAAACAAATACATTTCCTTTGAATCTTTTCTGCTAGATTTTGGTTTAATTATTTTGTTAACACTAAAATTCACTTTAGAATATTTTATTATTTCTTTGTCCAGCTCCCCATTAAAGAATTTACATAGTAAATAGCCTTCTTTACAAAGATTTTTATATGCAAAATCTAATACATCTAGGCAAATTGAATTAGTTTTAAAAGAGTCTAACTTTTTATTTCCAGTTGTATTTACTGCAATATCAGAAAGGACAACATTAATGATTTTATATCTTTCTAGTATTTTTTGTTGTACATTATTATCTGTAAAATCACCGTGGATAAAACTAACTTCTTTTAAATCTTCCATTTTAATTACATCTACAGCTAAAATATTTTTAAATCCTTTTTTACTTAAATACTGCGACCAGCTTCCAGGAGCAGAGCCAAGATCAATGATACTTTGATTAGTTTTTAGAAAGTTGATTTTTTTATTAATCTCTTCCAATTTAAATACTGCCCTCGACCTGAATCCTTCTTTTTTTGCTTTAAGAACAAGGCTGTCATTATAATGTCTCTGGATCCATCTTTTGGAACTGCCACTTAAGCTTTTCTTTTTAAATTTAACCAAAGTTAAAAAATTTCATCAGAAATTATGCTGTCACCATCTTTTCTTTTTGCTTTTTTTTCATAAGTTTTTTTTAAATTTATAAAATTAAAAAAACTTATTGGGATTAATAGAAGATAAAAAATTCCAGTAATTACTAAAGTTTCGTAAGTTTTGTTGAATAATAATCCAAAATATAAAACAAAAATAAAAGCTAAAATAATAAAAATATTTTTTGTTATTTGTATTTTTTTAAATGCATAAGTTGGAATTTTACTTACCATTAAAAATGAAACAATAATTACCATTATAAGATTATGAAAATCATTTTTTAAATATATGTAATTAAATTCTGAAAATGAAAATATCATGGGTAATAATATTAGACCAGCTGCGGCTGGAGCAGGAACTCCAGAAAAAAAATTTACTCTCCAATCATTTTTGAAGTAATTTTCATTTGATAAATTAAATCTTGCCAATCTTAAACAGCAGGCAACTACAAATATTAAAGATACTATCCAGCCATAAAACTTAATATTACTTAAAGACCAAAAATAAATTATCAAACCTGGACAAACTCCAAAATTAACAAAGTCAGTTAAAGAATCTAGTTCTGCGCCAAATTTAGATGTTCCATTTATCAATCTTGCGATTCTCCCATCAATAGAATCTAATATTGCAGCAATAACAATAAAAATTATAGACTTTTCAAAATTTCCTTCAAAAGCTAATTTTATAGAATTTAAACCAATACATAATCCTAAAATTGTAATAAAGTTGGGTAACGCAATTCTAAAATCAATTTTTTTCATCTTTAAGCTTTTACACTTAATGTTTTTCTACCTGCTATTAAACTTTCCCCCGCAACAACTGTCTGTCCTTTTTTTACTAAAACTTTAAAATTATTTGAAAAAAATAAATCAACCCTACTTCCAAATCTAATAATGCCAAATGACTGTCCCTGTTTATAATGATCATCAGAATTGCAATATGAGATTATTCTCCTGGCAACAAGTCCGGCAACTTGTGTAACTATAATTTTATCATTTAAAACTGAATTTATTTTTATTAAATTTCTTTCATTTTTTTGACTAGCATCATCCAAAGATGCATTTAAATATTCGCCAGGTTTATAAAAAACCTCATCAACTTTGCACTCAATTGGAAATCTATTAACATGACAATTAAATACATTCATAAAAATACTTACCTTTGTAAATTTTTCATTTTCCAAAGAAAATTCTTTGGGTCCGCTTATATTTTCTTCTATCTGACATACCATCCCGTCTGCTGGTGCTACTAAAAAATTGCTATCATTTATTGGGTATCTTTCAGGATCTCTAAAAAAATAAAAAACCCAAATAGAAACTACAATTCCCAATAAGCCGAGAAATTTTGAAAATAATAAAAAAACAAAGGTTACAATCAAACTAATAGTTAAAAATTTGTGACCTTCTTTATGCAGCTTTGGTAAAATTACATCTATCATTGTATATGCTTGATTTATTATTAATTAAAAGTATATAAGACAACTCTTTATTATCAAATGAGTAAAATTAAAGTTAAAAATCCAGTAGTAGAATTAGATGGTGATGAAATGACTAGAATTATTTGGTCATTTATCAAAGATAAGCTGATACTTCCTTATTTAGATATAGATCTAAAATATTATGACTTAGGAATGGAAAGTAGAGATAATACAGATGATCAAATCACAATAGACTGCGCTAAAGCAATTCAAAAATACAATGTTGGTGTAAAATGTGCGACTATTACTCCTGACGAAGATAGAGTTGAAGAATTCAGGTTAAAAAAAATGTGGAAGTCTCCAAATGGTACTATTAGGAATATTTTAGGAGGTACAATTTTTAGAGAACCAATAATTTGCAAAAATGTTCCAAGGCTTGTTCCTCATTGGACTGATCCTATCGTTATTGGCCGTCACGCTTTTGGTGATCAATATAGAGCAACAGATTTTAAAGTTCCTGGAAGAGGTAAGCTTACAATTAAATGGGAATCAGAAGATGGAAAAAACAACATCGAGCATGAAGTATTTAATTTTCCTTCATCTGGAATTGCTCTTTCAATGTATAATTTAGATGAGTCGATCAGAGATTTTGCAAGAGCTTCTATGAATTATGGCTTACAAAGAAAATGGCCGGTTTACATGTCTACAAAAAATACAATTTTAAAAGCATATGATGGAAGATTTAGAGATATTTTTCAAGAAGTGTTCGATAAAGAATTTAAATCAGAATTTGAAAAAAATGGATTAAGCTATGAGCATAGACTAATCGATGACATGGTAGCTTGTGCTCTTAAATGGTCTGGAAAATTTGTTTGGGCGTGTAAAAATTACGACGGTGATGTTCAATGTGATACCGTTGCTCAAGGTTATGGCTCTCTTGGACTAATGACTAGCGTGTTAATGACGCCAGATGGGAAAACTGTAGAATCTGAAGCCGCTCATGGAACTGTAACAAGGCACTATAGGCAGCATCAGCAAGGAAAAGAAACTTCTACAAATCCAATAGCTTCTATTTTTGCCTGGACAAGAGGATTAGTTCATAGAGGAAAATTAGATGGTAATGATGAGTTAATCAAGTTTGCTAACTCGCTTGAAGAAGTATGTATAAATACAGTTGAATCTGGACAAATGACGAAAGATCTAGCTTTATTGGTTGGTAAAGATACAAAATTTTTGACTACTAATCAGTTCTTAGAAGCTATCGATGGTAATTTAAAATCTAAATTATCTTAAAATTGCTTGAAAAAATAAAAAATATTTTAATCATAAATTCAGGTGGAGGTTTGGGAGATACTATCCAATATGTCCCTTTGCTAAATTGGTTTAATGAAAATTATCCAAATATAAAATTATATTATTATGCAAATGACTATGAAAATTATTATTTTGAAAATTCTCTAAAAGGATTAAAAAATAATAATATAAAAATTATTAAAAATTTCCCAAGATATTTTGGCTTTAGGTTAAATCACTATTTTCAATCACAAAAGTTAGCAAAAAAAAATAATTTAGATTATTTTGATTTAATAATAGATAATCAAACTAAACTAAGA
>NZ_JBNAIW010000016.1:0-15595 GCF_052047895.1 Candidatus Pelagibacter sp. HIMB1517
CATTTTATTAGTTTGGTTGTCATGAATATAGATAAAATTAGGTCTAATAAGTTTGACATCAGGTATATTTAAATCATCTTTATTTTTATCAGGTATATTTTCGTAATATCTAATTATATCGTAACCTAAATATCCTGATAACATCATTGACATTTTAGGAAGGGTAGAGGGTAATTTAAAATTAAAGTCTTTAATAAATTTTTCTAAAAATAATTTTGGCTCTAATTTTTTTTTTATTTTTTTATTATTAAGAAAAATTTTTTTATTTATTATTTTGAGTGTTAAATCTGGTTTGAAACCAAAAATAGTGTACCTACCTCTAGTCTTTGCTTTTTCAACAGACTCAAATATGAATGAATTTTTTTTTCGAAGAACATTATTTATCAAAATATCTATTTTATTAATTGGGGTATTTTTTTCGATTATATATGTAATCGAGAATTTATTTTTTTTTTTAAATTTATTAAATTCAATTTTTTTTTGAGAAATCATTAAAAACTATTTTTAACCTGATTTAAAACTCTTTCGTTTAAATTTATGGGATATTTTTTAATTAAATAAGCATCCAGGTCTCTTAAAATTAAAGTTTTAAATTCTTGTTTTGTTTGATTTTTAAGAATTTTATTCAAGTTATCAATTTTATTTTTATTTTTAGATATTTTTTTTATTTTTAAAATATAAATTTTGTTCTTTTCATTAATGCTCAATACTTTGTTTTCTTCTGCACTAAATATTTTTTCGACATTCTTTTGACTAAATATTTTGTTATTATCTAATATATTTTCAAAAAAAACATTTTCTATTTTCAAGTTATATTTTTCTGCAGAAATTTTAAAAATATTATCATCATTTGATTCTGTTATATTTTTTGCTAGCGTTTTATTTTTTTCATAGTTTAAGATATCTTGAATTTCTTTTTTAATTCCAGTTTCTAATTTTACCTCGTAATCTTTAATAATATTTTTTAAATGCACTAGATATTTAACATTTTTTATTTCAATTATTTCTGTTTTAAAATTTTCAGTTAATGAGAATAAGATTTCTTTGAATTGATTTTGTTCAGATAATAAACGATTTTTATTTATACCGTTTCTATTAATTTTTTCTAAGAGTGAGGTTTTTAAGTTATATTTTTTTTTTAAATCAATATAGTTTAAATTATTTACCACGTCATTTTCTATATTGTTTAATAATTTATAAAATTGATTATTTTCTTTTTCAAAACCAAGAGTTTTATTATCTAATTTTACAACTTCTCCTTCTCTTAATTCACCTAAAGAAAATTTTTGTTTATTTTGATTAAAATATTTTTCTATTTTTTCATCTGAAATTTTTTCATGATTTTCAATTTGATAAAACTCAGCATTAATTTGCTTTAAAAATTCATTTTCTATTTTCTTTATATGGTAATCTGTTGATGAAACACCGTTGGTAAAAACTTTTACAACTAAATTTTTAATTAATTCTTTCTTTAAACGTTCTTCTAATTTTTTTACATTTATATTATTCAAAAGTAAAAATTTTTCGTATTCTACTCTTGAAAATTTTCCATTGCTATCTTTAAAGTTTTCAAGAGATTTAATATAATACGCTAGAGCATCATCGTTAATAATTATTCCAAGATCTTCTGCAAATTTTTCATAAATTTTTTCAGCCAAAAGATCATTTAATATTAACGAGTGATCAGCATCTGTTAATTCAGTTTTATTTTTTCTATTTACATAGTTACGCGCAGATTCAATATAATCTTTTGTATAAACTTTTTTATCTTTTATTTGAGCTATAATGTTTTTATTACCATCACTAAATAAATCGCCCATACCCCAAGCGCCAAAAACAATAATAATTATTCCCGTCATAATTGTGATAGCTATTTTTTTAGTTAGGCTTTGCATTTTTTCTTGATATGTGAATGTTATTTACCTTAATAATATAAAAATGTATTCAAAAAAGTATTTTATTGCAAATTGGAAAATGAACGGTGAGCCTAAAGACCTTGACCGGATATATAAAATTGAAAAATTTTTAAAAAATTTTAAAAAAAAAATTAATTTAAACTGCATTTTCTGTTTACCGTTCACATTGTTAGGTTTGATCAATCATAAAAAAATCTCTGTTATAAAAATCGGGTCGCAAAATATTGCTGCCTCATCAATTGATTATGGAGCATTTACAGGATCTGTGAGTGCTAAAATGGTAAGACAACTGGGTTGCAAATACACAATTATAGGTCATTCGGAAAATAGAAATGAAGGTGAAACAGACAAAGATATAAATAAAAAAATTGAGTTTGCTTCAAGCAAAAATTTAAAAGCTATTTTGTGTGTTGGCGAAACCTTTAATGAATTTAAAAATAAAAAATCTTTTAATAAAGTTAAAAGCCAAATTTATTCAGCATTTAAAGACAATAAAAGGCACCTTGGAAATATAGTCATTGCATATGAGCCAATTTGGTCAATCGGCACAGGCTTAATTCCGGAGAAAGTATATTTGGACAGTTTTTTTAAAAAAATTAAAGATTTAATTAGAAAAGATTTTAAAAAAAATGTTCCAGTTTTATATGGAGGTTCAGTTTCATCAAAAAATATATCAAGTTTAAAAAATATAGATTGTTGTGATGGATTTTTGATTGGTGGCGCATCATTGAAAACACAAAATTTCATTGATATTATTAAAAAGTATTATATCTAGTCTTCGTGGAAAATATAATTTTAACCATACATGTGATATTAGCCTTTTTATTAATTGGCTCTGTTTTAATGCAAAAATCTGAAGGTGGCGCTCTTGGAATAGGTTCTTCTGGCAGCGACTCATTTATGTCGTCAAGAAGTGCAGGTAGTTTTTTAACAAAATTCACTTCTGTAGTTGCAATTATGTTCATAATCACAAGCATTACACTCACAGCAATGCATAGAAACGATGCAAAGAATAGTTCTGTTATAGATAAAATAGAGAAAAAAGAAGATAACTCTCCAAAAATACCAAAATCCAAATAATAAAAAGTTTTACTATTTACATATTTAAAATATAAAGACCTTCCATGGCGCGTTATATATTTGTAACTGGCGGTGTGGTATCATCCCTTGGAAAAGGTCTTTCCTCAGCTTCATTGGGCTACTTACTTAAAAGCAGAGGGTATAAAGTTAAAATCAGAAAACTTGATCCGTATTTAAATATTGATCCTGGTACAATGAATCCTTTTGAGCATGGAGAGGTTTTTGTTACTGATGATGGAGCAGAAACAGATTTAGATCTAGGTCACTATGAGAGATTTATCGATATAAATCTTACATCGCTTGATAATGTCACAACAGGTAAAATTTATTCTCAAATTTTGGAAAAAGAAAGATCCGGTAAATATTTGGGTAACACTGTTCAAGTAATTCCTCATGTAACAAATCAAATCAAGGATTTCATAAAAGCAAAAACTAGTGGATATGATTTTATTATATGTGAAATTGGTGGAACAGTTGGGGATATCGAAAGCCTTCCTTTTTTAGAAGCAATTAGGCAATTTTCAAACGATATTGGAAAAGATAAAAGTTTATTTGTTCATTTAACTCTTGTTCCCTACTTAAAATCCTCTGAAGAGATAAAAACTAAACCTACACAACATTCTGTGAAAGAATTGAGAAGCTTGGGAATACAACCGGATATTATAGTTTGTAGATCAGAAATCACTTTACCAAAAGGTCAAAGAAAAAAAATATCTTTATTTTGCAATGTTAACATTGAAAATGTTATTCAAACTGTAGATGTTAAAACAATTTATGAAGCACCAATTAGTTTTTATAAAGAAAAATTTGATTATCAGGTTTTAAAACATTTCAATATAAAAAACAAAAAACAACCTAATTTGAAACCATGGTACAGGACTAAAAATATTATTCTAAATTCTAAAAAAGAAGTAAATATTTTTGTTGTTGGAAAATATGTTGATTTAAAAGATGCATACAAATCTATTGATGAAGCTTTAATCCATGGTGGTTTAGCGAATAGTATTAAAGTGAATCTAAACAAAATAGACTCTGAAAAATTAAAGAAAAATCAAATTAAAAATAAATTAAAAAACGCAGATGGTATTTTAATACCAGGAGGATTTGGGAAAAGAGGAACCGAAGGTAAAATACAATGCATAAAATTTGCAAGAGAAAATAAAATTCCATTTTTTGGTATTTGTTTTGGAATGCAGTTATCACTAATTGAATTTGCTAGAAATGTTTTAAAATTAAGAAATGCAAACTCAACTGAATTAAACAAAAATTGTATACCTGTAATCGGATTGATAGAAGAGTGGTATAAGGATGGCATGTTAAAAAAAGGTGACTTAAAGAAGCTGGGTGGAACAATGAGGCTAGGTTCATATGAATGCAATCTTAATGAAAAATCTATGGTTAAGAAAATATATAAATCAAAAAAAATATATGAAAGACATAGACATAGATACGAAGTTAATATTGCTTACAAAAACAAATTTGAAAGCAAGGGGTTAATTTTTTCTGGATTATCAAATAATAATAAATTAACTGAAATTATTGAGCTAAATTCTCATCCGTGGTTCGTGGGTGTACAATTTCACCCCGAGTTTAAATCTAGGCCACTTTCTCCACACCCTTTATTTGCATCTTTTATAAAAGCCGCTAAAAACAAAAAGTAAATGAGCAAACAAATTAGTTTAAAAAAATTTAATGTTTCGAACGATCTCCCTTTTTTCTTAATTTCTGGACCTTGCCAGCTTGAAAATAGAGATCATGCCATGTTCATGGCAGAAGAAATTAAAAAAATTACTAATAAATTAGAAATAAACTTAGTTTATAAAACCTCTTTCGATAAGGCTAATAGAACAAGTTTAAAGTCCGAAAGAGGTATTGGTTTAGATAAATCTATTAAAGTATTCGAAGAAATTAAGAGGAATTTTAATTTACCAATTTTAACTGATGTTCATTCACCAGAACAATGTAATCAAGTTAAAAATGTAGTTGATATTATCCAAATCCCGGCATTTTTGTGTAGACAAACAGACTTGTTAATTTCTGCAGCAAAAACAAATTTAATAGTAAATATTAAAAAAGGCCAGTTCTTAGCTCCGTGGGATATGAAAAATGTAATAAAAAAAATATCAGATTCAAATAATGATAATATTTTAGTAACTGAGAGAGGAGTATCTTTTGGCTACAATACTTTAGTTTCAGATATGAGATCGATATCTATATTAAAAAAAGAACAGTACCCAGTTATATTTGACGCTACGCACTCAGTCCAGCAACCTGGCGGAAAAGGCGATTCAAGTGGTGGGGAAAGAGAGTTTATTTATGATTTATCTAAAGCCGCAATCGCAGTAGGGGTTGCGGGTCTTTTTCTAGAAGTTCATGATGATCCAGATAACGCACCCTCAGATGGACCAAATATGTTAAATTTATCTGATTTAGAAAATTTTTTAAATAATATAAAAAAAATAGATGATTTGGTTAAACAAAACAGTTTTTGATGACAAAAATAATTGAGATTAAGTCTAGACAGGTATTTGATAGCAGAGGTTTTCCAACTGTTCAATCAAATGTAAAACTTGAGGACGGTTCAATTGGAACATCTATAGTACCATCCGGTGCATCAACTGGTAGTTACGAGGCTTGTGAGTTAAGAGATGAAAATTCTAAATATCTTAATAAAAGCGTTTTTAATGCAGTCGAAAATGTGAACAATTTGATTAACAATCATCTAAAGGGAAAAGATTCTTTAGATCAAGAAAATATTGACGAATTATTAATTAATTTAGATGGTACAGATAATAAATCTAAATTAGGAGCAAATTCAATTCTGTCTGTTTCTATAGCTAATTGTAAAGCTGCTGCTCAAAGTCAAAAAAAAGAAATATTTGAGTATTTGTCAAAAGATAAAAAATATAAATTACCTTTTCCATTAATGAATATTGTTAATGGTGGTGCACACGCAAATAATTCCCTGAATATTCAAGAATTTATGATTAGACCTGATGGAGCAAATTCTTTTGAAGAATGCATGCAGATAGCTTTTTTAACAATACAAAATTTAAAAAAAATACTTGAAGCAAATAAAATGAATACAAGCGTAGGTGACGAAGGTGGTTTTGCCCCGAATTTAAATTCTGATGAAGAGGCAATAGATTTGATTTTAGAGTCCATAAACAAATCAGGATTTAAACCAGGTAAAGATGTAACTTTATGTTTAGATGTTGCTTCCAATGAATTATATGATGGTAAAAATTATTCAATTATAACTAATAAAAAAATTAGCTCAGGAGAATTAATTGATTATTATTCATCCTTAACAAATAAATATCCTATAAAATCAATTGAGGATCCAATTTTTGAAGATGATTGGAGCTCATGGTCGAGTTTAACCAAAAGGCTAGGTGAAAAGGTTCAAATTGTAGGTGATGATTTATTTGTAACTAATCACAAAAGGTTAGACAGAGGTATTGAAGAAAAATCTGCAAATGCAATCTTAATTAAATTGAATCAGATAGGAACCGTCAGTGAAACTTTAAAAACTATATATTTAGCTCAAGATAATAACTTTAATACAATTATCTCTCACAGATCCGGTGATACTGAGGATACTTTTATTTCTGATTTAGCAGTCGCCACAAAATCTAATCAAATCAAAACAGGTTCTCTTTCAAGATCTGAAAGAGTTTCAAAATATAATAGATTGTTAAATATTGAAGAAATACTTAAGAATCCTGGGATGTCAGCAATATAATGAAAAAGTTTTTTTTATTTTTTAAGAATTATAAATTTATAATTATTAATATCTTTTTAATAATGTACTTTGTAATTAATTTTTTTGATGGAAATAGAGGTTATTTTTCTTTTCAAAATAAAAAACTTGAATATCAAAGTTTAGTAGAAGTTGAAAAAAATCTTAAAATTGAAAACCAACAATTAAAAGAAGAAAATGAAGCATTAACAACAAAAATAAATCTCGAATTTATTGATGAAATGTATAGAAAAAAATTTTTAGTTGGAAAAAAAGGTGAAAAGCTCATAATAATTAAATGAAACCAAGGCACCCAGAAAAGATTAACAAACCAATAAATCCCATACAGAGAAAACCTGATTGGATTAGGGTAAAAATATCAAATTCTTCAATTTATAATGAAACTAAAGAAATAGTAAAAAGTAATAATCTTCATACAGTTTGTGAAGAAGCAGGATGCCCCAATATATCTGAGTGTTGGAGCAAGAGACATGCAACTTTTATGATTATGGGAGATACTTGCACTAGGGCTTGTGCGTTTTGTAATGTTAAAACAGGATTACCAAATGCACTAGATCGCAAGGAACCTTCAAGAATTGCAAAAGCGACGAACGATTTAAATTTAAAACATGTAGTTATTACTTCTGTTGATCGAGATGATTTAGAAGATGGCGGTGCAGAACATTTTGCTCAAACAATTTTAGAAATAAAAAAATTAAACCCAAATACAAGTGTTGAAATTTTAACACCTGATTTCTTAAGAAAAGGCGATGTGTATAAAAAAATCATCTTGGCAAAACCTGATGTATTTAATCACAATATTGAAACTGTCCCTTCTAATTATACAAAAGTAAGGCCTGGATCGCGTTATTTTCAGTCTATAAACTTACTAAAAGAAGCAAAAGATTATGATGATAAGATATTTACAAAATCTGGTTTAATGCTTGGTTTAGGTGAAAGTGAAGATGAGTTGTATCAAGTTATGGACGACTTAAGATGCGCAAAGGTAGACTTTTTAACTTTAGGCCAATATCTACAGCCAACTGACAGGCACTATCCAATAAAAAAATTTATTCCTCCCGAGGACTTTGAAAAATATAAAAAAATTGCTTATTCAAAAGGTTTTCTATTAGTATCCTCAAGTCCTATGACAAGATCTAGTTATCATGCTGATGATGATTTTCAGAAATTAAAAGAAAAAAGACAAAATAATCTTATTTAACTTGCCTCAAAAAAAAATAGTTAAAAAATTTAATTATCCAATTGAGCTAATAGAAAAGTTAATACTTGATATAGACGAATACAAAAAATTTTTACCCTGGTGCAGCGACTCAAGAATAGTATCTAAAAAAGAAAATGAAAAAAATATTGATATTATAGCAGATCTTGAAATAGGTTATTCTTTTGCAAAAGATATTTATACTAGCAGTGTAAACTTTGATAAAGTTAAGAAAAAAATAATAGTTAAATCAATAAAAGGTCCATTAAAAAATTTAGAAAATATCTGGTCTTTAAAAAAAATTTCAAATAATGAGTGTGAAGTATCTTTTTCTATAAACTTAGAGCTTAAGAATTTTTTATTAAATAAAATGTTAACTTCAATGTTTGATATCGGCTTTGATAAAATATTAAGATCTTTTGAAAATAGAGCTAATTACTTAAACAAAAATTAGATCATTTTATCTAATATATTAAATATAATGTTTACAGTTTTTTTTTGAATTTTGTTTCTTTCTAATTTTTTATTAAAATTATACATATAAATTTTATAATTTTTTTTAAACTTAATACCAACATAAACTAAACCTACTGGTTTCAATTTACTACCCCCGCTCGGACCCGCAATACCAGTGGTGGATATGCATAAATCAGTGTTGGATATTTTGAAGAGATTTTCAACCATATCTTTACATATTTGCGAACTTACAGCTCCATATTTTTTTAAATTTTGTTTTTTAATTTTTAGTAATTTTTCTTTAGATTGATTTGAATATGTGACTAACCCAAGATTAAAAATATTTGATGAATTTGGAACTGAAGTTATTTCACTCGCAATCAATCCTCCTGTGCACGACTCAGCAACAGATATAGTGATTTTTTTTCTAATTAATTTTTTAATAACTTTTTTATTAATCATAAATATAATTTAATAACATAAATTATTACAAAACTATATATTCCAGCTATTATATCATCACCAATAATTCCAATTGGCCCTTTAATCTTTTTATCAAAAATATTTGCAGGATATATTTTTAAAATATCAAAAAACCTAAAACTAATAAAGGATAATAAAATTAGTAATAAATTTCCATCACAAATTATTAATGGAATTAATTGTCCAATAAATTCATCAATTACAATTTCTTTAGGATCATCTTTTGAGAAGTTACTTAATATTTTTTGTAAAAAAAATAATGAGTACAAAAGAACTCCAATTATTATTATTACAAAAATCAAATTTGAAAAAAAATTATAAAAAACAAAATAAAAGATAATAGTAAATATACTGCCAAAGGTACCAGATGCTGGTAGCTTGCCTATATTAAATAGCGTAAAAATTAAATAATTAATATTATTAAGCATTTTCTAGTGTTGAAATTACTTCACAAGCAAGTGCTTTATTTTTTCCAATAATTCCAAGTTTATCTGTTGTTTTTGCTTTTATATTAATTTTATTTGGTTTGATCAAACAAAGCTTGGAAATATTTTTTTTAATTTTTTCCTTATAATTTTTTAAATTAGGTGATTGTAAAATAATATTTAAATCAATAGAGGAGATTTTTAAATTAATCATTTTTAATTTTATAATAATTTCTCTTATTAATTTGGTCGATCTAATACCTTTGTATTTTTTGCTATTTGGAAAAAGTGTGCCAATATCACCTAATCTAGCCGCACCCATAAAACTATCTATTAATGCGTGTAAAAGACTGTCCCCATCACTATGACCAACAGCACCATGCTTTGAAGGTATTTTTATACCACCAATATATAAATTATACCCTGGTGACATTTTATGAATATCATACCCAATTCCAAAAAATTTTTCTTTGGAACCTAAATCTTTAATATAAGTTATTTTTTTATTTTGCTCTTCTCCATTTATTATTTTTATTTTTTCCTTGTTAGTATAAAACAAAATTGAGTCATCAGTAATTTTTTTATCTATATTTTTTTTGTGAAATTTTTTTATCTTATCTAGTTTGAAACCTTGGGGTGTTTGTATCAACTTAATTTGATTTCTATTGACATATGAATTTTTATAAATGGTTGTATCTGAGCTTTTAATGACTGGTATAACACAATCATTTTTTTTTAATTGTTTTATTATTTTTTTAATTAATTTAATTGATACATCAGCTCTTGCTGCATCATGAATTAAAACATGAGAATAATTATTTTTTATCTTTTTAAGACCATTTTTAACAGAGTCACATCGATATTTTCCTCCATTAAAAAATATAACTTTTTTAGTTTTTTTTATAGTTGGGCTGTATTTTTTTTGATATTTATTGTTTATGCCAACATGGATTTGCTTAACTTCTTTGATTTCATCAAATTTTTTTATACTATGGTTTATAAGGATGTCCTTTTTATAAAAATGAAATTGTTTAGGAATATTACTTTTAAATCTAGTGCTGTTTCCTGCGGCCAATATAATTACTGCTAAATTCATGAAATATATATTAAATTTATTATCGAATACATATTTTTTATCAACTTTATTTTTAACATCAATTGTATTAGGTTTTGTCTCACTTCAAACTTTTATTGGCATTGGATATTTTAGATTAAGTCAGTTTAATGTAGAAGTTCTATTAATTTTAAATTTGATTTTATTATTAGTTTTAATAATTTCTATTGCAGTTAAAGTTTATAAAAATTATCAAAAAAAAAAATCAAAAGAATTAGGTGGAGAAACTAGCAAAAACTTAGTTTTGTCTTTTTTACTTATATCTTCGTTGCCTTCTTTGTTAATTGCAATTTTTTCAATTATTATATTTAACTATGGTATTCAAAATTGGTTTGATCAAAAAATCTTATCTTTAGTTAACAATTCAAGAAATATAGCTGTCAATTATTTAAATGATTATCAAAAATCAATTGTAAAAGATTTAAAACTTATTGCCAATGACTTAAACAGAAATAAGAAAATACTTTTATCTGATAACAAAAAATTAAAGAATTACCTAATATTTCAATTAAATTTTAGAGATGTTAAAAATATATTTTTAATTGATAAAAATGGAAAGTTAATTGAAACACCAAATAACAATTATATTTCCCCATCTAAAAATATGTTGTTACAAGCAAGTAATGGAAAACCATTAATTATTTCAAATGCAGTAGAAAAGAAAACATACGCATTAATAAAGTTAAATAATTATAAGAATTTATATTTATATTCATTTCAGAATGTTGATGCAAAAATTAATTCTTTTTTAAAAGAGACTGGTGACGCATCAACATATTATTATCAGGTAAAAAATAATACTTTTAAAATACAAATTACTTTTTTTACAATTTATATAATTTTTACTCTTTTGCTTGTATTGATGTCTGCAATTTTTGGAATTAATTTTGCTGCAAAAACGACGAAACCACTTAATAATTTATTTAAAGCAGCCAAAAGAGTGGGAGAAGGGGATTATGATATTAACTTAGAAAAATCAAAAAATGAAGATTTTCAAAATTTAAATTTAATTTTTAGTGACATGGTCTCACAGATAAAAAAACAAAAACAAAAAAATATTTTATCTGGTCGTTTCGAGGCTTGGCAAGTAATTGCAAGAAAATTAGCCCATGAAATTAGAAACCCATTAACACCTATTCAATTATCTTTAGATAGAATCAAATCTAAAATTATTGATGATGATAATTCAAAAAAACATCTTTTAATTATTGATAACCAAATAAATGCAATTTCAGAATTGGTAAATAACTTTTCTGACTTTGCAAGAATGCCAAAGCCAGTTTTTGAAAAAAATAATTTAACTAAAATTATTTTAGATGCTTCAGAAACATATAGATTAAACTACGAAAAGATTAAGTTTGTAATCAATAATACAATTAAAAATGGTGATATTTTTTGTGATAAAAATCAAATTAATAGAGTGATGATAAATATTTATAAAAATTCAGTTGAGTCTATTGAGGAAAAAAATTCTGACGGAGAAATAATTACTAATTTATCTGAAGATAGAAAATATTTTTTGATTACAATTTTTGATAATGGGGTAGGTTTTAAAGACTCTGGTAATAATAAGCAGGACGATCCTTATTTCACAACAAAAAAAAATGGAAGTGGATTAGGTTTGTCAATAGTATCAAAAATTATTCATGAACATAACGGACAAATTTTTTATGATAATAGAAACGATCAAGAAGGGGCATTTGTAACAATTACACTTCCAAAATTAAATGAAAAAAATTTTAATAGTTGATGACGAAAAAGATATAAGGTTCATTTTAAATGAAATCTTAACTGAAAATCACTATACTGTAGTTTCCGCTGAAACCATCAAAGAAGCCGAAAGCATAATTAATAACGATCATTTTGATCTTGCCTTATTAGATGTTCTTTTAGATGAAAAATCTAGAGATGGATTGTATTTACTAAGCCAAATTAAAAAAAAAAATAAAGATATTCCCGTTATCATGATGTCAGGTCATGCAAATATCCAAATTGCAGTAAACTCTGTCAAAGATGGAGCTTTTGAATTTTTAGAAAAACCTTTTAATCAAGAAAGATTATTAAATTTTATTAAAAGAGGAATTGAGTTTTCAGAGCTATCAACTTCTAAACAAAATTTACAAGAAAATATTTTTAAATCTTTTGAATTAATTGGCCAATCAAAAGAAATTTTAAAAATTAAAGAAGAGATAAATAAAATTGCAAATTCAGATGGTAGAATTTTAATTGAAGGACCTAGCGGTAGTGGTAAAGAATTATTAGCAAGAGAAATACACAAAAGTTCTAAACGAAGTGATTTTGATTTCGTAATCTTAGACTCTTCTAGAATAAATTCTAAAAATTTTGAAGAAAATATATTTGGAATAATTAAAGAGGGTACTGTTATCAAAGGTCACTTAGAAAAAGCTAATAATGGTACTTTATTTATTGATAATATAAACGAACTACCACTTGACGCTCAAAATAAATTATTAAGAGTGATTACTGACCAAAGGTTTAAGAGGTTAAACGATACACTTACTGTAAAATCAAATTTCAGAGTTATTGCTTCTTCATCTGAAAATTTAAAACAGAATACAATAGATGGTAGTTTTCGAGAGGACTTGTTCCACAGATTAAATGTTATATATTTTTATTTGCCACCACTTATTGAAAGATCAACCGATATACCTTTACTAATCAGTTATTTCTTTAAAAGATTTAAAGGCGAAAATTATGAGTATAAAAATAAAATTAAAAATATTGATTTATTTTATGATTATAATTGGCCAGGAAATATTAGGGAATTAAGAAACTTGGTTGAAAGAATAGTAATTTTAGGTCAAGATGATGTAGATAAAATAGAAAAATTAGTATATAGTTATTTTAATTCAAATTTAAAAGTTGATAAAATAAACTCATCAAAATCAGATTTAACATTAAAAGAAGCAAGAGATAATTTTGAAAGAGAATATTTAATAAAGCAATTAAAAATAAATGATGGAAATGTGTCAAAAACAGCAAAATCAGTCGGAATGGAAAGGTCAGCCTTACATAGAAAGCTGTCATTACTAAATATAAAATACTAGAAAACAATGAATATTATAATTTGCGGTGCAGGCCAGGTCGGTTATTCAATTGCTAACCAATTATCCCAGCAAGGGCATTCTATAACTGTAATTGATAAAACTAGTGCCGATATTCAAAAAATAAATGACAATTTAGATGCTAAGGGCATAGTTGGTATTGCTACCTATCCAAGTGTTTTAGAATTAGCAGAAGCAAAAAATGCAGATATGATAGTTGCAGTAACCAGAAATGATGAAACTAATATGATTGTGTGTCAAATAGCACACTCTTTATTTAATGTTTCTAGAAAAATTGCGAGAATAAGATCAAAAGAATTTTTGAACCCAACTTATAGTAATTTATTTAGCAAGAACCATTTACCAATAGATACAATCATATCTCCTGAGTTCGAAGTAGCTAAATCTCTTTTAAGAAAAATCGAAGCTCCTGGGGCAATAGAAAGTTTTCCATTTGCAAACGATACAATAAGATTGATTGAGATAAATATCGATAACAAATGTCCATTGGTCAATACACCTTTACAAAAACTTACCGAATCTTTTTCTGACTTAAACGCAAATGTAGTAGGCGTTCAGAGGGAAGATAAATTTATAATATTGAAAAAGAAAGATATTTTAATTGAAAATGATAAAGCTTTTATTTTAACTGACTCAAGACAAGTCGAGAGAACCATGGATGTTTTTGGTAAGAATGAAAAAATTTCTGACAAAATATTAATTATAGGAGCCGGCAATATAGGTCTTGATCTTGCAAAATCTTTAGAAGACCTCCCAAGCAATCCAAGGATTAAAATTATAGAAAAAAACGATGAAAGGGCTCAATATGTTGCCAATGAACTAAATGAAGCAATGGTGATCAAGGGTGATGGTTTAGATGAAAATATCCTAAAAGAGGTAAATCTTGAAGAAATTGACACAGTTTTATGCATTACTGATGATGATGAGGTTAATTTAATGAGTGCTTTGTTATGCAAAAAGAAAGGCATTAAAAGAGTCATAGCAATTGCAAATAGTCACAATTATAGTTTGTTACAATCATCTCTGAAAATTGATGATATCGTTGACCCAAGAATGACAACAGTATCTACAATTTTAAAACATGTTCATAAAGGAAAGATTGATAGCGTATTTACCCTTGATGATGGTGAATACGAAATTATTGAGGCAAAAATTTTAGAGAATTCTGAGTTGGTTAATAAATCTATTGAAAAATCTTCTTTACCTGAAGGCATAAAAATTGGATTAATTGCCCGAGATAAAAATATAATTGTACCAAATAAAAAATTCGAATTTAAACTTAACGACAGGGTTATTCTTTTGTCTTCAAGAAGTCAGCTTAAAAAAGTTGAACAATTATTTCGTATAAGTGAATATTATTAAAATTTTAAATGAATATAAAGGCAATACTTTACTTTCTAGGTAAATTAAATTTATTAATAATTTTTTTCAGCATAATTAATTTAATTTACTGTTTATATTTTAATTTTAATCTTAACATTCATGTTTATTTAATTACTTTAATTTTTTCTTTGTTATTTTTCTATGTATCTAAAAGGATTAAATTTAATGAGGAAAATCTTAGATCATATAACCTAATTTCCCTTACTATTCTTGGTTGGATTATTCTACCCTTAATCATTTCAATACCTTTTTGGTTGGGTGGCTATGAAAATTTTTTAAATTCTTATTTTGAAACACTTTCTGGATTCACGTCTTTTGGCGCATCTGTTTTTATAGAAAAATTTAATTTTTTAGATTCTCCATTGCTACTTTGGAGAGCATCCACACAATTAATGGGTGCTATATTTTTTGTTATTACCATTATTCTTGTACTAGGAAATAAGGAAATAAATCTCTACCCAATTAAGTTTATAACAAAAAAAAAAGAAACTGTTTACTTTTCTATTAATTTTGAAAACATTTTTAATAATACTTGTTATGCTTTTGTAATTTTATTTTTAATCTCTTTATTTTTTTTAAACTTTACTGATTTAAGAATATTAGACAAATTTACTTTATCATTAACAATAATTTCTACTGGTGGTTTTTATATTTCTGATTTAGTTTTATCAAATAGTGATAAGTTAATTAT
>NZ_JBNAIW010000017.1:0-14671 GCF_052047895.1 Candidatus Pelagibacter sp. HIMB1517
ATCAAATTAAAAATTTAAAAAAAAAAAATACACAACTTATAATTTCTATAATACTAATAGTTTTTGTTTACTCATGCTTAAATATTCAATTTAACGAAAATGGTAAACTGTATTTATTTTTTATATTAATTCTTGCATGGCTATCAGATATAGGCGGGTATATTATTGGAAAAACAATTGGAGGAAAAAAAATTGGAATTATAAGTAAAAATAAAACGTATAGTGGTTTTATTGGCAGTATTTGTTTTTCTCAATTTACTTTAATATATTTATCTTATTATAAACTTTATTTTTTTGATCAGCTATATATGAATATTTTAATTATTTCTTTATTTTCAGTATTAGTAATAATAGGTGATTTATTTTTTTCTTACATAAAAAGATTAAATCTTATTAAAGATTTTTCTAATTTAATGATTGGACATGGCGGTTTATTTGACAGGATAGATGGTTTGATTTTTTTAACAATATTTTTTAACATTTTTATAATACTTTTATGAAAACTTTAGCAATAATTGGATCTACTGGATCAATAGGTAATTCAGCTTTAAAAGTATATAAAAATCACAAAAAAAAATTTAAATTAATTTATTTATGTGCAAATTCAAACATAGCTAAATTATCAAAACAAATAAAAGAATTTAAACCTCAAAATGCTTTTTTACTAGATGATAAAAAGATCCCAAAAAATAAAAATCTAAAGTTGTTAAACAAAAATTATGCACTTAGATATAAACAAAAAAAAATTGATTATGTAATCAGTGGCGTGTCAGGTTATGATTCTTTAAATATAAATTTAAAATTAGTTAGAATTTCAAAAAATTTATTAATTGCAAATAAAGAAACAATAATTTGTGGAAGTAATTATTTTTTAGATTATGCAAAAAAAAATAATTGTAATATAATACCTATTGACTCTGAACATTATTGCTTAAATTTTTTTATTAAAAATTTTAATATTCAAAATTTGATAGATGAAGTTTATTTAGTTGCATCAGGTGGACCATTCCTTGAAAAAAAAATTAGATATAATGAAAATGTAAAAAACGTTATAAGTCATCCTACATGGAAAATGGGGAAAAAAATTTCGGTAGACTCCTCAACATTTGCAAATAAAATATTAGAACTTTTTGAAGCAAAAATACTTTTCAAGTTAAATAAAAATAAAATTAAAATCTTAATAGAAAAAAAATCAAATGTTCATGCAATAATTAAATTGAAAAATAATTTATACTTCCCAATTATGCATAAGCCAAATATGATTATTGCAATTTCTAATTCACTTAATGTTACAAATTATTTTAAAATGCAATTAGAAAATTTAAAAATTTTTTTTAAAGAACCTGATTTAAAAAAATTTCCAATAATTAAGCTGGGATATAAAATTTTGAGAAACTATAATAATGCTGGAGCGTTATTATTCACAGTTATTAACCAAAGATTAGTTGAATTATATTTGAAAGGTAAAATTAATTATGGAGAAATAAGTCATATTCTTGTAAAAGTTTTCAAACAAAAAAAATTAATTAATCTATCAAGAAAAAAGTTAAATAACTTAAATGACATTAATAGACTTATTGAGTTTGGACAAGAATTAAAATTATGAGAAAATTTATTGTTTTTATCTCAATTTTTTTTAATTTATTTTTTTTTCAACATGCTAGATCTGAAATATTTACTAGTATCGAAGTCGTTGGAAATAAAAAAATATCAAATGATACAATATTGAATATCTTAGATTTTAATAAAAATAAAAATTATACAATCCAAGAACTTAATGAATTACAAAAAAAAATATTCTCTTCAAATTTTTTCAAAGATGTAAAAATTGAAACAAAAAATAAAAAATTAATCGTTAGTGTTATAGAAAATCCTATAATAAATTTTTTTTACATTAAGGGAATTAAAAACAAATCTAGAGAGGAATATATATATGAAAATATCGAATTAGGTCAAAATAAGTTATTTTCAAATAATTTGTTAAAAAGAGATATAGATAAAATTAGACAAGTCTTTCTAGATGCCGGTTATTTTAACGTTGAAATAAATCCTGTTGTTTCGCAATTAGACTCAGATGTTGTTAATCTTATAATTGAAGTAAAAAGAAAAAATGATTACAAAATTAATAGAATTTTTTTTATTGGTGATAAATATTTTTCATCTTCAACATTAAGTGACGTAATTTTGTCTAGTGAGCATGGTTGGTGGAAATTTTTGTCACAAAATACCTCGGCTAATTTAAAAAGAGTTGATTTTGATAAAAAACTTTTAAAAGAGTTTTATTTGACTAATGGGTTTTATGATGTTCAAATTATTGCCTCAGATGTGGAAATAATAAGTGATAATTTGCTAAACTTAACATTTTCAATAAATTCTGGAAAAAAATATTTATTTTCAAATTTTACAGTCAAAGATGATAATAATTTATTAAATCCTCAGATTAAAAAAAATATTCTTGAATTAGCATCAAAAAATTTAAAAAAAAATTATTCAACTAAAAAAATAAAATTTTTAAAGAATCAAATATACGACTATTTAAATCTTAAAAAGATCGAATTTGTTAATTTTAATTTAGAAGAGAAAAAAAAAGATCTTAATATTGAGATAAATATTAATTTTTATAGTACTGATAGAAAATTTGTAAATTTAATAAATATAAAAGGAAATACTATTACAGAAGAAGAGGTTGTTAGGAGAAATTTAACCTTCTCAAGTGGTGACTCATTTACAAATTTTAAATTAGAGAAATCTAAAGATAATCTTAGATCAAGTGGTATTTTTGAAAATATAAATTTTAAAATAATTAATATTGACAAAGAACTAATTGACATTGAAATAAATGTTGATGAAAAACCAACTGGCTCAATAGTTGCAGGTCTAGGAGTTGGAACCTCTGGCAGTGCTATTTCTGGAGGATTGCAAGAAAAAAATCTTTTTGGAAAGGGTATTAACGTTAGTTCAAACGTGTCTATTGGAACTGAAAAGGTCTCTGGGATAGTATCGTTTAATTTACCTGATTATAATAATACAAATAATACTCTCGGCTATTCTTTGTATGCCAGAAGCGTAGATTATACAAATGCTGGCTATGAAAGTTCCCTTTTTGGAAATTCTTTATCAATTTCTTATGATCTTTATGAGGACATAACTCTAAAGAGTGGTTTGGCTATTGAATATGACAAAATAGATACTAATGCTTCTTCATCAACTAGTTATAAACTAAAAGATGGAAATTATTCGTCATTTATACCTTTTTATGATGTAAATACTGATAAAAGAAATAGCAAATTTAAACCTACTAATGGTTATAAATTAGGTTTCGGTCAATCAATTGCAATCCCTGGAAGCGACATTACTTATTTAAAAAATCAAATTTATACTGATTATTATACCCCAATTTCAAAAGATTATGTTTTTGCATTGAAAAGTGGATTAACTACAATTAACGGATTGGGTAGTGAAGATATTAAATTAAGTGATAGATTATTTTTAAGTAATGCAAGATTAAGAGGATTTGAATCACAAGGTATTGGCCCTAAAGACGGCAAGGACCATGTAGGTGGAAACAATTCATTCTATTCAAGTTTTTCTTCAACGTTTCCAAACCCATTACCTGAAAAATGGAACGCAAATAGCTCATTATTTGTTGATACAGGTAATGTATGGGGAGTAGATTATAACGATGCATTAGACAGTAATAAAATTAGAAGTTCTTTTGGAGTTTCTCTAGATTGGATTTCGCCCTTGGGACCTTTAAGCTTTACCCTGTCAGAAACAATCAGTAAGTCCAGTACAGATTTAGAAGAAAGTTTTAATTTTAAAATAGGTAGTTCGTTTTAATCAATATTATGAAAACTTTTTTTGAAAATAAAGGACCTTTTGATATAAATTATTTATTAAAAAAAACTTTTTATTCTAAAAAAAAAAAATTTAAAAAATTCAAAGTTACAAATATTGCAACTTTAGAAGAAGCAAAAAAAGGTGAAATAACTTTTTTTGAAAATAAAAAGTATACAAATTACTTGTTAAAAACCAAAGCTTCTTATTGTTTAGTCAAAGAAAATTTCATAATTGACGGTAAATTTGATAATTTATCATTTATTGAGTCTAAGCATCCGTTATTAGATTTTATATGTATTGCAAAATGCTTTTATCCAGACTCAAATCATGATAATTTTAATTTTATTTTAAATTCAAAATATAAAAATTATAAAATTAAATATAACTCATTAATTGACAAAACAGTAAAGATTGGAAAAAATTTTAAAATTGGACTTAATACAGTTTTAAAAAAAAATGTAGTCATAGGAAATAATGTAAAAATTGGATCAAATTGTGTTATTTCCAATTCTATTATAGAAGATAATGTAGTGATAAATGATGGAACAATTATAGGTAAGATAGGTTATGGATTTAAAATGATTAATAAAAAATTAAACTTTATTCCACATATAGGGTATGTTGAAATTTTAGATAATGTTTACATAGGTTCAGGTTGTACTATTGACAGAGGTTCTTTTTCTAACACTGTAATTGGATGTGGTACAATGCTAGATAATCAAGTTCATATTGCACATAATGTCAAGATTGGTTCAAACTGTTTGATTGCTGGACAAGTAGGTATTGCTGGAAGCTCAATAATTGGAAATAATTGTATGGTTGGTGGCCAAAGTGGTATCTCTGGTCATTTAAAAATTGGTAATAGTGTGAGTGTGGGAGGTAATTCAGGTGTATTGAAAAACGTTGCAAGTAATAAAAAAGTTATGGGTTATCCAGCTGTAGAGATAAAAAAATTTATTAAAAGGAATATGATATGATTAACAAAAACCTTCCCTATTTAAATAAAACCAAAATTGAAGAATTGCTTCCGCATCGAGACCCAATGTTGCTCATCGATAATTTATATAATATCGAACCTATGAAATCTGCTATTGGTCATATTGAATTAACAGAAAAAAAATTTTATTTACAAGGACATTTTCCAG
Organism: Candidatus Pelagibacter sp. HIMB1517; assembly: GCF_052047895.1. Classification (NCBI taxonomy): domain Bacteria; kingdom Pseudomonadati; phylum Pseudomonadota; class Alphaproteobacteria; order Candidatus Pelagibacterales; family Candidatus Pelagibacteraceae; genus Candidatus Pelagibacter; species Candidatus Pelagibacter sp. HIMB1517. The sequence continues at coordinate 4,986 of NZ_JBNAIW010000017.1, forward strand.
GGCAACCCGTAATGCCAGGTGTTATGATAGTTGAGGCCTTTGGCCAGTCGGCAGCTGCTTTGGCTGCATTCAGTATTGATAAAAAAGAAGTTGAAAATAAATTAGTTTATCTAATGTCTGTTCAAAATGCTCGTTTTAGAAATCCAGTAATACCGCCGTGCGATTTGTATCTAAAATGTAACGTAGACAAAATTAAAGGAAAAATTTGGAGATACAAAGGAGTTGCTTACTGTAATGATAAAAAAATGGCTGATGCTGAATGGATGGCAACAATAGTTGATAGAAATGATTAGCGACAAATCATCTATTCATAAAAATGCAAAAATTGGAAATAATGTAAAAATTGGTGACTTTTGTGTAGTTGGTGAAAATGTTGAAATTGGTGATAATTGCGAGTTAATTAATCATGTAAATATTCAAGGCAATACAAAAATTGGAAAAAAAAACATTTTTTTCCCTTTTTGTAGTATTGGCACCACCCCTCAAGATCTAAAATTTAAAGGTGAAAAAACTTTTCTTCAAATTGGAGATAACAATTCATTTAGAGAATATGCAAATATAAGTCTTGGCACTGAACAAGGTGGTAAAATTACCAAAATTAATAATAATTCATTATTTATGGTAGGTGTTCACATTGGACATGACTGTCAGCTTGGTGACAATCTAGTTATTGCAAATAATGCTGCCATTGCGGGTCATTGTATTTTTGACGATGATGTTATTATTGGTGGAAATTCAGCAGTTTTGCAATTTACTAAAATTGGCAAAGGCGCAATGATTGGTGGAATGACTGGTGTTGATAAAGACGTGCTCCCCTTTACTTTAATAAAGGGTAACAGATCATATTTTGAAAATATTAACTTAATTGGGTTAAAACGAAAAGGTTTTAAAAATTTAGAGATTGAAAATTATAAAAAAACAGTAATGGAATTATTTAATAGTGACAATATGAAAGAATATATTTCAATTTTAAAAAATGATAATGAATTAAATGATATATTGATAAAGTTCATTGAAAACAAAAATTCAAATAGAGATATTTGTAGACCAAAAAAATGATTGCAATATTTGCTGGTACAGGAGATTATCCAAAAGAAATAATTTATTCTCTAAAAAAAAATAATAAAAAATTTATTATTTTAAATATTACTGAAAAAAAAATTAAAGACTCGTTCAAAATTAATTTAGGACAATTTGGAAAAATTTTAAAACTATTAAAGGATTATGAAATACGTGAAGTTATTTTTGCTGGATATGTTAAAAGGCCGAATTTAAGAAATATGAAGTTTGATATGAAAGCTATTTCATATATGCCACATCTCATTAAAGCTTTCAAAAGTGGTGATGGGAATATTTTGAATTTAGCTAAAAAAATCCTAAATCAAAATAAAATTAAAGTAGTTGAAAGTCATAAATATTCAAAAAATCTTTTGTTAAAAAAAACAGTTACTCAAAAAAAACCTAACAAGATTGACCTTCAAGATGCAAAAAAAGGAAAAAAAATTTTGGACAATTTAAGTAAATTTGACAATGCGCAAGGTGTTGTGATCGACGAAGGATATATAGTTGCCATAGAAGCAGCCGAGGGAACAGATAGTATGTTAAAAAGAGTAATTAATTTAAACAAAAACAAGAAAAAAAAGTCTGGTGTATTAATAAAATTTCCAAAAAAAAATCAAAATCTAAAGTATGATCTTCCAACAATCGGATCAAAAACTGTAAAATTATGCATTCAATCAAAATTAAATGGTATTTTTTTAAAAAAAAATCAAAATATTTTTTTAAACCAAAAAAAATCAATCATTTTGTCTAATAAAAATAATTTTTTTATTTCAACAATGTAATGACAAAAAAAATTTTTATTATTACAGGCGAGACCTCTGGTGATCTTTTGGCATATAAAGTAATTAAAAATATAACTTCAAGTAATATCAAAATTAAAGGAATAGTTGGAAGCAATCTTAAAAAACTGAATATTGATGGTCCTTTTGAGTCAAAAGATATTACCTTTTTTGGTATTACCGATGTTATTAAAAATATTTTTTATATTAAAAAAAAAATCAATCTCGCTGTCAAATATATTGAAAATTTTAACCCCGATATTGTTTTTTCGGTTGATTCTCCAGATTTTGTATTTCAAGTCATAAAAAAAATTAGATCAAATAAAAAAATTAAACCCAAATTTTTTCATTATGTTGCTCCATCAATATGGGCTTGGAGAGAAAAACGAGCCAATAAAATAAAAAAATTATTAGACAAAATTTATTTACTTTTTGAATTTGAAAAAAAATATTTTGATAAATATTCAATAGAAAATGATTTTGTTGGTCATCCTTTTTTTGAAAATTTTGAAAAAAATCAAAACAATTACAATGCTGACAGTAATATAATATCCTTTTGCCCCGGTAGTAGACAAAGCGAAATAAAAATTTTTATGCCAATTTTTTTAGAAATAATGAATTCTTTGGGAAGTAAATATATATATCACTTTGCTATCACAAATAGTACTCATTATAGTGTTCAAAAATATTTAGAAGATATAGATAAATCACAAATTATTATTACATCAGATGAAAATGAGAAAAAAAAATATTTTACTAAATCTTTAATTTCTATAGCTAAATCTGGAACAATAAGTTTAGATCTTTGCAAATCGCAAATACCTTTTTTTACAATTTACAAGTTTAATTGGTTAAATTATTTTCTCATTATACCTTTTGTAAAAGTGAAATTTGTAAATATAATAAATATAATTGCCAGTAAAGAAATTATACCTGAATTTATCCAAGCTAATTGTAATTCAAAAAAAATTATAAATCATTTGCATTTTTTATTGAATAACAAAAATGAACTAAAAAAAATGATTGTCGATTATAATATTATTTTACAGGGTTTTTCAAATAAGAATACTTCTGAAAAAATCGCTCAAGATTTGGTTAATAATTTAAAATAATTTTATCTTTTTGATAAATCTTTAAATTCTCTTGGTTCTGCACCAGTATATAGTTGCCTAGGTCTTCCAATTCTGGCAGACTTGTCGACCATCATCTCTTTCCAATGCGCTAACCAACCAACAGTTCTGGCCAGTCCAAATAATACTGTAAACATTGTAGTAGGAAAACCCATGGCATTTAATGTAATTCCTGAGTAAAAATCAATATTTGGATAAAGTTTTTTTTCAATAAAATACTCATCATTTAAAGCAATTTTTTCCAATTCCTTTGCAACTTGCAATAATTTATTATCATTATTACCAATTTCACTTAATACATCATGGCATGTCTTTTGCATTACTTTTGCTCTTGGATCATAATTTTTATAAACTCTATGTCCAAAACCCATCAATTTAAATGGATCATTTTTGTCTTTAGCTTTTTTTATATACTCAGGTATATTTTTAACATCACCAATTTCTTTTAGCATATTTAGAGCCGCTTCATTTGCGCCACCATGTAACGGACCCCACAAAGAAGTAAAACCAGTTGAAATTGATGCGAATGGATTAGCACCTGAAGATGCGGCAAGTCTTACAGTTGATGTAGATGCATTTTGTTCGTGATCTGCATGTAAAATAAATATTTTATCCAATGCCTTAGCAAATGTTTTATTTATCTTATAAGGTTCAGCTGGAACAGCAAAACACATTTTCATAAAATTTTCTGAATAATTTAATGAATTATCAGGATAAACAAATGGTTGTCCTAAGCTATATTTAAAAGCCATAGCAGCGAGAGTAGGTATTTTTGCCACCATTCTTCTGGCAGATATCCTTCTTTGAGCTGGATCAGAGATATTAATCGAGTCAGGATAAAATGCCGATAGTGCAGCAACGACAGCAACCATAATTGCCATAGGGTGAGCGCCTCTTCTAAAACCATTAAAAAAGGTATTTAGCTGTTCATGAACCATTGTATGGTTTTTGATTGCATCTGAGAATTCATTCCATTCGGTTTTTGATGGAAGTTCACCATACCAAAGTAAATAAGCAACTTCTAAAAAATTACTTTTTTCAGCCAATACGTCCATTGGATACCCACGGTAATAACATTCGCCTTTGTCTCCATCTATGAATGTAATTGAAGACTCGCAGCTACCAGTTGATGTAAATCCAGGGTCAAAAGTAAAATGATCAGTTTCTGAATACAATTTTGAAACATCTATCACTGATGGTCCAACTGAACCTTTTTTTATGGGCAAGTCTATTTCTTTTTTTCCAACTTTTAATTTAGCTATTTCAGACATTGCGAAACGTATTATCAGTTTTGATATGAATTGTCTAACTTATATGCAATTTTATTCTATTAATTGTTTCACTTATACCCAATATTTTAATGATATCTTTTATACTTGGCGCTTGATTTGAACCAGTTAAAATTAACCTAAGTGGTTGTCCCAAATCTTTAAATTTAATATTATTATTTTTTATTATATCTTGATTTATTTGTGATATTTTTTCCTCATCATATGATTTTAATTTGACAAGTTCACTATAGAATTCATTAATAATTGTTTTATTTTTATCATTTATTACATCTAATTTTTTTTGAAAATCATAAATAAAATTTGAATTATTATAAATATCTTCGAGGGTTTTAGATTTATTTTTAAGAATATTGATATTGCTAGTTATATTAACAATGATTTTATCATCTAGTTTTTTTTTATAAGTTTTTATGTATGTGATCAAATTTTCTATTAGAATATTTTCATTTAAATTTTTAATATAAAATTCATTTAAAGATTTAATTCTCTCAAAATCTAATTTAGATGGCGATTTACCAATATTTTTAAGAGAAAAATATTTTATACTTTCTTCATCATTAAAAATTTCTTTATCTTTATATGACCATCCCAATCTTAAAAGATAGTTTCTAAGTGCAATTGGTAAAATCCCAATCTTTTTATAATCTTCGGTTGTAGATGCATTATCTCTTTTGGATAATTTTTTTCCATCTTCAGAATGAATTAATGGGATATGAAAATACTTTGGTAATTTCCAACCCATATATTGAAAAATCATTATTTGTTTTAATGCATTTATTTTATGATCATCTCCTCGTATCACATGTGTAATATTCATTAATTTATCATCTACTGAAGCTGATAAATTGTAAGTGGGAGTATTATCTGATCTTAAAAGAATAAAATCTTCCAGTGTACTTGTGTCTATTTCAACGTCGCCTTGCACCCCATCGTAAAGCATTATTTTTTTATTTTTTTCTATTTTTAATCTAACGACATATGGTAAGTTTTTTTCTTCTATAAGATCTCTACATTTTCCATCATATATATAATTAACACTGTTTTGTTTTGCTATCTCTCTTTTTTGATCAAGTTCTTCTTGAGTACAATAGCATTTGTATGCAAAATTATTTTTCAAAAGTTGATTTGCTACTTCTATATGTTTTTTAATATTTTGAGATTGATAAAAAACATTATCATCAAAATTAACTCCTAGCCAACTGAGGCTATCAATTATTTGATTTTCATATATTTTTTTAGAACGTTCTTTATCAGTATCCTCAATTCTTAATAAAAATTTTCCTTTTTGATTTTTTGAATATAAATAATTAAATAAAGCTGTCCTGGCGCCACCAATATGAAGCTGTCCTGTAGGAGAGGGTGCAAATCTAGTAATAACCATAAATATTAAGTTGTTACTTTTATAACAGTTAATTAGAAATTTCTATAAAGAGAAACTAAAATACCTTGAATTTTTACTCTTTCAGGATTAAAAATTCTTGTTTCATATGCAGGATTTGCACTTTCAAGCGCAATTGAATTTGTTTTTTTTCTTAATCTTTTTAAAGTAGCTTCATGGTCATCAATTAAGGCAACTACAATTTTTCCATTTTCAGCAGTATTTGTTTTTTTAATAATAACAGTATCACCATCATTTATTCCAGCATTTATCATGCTATCACCCTCTACTTTTAATCCATAAAATTCATCGTTTTTATCTGATAAACTTGGAGGGTAGGGAATATTTTCTGATGAGTCTTCAATGGCTTCAATAGGGAGACCAGCGGCAATTTTTCCAACAACTGGTATATATTTTTTTTCTTTCTCTTTTTTAATTTTGTCTAATCCCCCAGATATTACGCTAGGAGTAAAGTTGTTATAAAGATCTTTCACCCCGGCATTTTCTGGAAGTTTAACTACCTCAAGAGCTCTAGCTTTATGGGCTAATCTTTTTACAAATCCTCTTTCTTCTAAAGCTGAGATTAATCTGTGAATTCCAGATTTTGATTTTAAATTTAACGATTGTCTCATTTCGTCATATGATGGGGAGACACCATCATTTTTCAACTTCTCGTTGATATAAATTAATAAATTTTTTTGTTTTTTAGTTAACATAGAACAAAACCTAAACTTTTTTTGTTCTATAAAAGTTCTTTTAAAATTGCAATCTATAAAAATTCAATAAAATCAGTAATTTATTTAATAAAATTTTGGAAACACTCAGTAATTGAATCAGATTTGATTAGTGATTCACCAATTAAAAAATTGTTTATCCCAGTTTCGTTTCTTACTTTTTTTATTTCTTCATTTGAATGGAAACCACTTTCGGAAATGACTATTTTATTTTTTAAAGCGCTTTCAAATTCTTTGTAAATATTAATCGTATTGTCCAAGGATACGGAAAAATTTTCTAGATTTCTATTGTTTATACCAAATAGAGCGTTTTTAAAATTCAGTGCGATCTCCATCTCTTTTTCAGAGTGTACTTCTAAAATACTATTCATGCCCAATTCATCTGCTGTTGAAATTAATTCATTAATTAAAGTTTCGTCAGATGAGTTAATAATTACCAATATACAATCTGATCCATTTTGATTTGCTTCTATTACTTGGTACGGATCAATAAAAAAATCTTTATTTAATATAGGGGTGTTAAATTTTTTTTTAATATCTCTTACAAATTTCTTATTTCCAAGAAAATATTTCTTTTCTGTTAAAACAGACAAACAAGCTGCATTATTTTTTACATATTCTTCTGCAATTTTTAAGTGATCGAAATCTTCTTTTATTATACCTTTCGATGGACTTGCTTTTTTTATTTCAGCAATAATTGCTATTTTATTTTCTTGCTTATAATTTTCTAAGGTATTTGAAAAAATATATTTTTTATTTGAAACTTTTTTTTTTAATTGATCGATTGGACTTTTGATTTTATCTAATTTGACCTCTTTTTTTTTGTCATTAATTATTTTTTCTAAAATATTCATTTTTTTATAAGATTTAAATAATGAGAAACTTTTTTTGATTTGATATATTTTTTTGCAACTAAAAATGCATCATTAAGATTTTGATATTTATCAAGAACTATTAAACCTGCAGCTGTATTAAGTGACACAATTTCAAGCAAGGCACTTTCATCTCCATTAAACAAATCTAAAATTTTTTTTGAGTTGTACTCAGCGTCATTTCCTACTATATCCTCAAAATTATATTTTTTATTTATATATTCAGTCGGGTCAATTTCAAAAGATGTAATTTTTTGGTTATTTAACTCATAAACTTTTGTTTTTTTAAAAATAGATATTTCATCCAAGCCATCATAACTATGATAAACCCAAGCTTTTTTTATATTAAGATTTTTTAATACTTTTATATATTTTTCTAATATATCATTTGAAAAAACACCTATACATTGTCTATTTACACTTGCGGGGTTACATAAGGGTCCTAACAAATTAAAAATTGTTCTTTGTTTTAAATCTTTTCTAACATTAGCAACATTTTTCATTGCTGAATGAAAGTTTGGCGCAAACATAAATGCAAAATTATTTTTTATGATAGATTCTTCCACCTCTAAAGGCTTTAAATTAATATCAATTCCTAATTTTTCTAATAAATCAGCAGATCCAGATTTTGAGGAAACGCTTTTGTTTCCGTGTTTAGCAACTTTATGACCCATACTAGCTAGAACTAAAGCAACTGCTGTTGAGATATTTATTGTATTTTTTCCATCTCCGCCAGTACCACAAGTATCTATAGCATCACCCTCTATGTTTACTTTCAAAGATTTTTCTCTTAGAACTTCAGCTCCTCCAGTTATTTCCTCAACAGTTTCTCCTTTTTCTGAAAGATTAACTAGAATTTTTTTTAAATCTTCATCTTCAATTTTTCCTTCCATTATATTTGAAAATAAATATTTACTTTCATCTTTCTGCAGGTCAGTTTTATTTATTGTTTTTTTTATTATTTCTTCAATTTTCATAATTTTATAAAGTTTTTAATAATTTGTTGCCCATATTTAGTTTTATAACTTTCTGGATGAAATTGAATGCCATATAATGGATAATTCTTATGTTCTATTGCCATAATTATCTTATCGGGAGTTTGAGCGGTAATTTCAAAAGATTGATCAAGTGTTTTTTTATCAATTATCAAGCTATGATATCTTGTTGCATTAATAATTCTTGGAATTTTTTTAAACATTTTGCTTTTTGTATTTAATATTTTAATTTTGCTAATTTTTCCATGCATTAACTTTTTAGCTTTAATAATTTTTGCCCCAAATGATTGGGCTATAGCTTGATGGCCCAAGCAAATTCCAAGTATTGGTTTATTTTTAAAATAATATTCTATCAATTCTAAACATTTTCCAGCCTGGCTTGGATTTCCTGGCCCTGGAGAAATTACAATTTTATCAAAATTTCTTATTTGTTTTATTTTAAACTTGTCATTTCTGAAAACTTCAACTTCACACTTTATATTTTTTAGATAATGGTAGACATTAAATGTAAAGCTATCGTAATTATCAATTAGTGCTATTTTCATTTTGAAGCTTCGAGTAAGGCCTTAGCTTTATTGATTGTTTCTTGGTATTCTTTAGTGGGAACACTATCAGCTACAATGCCTGCGCCGGCTTGTACATAAATTTTATTATTTTTTACAAGAGCTGTTCTTAAAGCAATACACGTATCCATATCACCATTGGCTGAAAAATAACCAACGCCGCCTGCATACAATTTTCTTTTTTTATTTTCTAATTGATCAATGATTTCCATGGCCCTTATTTTTGGCGCACCAGATACTGTTCCGGCTGGAAAACCTGAAAGTAAGCCGTCTATTAGTGAAATATTTTTTTTAAATCTCCCTACAACATTCGAAACAATATGCATAACATGTGAATATTTTTCTATTTTGAATTTTTCATTAACTTTTACTGTATTATCCTCAGATACTCTACCTACATCATTTCTTCCAAGATCTAATAACATTAGATGTTCAGATATTTCTTTTGGATCATTTAAAAGATCTTTTGCAAGCTTATTATCTTCATTTTTATCCTTTCCTCTTTTCCTAGTTCCCGCAATTGGCCTTATGGTTATTTTTTGATCTCTAACTCTTACCAAGATTTCAGGACTGCTGCCAATAATTTGAAAGTCTTCAAAATTAAAAAAATATAGAAAGGGCGAAGGGTTTGAAACTCGGATTTTTTTATAAATTTCCAGTGGATCTTTTGTTAATTTTTTTTCAAATCTTTGACTTATTACTACCTGAAAAATATCTCCTATAGATATATATTTTTTTGCCTTGTTCACCAATTTTAAAAACTCTTTTTTGGTAAAATTTGATTTTATTTTTGAATAAAAATTTCTTTTTATTTTTATTTTATTTTGAATTTTAGATGTATTGAAATCTTTTATTATTTCGTTTTTGAGAGAATCTATTTC
>NZ_JBNAIW010000018.1:0-9175 GCF_052047895.1 Candidatus Pelagibacter sp. HIMB1517
TATCAAGCTCTTTATTATTTATACTTCTTCACAAAATATTAGTGCCATATGTTTCTTACAAGGGAGTATTTTTTCTAATTTTCCAAATAATTATTTTTAATTTAATTTTTTTTATTTTTTTTAAAGCGAATAATAAATTGATATTAAAAAATTTGTTATTGCTAAACACAATTTTATTTTGCACCTTTGCAATATTTAATTTGTTAATCTTAATACACCCTTCTTTTAATTATGAGGCGATAATATATACTTTTTACAACTTTCTAAGTAACACCAAGTATGCAAATTTTAATATAAATAATTTATCTTTTATGTTTAATTTTCAGTATAATTTTGTTTATTTGTGTGCATTAATAATTATTTGCCTTAATAAAAAAGTCCTGAAAGAAAAAACAAAAATTATACTTTTATTTTTCTTATCTTTTTTATTAATTATGCTAATTAATGTTTCGAGACCTAATAGCTACTACCTAATTTACTCAGATTTTTTTATTTTGCTATTTATTGGTTTTTTAATTAAGTCTATAAATATTAAACTATATAAATTAATTTTCATCTTTTTTATTTTTTTAAATCTTTTTTTAATATTTAATTTTGAAAAAGGTATTAAAAACACTAATTTAGAAAAATTTTGTTCAGATACATATTATTTTGATTGGCATAAAAAAATGCATGACAAAAACTTTCAGATAATATGTAATAATTAAAACAGTGATACTAAGTTTCTTAAAAAATAAATTTCGATTTTCCTCTTTATACTATAATTTGTATCTAAAATTTTTTAATAAAAAATATTACAAATTATTAAAAAATGATTTCTTTTTTTATAGTGAAATATTGCCCAAAAATATTTTAATATTTGATATAGGCGCCAATAGAGGCGATAAAAGTTATATTTTTAATTTTTTTTCCAAAAAACTAATATGTTATGAACCTGAAGAAAGCTTATATAAATTATTAAAAGTTAGATTTAAAAAAAATTATAACATTAAAATAAATAATTTTTTAATATCAGACACTTTAAATCACAAAAAATTTTACTCTGTCCAAAATGATGAGGCTTATAGCTCAACTAACTTTAAAAGTTTAAAATCACTTAATATTTTAAATAATAAAAAAATTTTTTTAAAAAAATTAAAGTCATCAACTCTGAATAGTGAAATTAACAAATATGGCACACCATACTATGTTAAAATTGATGTTGAGGGCGGAGAGAAAAATATATTAAAAAACTTAAAATTTAAAATTCCTTTAATTAGCTTTGAAGCAAACCTTCCTTTTTTTATCAAAGAAACTGAATTTATAATAAATAAATTATCAAAAAAATATCAGTACACTTATAATATTAGATTAGAGAATAAAAATAACCTCAAGTATAAAAATTTTCAGAACGCACGAAACATTATTTCTTACATTGGAAAAATCAAAGAAAAAAACGGATGCGAAATTTTTTGTAAACTTATAGAGTAAAAACTTATTTTGGCAATATCAGATAATTATTATCAAATTCTTTGAAAATTTTATAATTTATTTCATGTATAAAATTTTCAAAATCTGAAAAACTATAATTATATTTTTTTTCAAAAATTTCTTCATATTCAAAAATTATCGGCATTTTATTTTTTAGAATTGTTTGTTTTGCACCCCTCATCACTTTCAAATCCATTCCTTGAACATCGATTTTAAAAAAAGAAATTTTTCTTGTTATATTTAAACTATCTATTGAAATAGATTTAATTAAATTATAATTCGATTCGTCGTTACATATATTAATATTATTACTACCCCAAGTCAAAAATTTTCCCAGATTAGTCTTTTCTATTTTAACTATTTTATTTTCATCACTTAATAAATTATAAAAACATTTTCCATTTATTTTATTCGCTAAAAAATTTTTTTTTAAAATTGAAAAAATAAATTCTTGACCTTCAAAAGCATAAACTGTTACATTCTTTTTTATTTTGGAAAATAGAATGCTCATTTGACCAAAATTTGCACCTGCATCTAAAATTATTGAATTTTCTTTGATATAATTCTTTGCTAAATTAACTATATTTTCTTGATAAATTTTATTGTTAATTATATCTTTTTTTATAACATCATCTAACGCAAAAAACGGTAAATAATAAATACCAGTTTTAGTATAATATTTTTTTAAAATTTTTAAGTTATTTAACTTTAAATATAAGGACTTTAAAAACAAATGTAAAAAATGAGAACTTTTAATTTTTTTTTTTATTTTAAATATTAAATCTTTTTTGGAGTACATCTCAAACTCTTTAATGCGTTTGTTCTATCTGCGCCTATATCACTTTCGTGATATTCGGCATCTTCATTTACAGTCCAGGGATCATAGGCTTTACCAAAGATAATATTTTCTACCGTTAATATTGCTGTCATCATAGAATGATCTTGATTATTATATTTATGCATACCATTTCTACCTATCATAAATAAGTTTTTATAATTTTCACTTAAGTCTTTTTTAATTTCACTTACATGAAATTTGTAATTATCATCATAAACTGGGTACGCTTTTTCTTGTCTTACAACATGTAACTCCTCTATATATTTTTCCTCTACAAGATTTAATTTTTTTAAATCTTGCAAGGCAAGCGCCTTAAGCTCTTGATCATTTTTAGACCAAAGCTCATCATTTTTATTGCAAAAATATTCTAGCCCTAAGCAAGATTTATCTTTATTGGGCACCATAAATTCTGACCATGAAGAATAGTTTTGTATTCTTCCAGCCTTAATATTTGGATCATGTATGTATATCCAGTTATCAGGAAACTCTGATTTTTTGTTTATTAAAATCGCGATTGTAAAGTAGTCTCTGTAATTTAATTTTTGAGAAAAGCTTAAAGATTTTGCTCGAGGACACAAACTCTCTATTACATCTCTTAAAGCAGATGATGAAATTACTATATCCGCCTCAAAAATTTTGTCTTCATTTTGATTATTAAAACTACTAACATGAACTTTCCAATTCCTATCTAAAAACTGATATTTTTTAACTTTAGTACCCATGAGAATTTCTGAACCGAGTTTTTTAATTTTGGTTGCTGCTTCTTCCCACATCATGCCAGGTCCATACTTGGGATATTTAAATGTATCAATATAAGTTTTAATCAAATTATCATTTTTTTTTTTAAGTATTTTTTTTAGTGTTAAAATAATTATCTTACTAATATTTAAACCTTTTATTCTTTGAGCAGCCCAATCAGCAGAAATTTTGTCACAACTTATTCCCCAAACTTTTTCCGTATAACTTTTAAAAAAATTTAAATAAAGTCTCTCCCCAAAATTATTATATATCCAATCATGATATGATTTTGGATTTTTAATTGGAAAAATTTTGGCTTTTAAAAAAGATATAAAACAAATTGCGCTTTCTAAAATTCCAAGTTTAAAAACGACCTCAAGCAAATCAAGCGGGTATTTTAAGAATATATTGTTAAAAAAAATTCTTGATAATCTTGGTCTTTGTAAAAAATTTTTTTCTAATATTTCATCCCAGAAAAAATTTATTTCTTCAGATTTACTAAAAAATCTATGACCACCAATATCAAATCTAAAACCCTTATATTTTTCAGTTCTTGATATGCCGCCAACATAAGTAGGGTTTTGTTCCAATATTGTTACTTTATAACCGTTTTTTGATAATAAATAACCTGCCGTTAAACCTGCAGGACCTGCGCCAACTATTATTATTTTTTTACTCATTTAATTATCTTATTATACTCTTTATATGTTTTTTCTTGGTTTGGCATCTATATTACAATGCTGGTTTATTCCCGGTTTAATATTAATTAAGAAATTTAAATTTATTAATAGCATATTTGAAAAGTTATTTTATTCAATTTTATTAAGTGTAGTTCTAAATTTATTTATTGTAATAATACTAATTCAACTAGATTTTTTTGATCAAAAAACAATTATTTCTATTTTTATTTTTGAGGTAGTATGTTTAGTATATCTTTACAGGTCAGATTGGGAAAAAATAAAAATTTTTCCTCTCAATATTACCTTAACTTTGTTTAATGGAATATGTTTTGTATTATTTGCGACTTTATTATTTCAATCCGTAAGCAATATTGGTGAAATCATATACCAGGGTGATCCGTTAATAATGTGGAATAAATGGGGGCAAGACTTGTACAATTCTAAATATCCAAGTTCATTAGATTACCCGTTGGCATATCCATCATTAATTTCCATTACCTATAAATTTTTGAATACATTGGAAGTTGAATTTTTTGCAAGAAGCCTGGTTCTAATTTATCCTTTGGCAATTTTTCTAATATTTTTATTACCAAGAAAAAACAATGATAATTCTAAAATTTTATCGATATCTATATTGCTGAGTATTTTGTTCCTTATTAATCAGTATAGACATACTTTATTTATTGGTTTTGTTGACCCAATAATATTTCTTTTCTCTCTGGCTATACTATATATTTTGATCACAGATCAAGACCAAGGCATCTTTAAAAATAAAAGTTCTACAATTCTTTATGCAATTATAATTGCTACACCAAGTCTTCTAAAACAAAACGGACTTCTATTAACTGGTGGCGCATGTGCAATAATTTTCTTTAATTTTTTATTTAAACAAAAAAATAAACATTTCCAAGAAAACTTATTACTTTTTATATTTTTAATTTTATTGATTTCTACCCCGTGGTATTTATTAAAAATTTATAATTTTTTAAATTATGATAGTAGTTCGAACATTATAAGCCTTACCAGCTTGCAATTTTCAAAACCATTCTCTTTAAAAATATTAAGAACTTTAAATTTAGTATTTGGTTGGAGTTTTGTTGTAATTTTTCCTCTTCTAATAATAAGTTATAAGGATAAATTGTGTTTAAAATTATTATCCTTCTTAATAATCCCATATTACTTGGTTTGGGCGTATTTCTATGGAAATGATGCAAGAAACTTTGCATTGATGCTACCGTTTATTAGCTACTGTATAGTATATAGCGGATGCAACATATTAAAAATTTTGAAAAAATCCTATGTAAAAAAAGTTAAATTACTAACATTATTTTTTTTTATTTTTTTAACATGCGCAGTTATTTATTCTAAAAGAAATGATCACTATCTTATAACTAAAAATTATGAAAAAAGTAGAGAAAGAACAGCATATAAAAAAGTGAATGTACTTTTGTATCATTACAAAGATACTTTAATAAAAAAACATACAATTTATTTTACAAATATGAATTATGCAGAACTACCGCAATTTAAAAACATCAGTAAGCAAACTGTATGCATAGAAAATAATATAAAAAAAATCTTTAAAACTAAAAAAAGAATATTCATGCTTACAGATTTAAGCTGGTGTAATTTTGATTTAAAAAAATATCTCGCAACTAATAAAAGCTTAAAAATTTTATTTGAATCGCAAAACCATATACTGGTATCAAATTAAATGATTATAAAAAAATTATTATTTTAGGTTAATCTAAATTATATTTATTTTTGTAGTCAGTAACTAGTGAGGGGTCTTGTTCTTCTTTAAAAAGTAGAAAATTTTCAATAACCAAAACATCTAAATTTGTACCCATAAAACAATTATACGCATCTTCAGGAGAACATACTATAGGTTCACCTCTTACATTAAAAGACGTATTAACTAGTATTGGGCAATCTGTTATTTCGTAAAATTTAGATAACAAATCATGAAAAGGTTTGTTTGTTTTTTTACTAACAGTCTGTATTCTTGATGAATAATCTACATGTGTAATTGAAGGAACATTAGATCTTTTCTGGTTTAATTTATCGATACCAAATTTATTAGAACTAACTTCGGGATAAATTCTTAACTCTTCTTTAATCTTATCAACTAAAAGCATATAGGGGCTTATATAAACATGATCAAAATACTCACTAACCTTTTCTTCTAATATCGCGGGAGCAAATGGTCTAAAACTTTCTCTAAATTTAATTTTTAAATTTAAATTTTTTTGTGCATCAATTGGTCTAGGATCCGCAATTATTGATCTATTACCAAGGGCTCTTGGACCAAATTCCATTTTACCCTGAAACCATCCAATTGCTTTTTTTTCAGATAACAAAGATGCGGTTTGAGATATTATATCTAAATAATCTAACTTATGATATTTTGCTTTCAAAAATATTAATTTTTTTTCAATATCATTAATTTCAAATTTACAGCCTAAATACGATCCTTGCATCGCATCATCTTCTTTTGAATCTATTACTCGCTTATTTTTTAGTTCAAGGAAATATAATGCTTGAGCAGCTCCTAACGCACCTCCAGCATCACCAGAAGCCGGTTGAATAAAAACATTTTTAAACAGCTTTTCTTTAATTATTTTTCCATTTGCTACACAATTTAAAGCAACACCACCTGACAAACATAAATTTGAATTAGGATAGTTTTTAGACATATATCTGCAAATTTTTAATACTATATCTTCAGTAACTTCCTGTATCGATGCAGCTATATCCATGTGTTTTTGCTCTAATTTATTCTCAGGTTTTCTCCTTTTTATACCAAATAATTTAGAAAACTTCTTATTTGTCATTTTTTTACCAGTTGCGAAATCAAAAAATTTCATATCAAGTCTAAATGATCCGTCATCTTTAAGATCTATTAAATGGTCTAAAATTATTTTTTTAAATTTAGGTTCACCATATGGAGCAAGCCCCATCATTTTGTATTCACCGCTATTAACCTTAAATCCTAAAAAATATGTGAACGCAGAATATAACAAACCAATAGAATGCGGGAAATTAATCTCCTTTAATATTTTTATTTTATTATCAATACCTTCTGAAATAGTTGTAGTAGCCCATTCTCCAACTCCATCTAAGGTCAAGATTATTGATTTTTTAAAATTACTAGAAAAAAAAGCACTGGAAGCGTGACTAAGATGATGTTCTGAAAAATATATTTTTTTATCAAAATTTTTATCAATTTTACTTAACTCATTTATTAAATTTTTTTTTTGAAATAGTTTTTCTTTTAGCCACACAGGCATTGACATTGAGAAAGAGCTAAACCCTTTTGGTGCAAATGCTAAATAGGTTTCTAATAATCGTTCAAATTTTAAAAATGGTTTTTCGTAAAATACAACATAATCTACATCAGAAAGTTTAAGCTTAAACTCATTTAACAAAAAATTAATTGAATTTACTGGAAATCTTGCATCATGCTTTTTTCTAGTGAATCTCTCTTCTTGAGCGGCGCCTAATATTTTTCCGTCAATTAATAATGCTGCTGCACTATCATGGTAATAACAAGAAATACCTAAAACAGACGTCATTAAAAAATTGTATATATAAATGGTGCCAAAGCTGATCCTTGAGATAATACAATTAATATTCCAAATACTAGCAAAATTATAACAATTGGAAATAGCCAATACTTTTTTCTAATCTTTAGAAAATTCCATAATTCAATTAAAATATCTATCATTTTAATATTGTAACCTCATGCTTGATATTTTATCTTTTTTATTAACCCAATAAGATGAAGTTTTGCTTTTTTTTCTAATTCTTAAACTGTCGATATTGAAAACTCTCATAATAATAGATGTCGGAGTTAAAACTATAAAATAAATACAAAACATTATAATTGGCGAGACTATTTTGCCTAGCAAATAACCTAGCTTTATCCATAATTTAGAAAAAGGTAATAAAAATTTTGAGAAATATATTGTTAATATTAAAAATATAATCGCAGAAATGATTAGAGTGTAAAAAAAAACTATATTACTTTCATAAAAAAAAATTGAAAAGAATAAAAAAATTATAAAAAATAAATATCCAACTTGTTTTTCAATTTTCATATTATAATTTAAATTTTTTGTATTTCATTATTGTGTAAAAAGCAATAATAGCATCTTTAAATTTAATTTTTTTTCCTTCTTTAACAGTTCTACCATTGTAGGAAATGGGAACTTCAATAATCTTTATTTTCATATTTGCAATTTTGGTTGTAACTTCTGGACAAAAGTTAAAACCTTTTTCACTTAGTTCTAATTTTAAAAAAATATCTTTTGGGAAAATTTTATAACATGTGTGAGCATCGGTTAAGTTTTGATTATTTATAATATTCGATATTTTGGTTAAAATATAATTTGCAAAAATTCTAATTCTTGAAGTAAATTTATTTTTTAAATTTTTTTTATTACCTAGCATTCTAGATCCATAAACTACTTTATCTAAACTACCTTGAAAAGCATCGACAAGTTTATAATAATCATTCGGGTCATATTCTAAATCAGCATCTTGAATGATAACTAAATCTCCATGAATATATTTTAAAGCAGATATTATACATGCACCCTTTCCTAAATTTTTTTTATGCTTAATTATTGTCTTGTCACTGGAAAAATTGAAACTTTCAATAATTTCTATAGAGTTATCACTAGAAAAATCATCTACTAAAATTAATTGCTTTTCTAAATTTTTAATACTTTCAATTTTTTGAAGCAATTTTAGAATTGTTTTGCTTTCATTAAAAATTGGTATAATAATTGTAAGTTTCAAATGCTATCCTTGATTATTTCAATAATATTTACAAATTTGAAATACTATTTAACCGGAAAAATATTAGTTTCCATAAGAAAAAATCATATTTATCCAGAAAAAAAAGTAAACTGTTTTTTGCTTGGCGTCATAATTGTTTCTTTATTTTCTATTTTAATAAATTTTTTTTTTAGTTTAGATAAATTAACAAATACAATTTTTTTACTTCTAATAATAATAATATATTTAATTAAATACAGAACATTAAAGTTTGAAGGTAAAGAAATAAAATTTCTATTAATTATTTCATTTATAACTTTTGTAATCTTGATAGGTGGTAAGCCTTACAACCCCGATGCATATTTATATCATCTTCCATATGTAAAAATTTTGAATGAAGAAAAAATTATTGTTGGACTTTCAAATCTTAACTTTAGATTTGGTCATGTATCAATTATGCAATATTTATCAGCGATTAATTTAAAGTTATTTGATAATGTCAATTCCTTACTCATACCATTAGCTTCAATTTTTTCTTTAATATTATATTATTTTTTTAAATCAGTAATTTTTTTGAATAAAAAAAAACAATACAATTTATTTTTTTATCTATAATTTAGCATTTTTGGGAATTAAATGATTTAAAAAAAATAGATACAGTGAGTTT
>NZ_JBNAIW010000019.1:0-8997 GCF_052047895.1 Candidatus Pelagibacter sp. HIMB1517
TATTATATATATTTTGAAATTGTTTCGGTCTATATTCTCCATTTATTTGAATTAAATCATTATTAAGTTTTGCTAATTTATTCGTTAATTTGAATTTATTGTTAATTAAAAATGATTTACCTTTGATTTGAAAAATTGCGACCGGTTTATATTCAAAAAAAATTATAGATATTTTTTTCGGGTATTTTTTTTTAATTTTATAACTTTCAATCCATTGGCTTTTTTTTACAATGTGAGAAATTTCTTTTTTAGTGATATTAAATAAATTTTTATTATTTAAATTATTAGTTAAGTCATCTTTTAAATTTTCCTCAAAATTTTTACTTCCAATAAATTCTACTTCATTTACTCTAAAAAAAGTAAAAATATTTATTTTTTTTATCTGATAGGAAGTTAGAAAAAAAAAAAATATTATTAAAAGGATAGTATTTTTATTATCTTTTAATACTTGCATCTTTAATCATCCAATCAATTAATTGAATAAAAGTTAGGCCGAAATTTAAAGCAATTTCAGGAACCAGAGATAATTTTGTCATCCCAGGTTGGGTATTTATTTCTAATAGATAAATTTTGTGATTTGGAGTAACAATAAAATCACATCTGGTTACACCTCTACAATTCAAGGCACGATGGGCTTTCAAGGCAATCCTCTTGATTTTATTATGAAGATTTTCTGGTATATTTGGCGGTATAATATGTTTAGTTTTAGCATTAGAAGAATACTTTGCCTTATAGTCGTAAAACTTTCTACTGGGAACAATCTCTACAGATCCGATAGGCTTGCTTCCTAGTACAGCGGTTTGAATTTCTTTACCTTGAATGTAAGTCTCTTGAATTAAAGTTTTATATTTTTTTAAAAGTTTTTTAATAATTTTACTTTGAGATTTCGAAGTTGGTTTGAAAATTTTAACACCAAAGCTTGATCCTTCATTTGATGGTTTTATTATAAATTTTGACTCAGAAATTTTGTTATTAATATCAGAAATTTTTTTTATTATTTTAAAATCCGGGGTATTAATTTTTTTTTTTATAAATATTTTTTTAGATTTAATTTTATCCATTGCAATTTGTGATGCCTTTATACCTGAGTGAGTATAGGGTATTTTTAATCTTTCTAAAATTTTTTGTATTTTCCCATCTTCACCGTATTTTCCATGAAGAGAATTAAACGCTAAGTCTGGTTTTATTTTTTTTATATTAGATGAAATATTTTTAAGAGGGTCATACCTATATACATTATAACCAAGTTTTTTAATTGCATTATAACATGCTCTACCAGATTGAATGCTAACAGGTCTTTCCCTGGACATTCCACCCATTAAAACAAGAATTTTTTTTTTATTTTTCACCAATAATTTTAATTTCTGGTTCTAGCACTATGTTAAATTTTTTCTTCACATCATCAATTGTGAAGTTAATTAACTTTTCAATATCTAAACTTGAATTACCTTGATTTTCAATAAAATTACAATGTTTTTTTGAAAATTTAGCTTTACCGAATTTTTTTTTATCACATCCACTTTTTTGAATTAATTCCCATGCTTTGATTTTTGAATCTGGATTTTTAAATGTACTTCCTCCAGTTTTTATTTTTGATGGTTGCGCTGTTTCCTTTTGTTTTTTAAAAAATTCAATTTTATCTTTTATTTTTAATTTTGAACCGTGGTTTATTTTAAAAATCACTGTTGTTATAATGAAATCATCTGGAAGATCTATTTTGCGATAAGAAAATTTAATTTCTTTTTTATTATAGTTAACAAATTTTAAGTTCTTAATATTGATACCTCTTACCTCTTCCACAATATCTTTAAATTCATTTTTAAAACATCCTGCATTCATTGAAACTCCTCCACCTACAGTTCCAGGGATGCAACTTAAAAATTCAAAATTGACAAAACCATTATCTAATGCAAATTTTGACAATTGATTTTTTAGAACTCCAGAGCCACAAATAATTTGATTGTCTTTTATATATATATTTCTAAAATTTTTTCCTAATTTTATGATTGTTTCTTTGCACCCCTTATCCCGGAATAAAATATTAGATCCTGACCCAATAACAAAATATTTTTCATTAGGATTATTTCTTATATAATCTAATAATTCATTTTCATCATTGGGTGTAAAAAATTTATCTGCCTTTCCACCAATACCAAACCAGCTATTTTTAGATAAATTGTAGTTTGTCTTTAAATTATACATCAAATCTTATTTGAAATTTTCCTGATCCAATTACTAATATTTCCTGCCCCCATAGCGATGACGACTTGATTACTTATAAAATTTTTTTTCAAATAATTTTCTAGATCATCTTTTGAATTTGTTTGTATAACTTCTGTCTCAGATTTTAAGAGTATGTCTTTACAAAATTTATTATAATTAAAGTTTTTTGTTTTTTCACCAGCAGAATATACTGGACAAACTAAAACTTGATCTGCATTTACAAATGACTTTGTAAAATCTTTATATAAAGATAAAATTCTTGAAAACCTATGAGGTTGAAAAATTGCAATTATTTTTTTATTTTTAAAATTATTTTTACAAGCACTTAATACAGCTTTAATTTCTGTTGGGTGATGTGCATAATCATCATAGATCAATGAATTTTTATTATCATAAATTAATGTAAGCCTTCTCTGAACACCAGAAAAACTTAATAATGATTTTTTTATTCTTTCAATTTTAATATTCAAAAGTAAACCTATAGCAAAAGTTGCGGTTGCATTAAGAACATTGTGTTTTCCTAAAAGATTAATAAATATATTTTTTACTAACTTTTTTTTACCTGAAGAGTTTATAGAAATATCAAACTTCATCCCCATATCGACATTTCTGATATTTTTACATTGTAAATTTGCGTTCTTTGCAAAGCCATATGTTAAAAAATTTTTTTTATCTATTTCTTTAGTTAATTTTTTAATGTTTAGATCATCAATACAAACAATATTTTTTCCTAATAATGGTGTTTTATTTAAAAAAAATTTAAAACTATTAATTAGATTTTGAGTAGTTTTATAATAATCCATGTGCTCGATATCAATATTGCTGACTATTGAAAAAATACTTTTAAATTTTAAAAAACTACCGTCTGACTCATCTGCTTCAACTACAGACCATTCACCTTTTCCAAGTATGGCATTGGATTTAATGGAATTTATTATTCCTCCATTAACAATAGTAGGAAAAAATTTATTATCTTTAAGCAAGTGTGAAACCAAAGATGTAATTGTAGTTTTTCCATGTGAACCTGAAATTATTATGTTTTTTTTTAAATTAATTAAATGAGCTAACATATCAGCTCTTTTAATTATTAATTTATTGCTTTTTTTTGCTAAGTTGAATTCTTTATTGTCAGGTTTTATTGCTGTAGATATTACAACAATATCTGCCTTTAAAATTGATTTTGTCTCGTGACCTTTAACAATTTTAACTTTGTTTTTTTTTAATTCTTCAATTACTTTGTTTGAACTAGTTAGATCACTTCCACAAACGTTATAGCCTAAATTTTTCATTATCAATGCTATCCCACTCATGCCAATCCCGCCAATGCCTACAAAATATATTGTACTTTTTTTGTTAATTTGGATTTTCATATAATTTTATTTAAATAAACTACTTAATGTTTCTTTATTTTAATTCTTTATCTTTGTTAACGCTAAAATTATACCCATAATAAAAGAGCTGGTAATAATAGATGAACCTCCATAACTTACGAAAACAAAAGTCATACCGGTTGATGGTAACAAATTAATTGTAACCCCAATATTAATAAATATTTGCAGTAGTATAACGGTAGATAAGGTAACTAATGTATATTTTTTGAAGTTTGAAATTTCTCTCTGACAAATAGCAAAAACTCTCATGAACAAAGAAAAAACAATTATTAAAATTAATATTATTATTATAATTCCATATTCTTCACTTATAGATGCCAATACATAATCAGTATGAGACTCGGGTATTCTCTCTTTTAAAATACCCTCTCCAATACCTTGGCCAAAAAAACCGCCATGTTGAATTGCGTCTAAAGATTTTTCTGATTGATAGGAAATATCGTTTACATTAATCCATTTTTCGAACCTTGAAATTATATATGAAAATTTTTGTTTAAAAATTATTAAGACCGAAGTCATAAGACCTGCAAGTAAGAAAAAAGAAGAAAAAAGTATGCCTAAATTTACTCCAGACATGAATAGTAAAGTAAACCAGATAACTAATATAATTAATGATTGTGTATAATCTGGCTGTAAAAGAAGTATCAACACGCAAAAAAAAGAAATAAAACCAGACAATAAAAATTTATAAGAAAACTTAATATCACTAGAAAATATACTTGATAAATAAATTATTAAAGACGGTTTTAAAAGCTCAACTGGTTGAAGGTTCAAAAAAATAAAATTTAACCATCTTTTTGATCCTTTTACTTCTATACCTATTATTAATGTCAAAAATAAAAGAAAAAAAGATATTAAAAAAAAAATTTTCCCCGAGTGCTTATAAAAATTTTCATTAAAAAGAGAGGAAAAAAAAATTACTAATGATCCCAGAAATACAAATAAATAAAATTTATTAACTAAAATTTTTGGATCATTATATAATTTAGAAGATACAAAACCTAGAGTTGAATTTGAATTAAAAATTACTCCTAAGGTAATCCATGTAATCAGCAAAAACAAAATAATCTTATCGATGCTTGAAAACCATTTAAATAAAAAAGTGTTACTAATTTTTAAAAAACTCATAAGTATATTTTTTAAATTTATTACCTCTGTCTTCAAAATTCTTGAATTGGTCAAAAGATGCAGCCGCAGGACTAAATAATACTGTAAAATTTTTATTACTGTTTTTATTTTCTAAATAGTGTTTTTTGTAAATATTCTTTAAAACAGCTCTTAAGTTATCAAAACAAATAAATCGTATTTTTTGTTTTGTTAAACTTTTTTGAATAATACTATTTTTTTTTCCAATTATATAAATGTCTACCAAATTATTACTTGAATTTTTAAAATTGTAACTATCTCCTTTTTTTAATAGACCTCCAATTATAAGAATAATATTTGTATATTGCTGTATAGCAAATTTGGTTGCCTCAAAATTTGTAGATTTTGAGTCGTTTATAAATTTAAAATTATTTTTTTTATAAAAAAATTCAACGCGATGTGGAAGTTTGTTTTTAATTTGATTATGATAATTTTTATGAATTTTTATATTTTTTCCCAAAATATTTCTTAAAAAAACTTTATTCAAATTGGAGAAGCTTTTAATTTTGTTTGTATTTTTTAATTTTGGAAATGATTTTTGATGGTAGTAACCCCGTCCATTTTCTTTTAGAAATTTAAATATTTTTAGTTTTATTTTTTTGTAATTTGATAGTGTCTTGTGTCTTTCTAAATGATCGGGTGAAATATTTAAAATACAAGCTTTATCTAGTTTTAAATTTTTTGAATAGTCAATTTGATATGAGGATAATTCAATAATACAAATTTCATCACTCGAAATTTTTTTATCTAATACTGGTATACCAAAGTTGCCTAAAATTTTAGACTTTATATTGTTTCTATCTAAAATATCTTTTAGCAAATTACAAAAGCTTGATTTACCATTAGTACCAGTAATACCTATTGTATATTTATATTTTTTTTGAAAAGAAAAAAAAATATCTAAATCAGTAATAATTTTTTTTTTGTTTTTTTGAAAAAAATTTTTTTTTTTATGATTATAAATATTTATACCTGGGCTTAAAATTATAAAATCATAATTATTTTTGTAAAACTCTTTATCAAATAATTTTTTTTTTTTACTTATATTATCATCATAAATAGAATAATTTATTTTAAATTTATCTAATAACTTTCCTGCAGATTTTCCTGTTTTTCCGTAACCAAAAATTAAAATTTTTTTATTTAAAAAATCTTTTGGAAACTGCATCTATCTTAATTTCAAACTAGATAATGCAATTAAAACTAAAATTATAGAAATTATCCAAAATCTAATCACAATGGTTGACTCCTCCCAGCCCTTTTTTTCAAAATGGTGATGCAATGGCGCCATTCTAAACACTCTTTTCCCAAATAACTTAAAAGAGAATACCTGGATAATAACTGACATTGCCTCTAAAACGAATACTCCGCCAGCAATTAACAATACAATTTCATGTTTTGAAATTAAACTTACAGTTCCTAATAATGATCCTAGAGCCAAAGAACCTGTGTCGCCCATAAATATTTTAGCTGGAGGTGCGTTAAACCACAAAAAACCTAAACATGATCCAATTGTTGCTCCAAGCAATATACATACCTCAGATATATTTTTAATATTAATAATTTTCAAATACTCTGAAAAAATTACATTTCCGGACAAATAAACAATTAAAGTAAAAGTCAAAGCAACTAATATCAATGGTACAGTTGCTAAACCGTCAAGACCATCGGTTAAGTTAACAGCATTAGATGAACCAATAATTACTACGGCAGCAAAAGGAAAATAAAAATATCCTATATCAAAAATCAAATTTTTATAAAAAGGTAAGTTTAATAGAAATCTTTGTTCACTGTTAATTGAAATAGAAATTAAATAAAAAATCATCAAACTAAAAAATAATTGAAAAATTATTTTTGAAAGTGCAGAAATTCCTCTAGAATTTTTAAATTTAATTTTTAAAAAATCGTCAAAAAAACCAATCAATGCGAAAGATAATAATGAAAATAAACAAATTAAAATAAAAATATTTTTAATATCAGACCATAACAGAGTAGAAATTAATATTCCGAATATAATTAATATCCCACCAAAAGTTGGTGTCCCAGCTTTTTTTATTATATGAGAGACAGGACCATCATTCCTAATAGGTTGATTGAAATGTGCTGATTTTTTTAAATATCTTATAAAAATTGGTCCAAAAATAAGTACAATAAACAAAGAAGTAAAAACTGCAATTCCAGTCCTAAATGTTATGTAAGAAAAAACATTTAAAAAAGAAAAATTTGATGATAGCTCTTGAAAAATATAATTTAACATTAATAAATTTTTTTATTTAAAAGTTTATTTAATCCGACTCCATTTGAAGCTTTAAACATTATAATAGAGTTTTCTATTAAAACATTTTTAAAATATTTTGAAAAAATATTAATATTTTCAAAATACTTGCACCAAAATGTGGATTTTATTTTTTTATAAATTTCTTTTGACTCTTTTCCAACTAACAAGATTCGATTAAATCTCATCTTAGATAAATAATTGCCAATCTCTCCATGCTTTTTTTTCGAAAATTTACCTAATTCTAACATATCTCCAATTACTAAAATTTTTTTCTTTTTCGTATATAATTTTTCGAATTGATTAATAGAGCTCTTTAATGAAGACGGATTAGAATTATAACTATCATCAATAATTATTATTTTTTTTCTATATTTTACTATGTTTCCCCTTCCTCTGGTAAGTTTAATTTTATTAAAATAACTTTTAGATTTTTTAATATTTAACTTAAAAAAACTTAAAACCAAAATACAAACAAGGATGTTATTAATTATATTTAGATTTATGTTATTCAGTTTTAACTTAAATTTTAGATTGTTTAATTTTATTTCTATTTCATTTATTGAAATAACTTTGTAACTTACTGTTGCTTTTGAAGTTGATCCAAAACTCAAAACTTTAATTTTATTTTTTTTTGATATTTTTTTTAGCTGATCAAAAAATTTACAATCTTGATTTAAAATTATCGTACCTTGTTTAGTAATATTTTTAATTATTTCAGCTTTTGCCTTGGCTATATTCTTTATACTACCTAGATTACCTAAGTGAGCTTCTCCAATATTGGTGATTATTGCGAGATTTGGTTTTAAGATATTTGATAAGTAGTCTATTTCACCAAAATTATTCATGCCAAGCTCATAAATATTAAATTCAGATTTGATGTTTTGATTTACCAAAGTGTATGGAAGACCAATATTATTATTAAATGATTTTTGCGATTTATAAGATTTTTTATATTTATTTAAGACAGTAAACAAAAGATCTTTTAAACTTGTCTTTCCTGAACTACCAGTAATCCCAATAAAATTTTTTGAACATAAAAGATATCTTTTAATTCTAGCTAAATTAATTAAAAAATCTTTTGTGGAATTGCAAAAAATTACCCTATTGCTATTTTTTAAATTTTTTAAATAAATAGAATTTTTTTCACAAATTATAATTGTTCTTTTAAATCTATCTAAAATTAATTTTGCATATTTATGTCCGTCATTATTTGGTCCTTTAATGCAGAGAAAAACTGAATTTTCTTTTACTAGTCTACTGTCAATATAGAATTTTTTTTTTAATATTTTATTAGTAATATTAAATTTCATATAAATAGATTTTTTTTTGCCACGTCAAAATCTGAAAAATAAATAATTTTATTTTTAAATATTTGATAATTTTCGTGACCCTTCCCAGCAATCAACAGTACTTCTTTTTCTTTTGTAATTTTAATGGCTTTTTTTATTGCTAGTTTTCTATTATGAATAATTTCTGCCTTTTTAACAGATTGAAATATTTGTCTTGTTATATTTTTTGGGTCTTCTTCTCTAGGATTATCATTTGTTAAAATAACTTTGTTACATAATTTATTAGCAATTTGACCCATTTTTTTTCTCTTATCTGTATCTCTGTTTCCACCGCATCCAAAAACAATATTAACTTTTTTGTTATAATGATTTTTTAAGGTTTCTATCACTTTTTTTAATCCATCGGGAGTATGAGCATAGTCAATACAGATCGTTTTTTTTCTATTTTTAATAATATTGAGTCGTCCTTCAATAGGCTTAATCTTTTCTAAAACTTTAAAAATTTCTTTAATTTTTAAGCCTGATGATAATGCCAATATTATGGATTGATATAAATTTTCAATTTGAAATTGCCCTATTAAATTAATGTTAAAGGTATAAATATTATTTTTAAAATTAACTTTTATTAAGGTTTTACTATTATTTTTTTTAATATTAATTAAAGGGGGGG
>NZ_JBNAIW010000020.1:0-7645 GCF_052047895.1 Candidatus Pelagibacter sp. HIMB1517
TAAAAAATATTATAAAACTATTATAGAAAAATTTGTATTTGATAATAATCTAGATAATTTTTCAGAAAATATTAATTTCGATGATACGCCTGGAGTTTTTTTGAGAAAATATTTTTATAATTTAAACCCAAACTTAGAAAAATTAAAAAAAGATAATCAAAATTTATTCTATAAAATTTTTAGTGCAAAAATATTGGAATCGGCAGATTTAAATTTAAATACATTGAAAAAAATTAAGCTTAATTTGTTTTTAAATAATGATATTAGAAAAATAATAAAAAAGTTTAATTAATGAATAAAAAAAAATTTTATATCACAACACCAATATATTATCCTTCTGCAAAGCCACATATGGGGCATGCTTATTCAAGTATAGCTAGTGATGTTATTGCAAGATTTAAAAGAATTAATGGATATGATGTTTCTTTTTTAACTGGTACTGATGAACATGGTTTAAAGATACAAAGGGCAGCTGAGGAGTATAATAGTGATCCTTTATCATTTTGTGATAAAATTTCACAAACTTTTATTGACCTAAGTAATACGTTGAATTTAAGTAACACCGATTTTATCAGAACAACAGAAGACAGGCACAAAAATACTGTAAAAAAACTATGGTCACTTCTACAAGAAAACGACCAGCTTTATTTATCAAAATATGCAGGCTGGTACTCAGTATCTGATGAAGCTTATTATTTAGAAAACGAAGTAGAAGAAATAGATGGTAAAAAAATTTCTAAGAGCAGTGGAAGTGAAGTGACTTGGATGGAAGAGGAAAGTTTTTTTTTTAAACTTTCTGATTGGCAAAAACCGCTACTTGATTTTTATAAAAATAATCCAGATTTTATACAACCAGAAAGTAGAAAAAATGAAGTAATAAGTTTTGTTTCAACTGGACTAAAAGATTTATCTGTATCAAGAACAACTTTTAATTGGGGTATTGAGGTTCCTAATAATAAAAAACATGTAATGTATGTATGGTTAGATGCACTTACAAATTATTTAAGCGCCACTAATTATTTCGATAACCATAGTGGTTTCTGGCCAGCAGATGTTCACATAATTGGAAAAGATATTTTAAGATTTCATGCAGTATATTGGCCAGCCTTTTTAATGGCAGCAAAACTTCCTGTTCCAAAACAAATATTCGGGCATGGCTGGATACTTTCAGGAGAAGAAAAAATGTCAAAATCTAAAGGAAATATTTTAGATCCTTTGGAGCTAATAAATCAATATGGATCTGATGAAATTAGGTATTATTTGATGAAAGATGTAATTTTTGGTTTGGACGGAAAAATTAATATCGATAATTTAAGAATAACACTAAACGATCTAGCAAATAATATTGGAAATTTATCTAATCGTATATTTACTATATTAAATAAAAATTACGAATGCAAAGTTCCTCAAATAAATGATGGATACACTATAAATAGTGATTTGTTGATAGACAAAAAAACAATCATACAATTTATTGATAAATACGAATTACACAACTATACAAAATTTATTCACTCATATTCATCTACCATAAACAAATATGTTAATGATAATGAACCATGGAATAAAAAAAATAATTCAGAGCAAAATATTAAAAATATTCTCTTTTCAACTTTAGTAGCATTAAAAAATATTTTTATTTTGCTTTATCCTGTGATGCCATTAGTAAGTATTAAATTTTTAAAAAGTTTAAATATAAATGAAAATGAAATAAAAATTGATAATATAAACAAAAAATTAACTATAAATGATCAGTTAACAAAACCTGATATTTTGTTTAAAAAATATGAGTAGTTTAATAGATTCACACTGTCACTTATATTATGAGCCTTATATAAATGATATCCAGGGAACTATAGATGAGTGTAAAAAAAATAACATTAACAAATTATTAAGTATTAGTGTTGATTTAAACACATCAAAAAAAAATATAGAACTCGCTGAAAAATACCAAGAAATATATTGCACAATTGGTATTCATCCTAACAATGTTAATGATTGTTCTCATGAATTTGAAGAAATAATTTCATATTATAAAAATAATAAAAAAATAATTGGAATAGGTGAGGCTGGCTTAGATCTTCATAGATCGAAAGATAATCTTTCTGATCAAATAAAAGTTTTTAAATTGCACATTGAATTCTGTATAAAAAATAATTTACCTCTTGTAATTCATTCTAGAAATTCAGAAAAGGAAACTATAGAAATATTAAATCAATATAAAAATAATAATCTAAAATTTATTCTACATTGTTTTAGCGGTACAAAAGAATTTGCTAAAAAATGCCTAGATTTAAATGGCTTTTTAGCCTTTGGCGGAATATTAACTTTTAATAATTCTAATGAACTAAGAGAATTAAGCTCTTATATACCTTTAAATAAATTGTTATTAGAAACAGATTCTCCTTATCTTTCACCGCACCCTCTTAGAGGAAAAAAGAATCACCCTAAAAACTTGGTATATATAGCAAATTGTCTATCAAAAATTAAAAAATTAACACTAGATGACATTACAAGTATAACTACTGATAATTTCAATTCTTTATTTGGTTTAAAATGAAAAAAAATATAAAAATAGCAAATATTCTTCCATTAACAGAAAACTATTCTATTAAAAATTCTGGAGCAGCAAGCTTATTGGTTAGAGATAATATTAAATACAGCATCTTTAAGCATTCCGTTTTTGGATCAACAGAAAATCAAGATTATCCTTCAAAAAATTATTTTAATATTAAAATGAAAAAAAGTTTTTTTCGTAGCGCAAATATGCATTATGTTAAACAACTTATTAAACACTTCAAAAAAAAAAGTTTTGATATATTTGAAATTCACAACAGACCTGAAATAGCTTTAAATATAAAAAAAAAAGTTAATGTAAAAACATTTTTATATTTTCATAACGACCCTTTATCATTAAGAAAAAGCAGAACGGATAAAGAAAGGTTGGAAATACTCAATAATATAGATTACATTTTTTTTGTTAGTGAATGGGTAAGAAGTAGATTTTTTGAAAACCTTAAATTTAAAAATACTTCAAAATGTAAAATTGTATACCCAACTATTCATAAAAAAAAAATTAATTTAAATAAAAAAAAAAAATATATTTTATTTATAGGTAAACTGAATAAATCAAAAGGTTATCATATTTTTGTAAATGTTATAAAAAAAATCCTAGATAAGCATAAAGATTGGTCAGCAGCCACAATTGGAACTGAGCCTAGAGAAAAAATTTCCCTAAAACATACAAGAGTGAAGCATTTTGGATGGCTGTCTTATAAAGACACAATGAAACAATTAACAAAAAGTTCAATTGTAATATCACCATCTACTTGGGATGAACCATTTGGCAGGGTAGTAAACGAGTCGACTTTGTATGGAAACGCCACTATTTCTTCAAATACAGGCGGTATACCTGAAACAAATCAATTTTCATTAAATATAAAAAATTTGAGTCCTGAGAGTATTTTTAAAGAAGTGGATTATTTAATTGAAAATCCAAAAATTCTCAAAGATATTCAAAAAAAATCTATCAATGGCTTTAGAACAGATATTAAAAATGTTATAGAAAATATTGACGAAATTAGAAAAGATTCTCATAAAAAAATAAACATAAATTTAAATAAAAAATTAAAAATTTTACATATAACTGATCAGCATTTTAGACATTCAGGCAGACTATATTACTCTACTGGTAGAAAACTTACTAACGGATTTTTAAAAAACGGTCATAATATTTTAAACATAAGTGATAGAGATATAATGTCCAAGACTTTTATGGGTCAAAAAAAAGTTTTGGAACAAATATTTGATACTTGTAGTAACTTTCGACCTGATTTACTTTTATTTGGACATGCAGATAAAATTAACGCTCAAATTATTGTAAATAAATTAAAAAATTATTTTCCAGGATTAAAATACTCTCAATGGTTTTTAGATCCCGTTATTAAAAATGGCCCAGACTATGAAAAAAATAAAAAAAGATTGCTATTAAAATCAAAATTTATGGAAGCAACTTTTTTAACAACAGATCCAAATGCATTAGATTTTAAATGTAAAAATGCATTCTTTATTCCAAATCCCGTAGATCAGAACATAGACAATCTAAGATTATATGAAAAAAAAAATCAAGTATTCGATCTTTTTTTTGCTTTAAGTCATGGTCAACATAGAGGAGTTTTAAAAAGAAGCTTAATAGATGACAGGCAAAACTTAATAAGAAAATTAAATCTATCTAATAATATTAAAATGAATTTATTTGGAGTCGATAAACAGCCTATTTGGGGCGATGAATTTTTTTATCAATTATCTTTATGTAAAATGGGATTAAATTTAAGTAGAGGAAGTGAATTGAAGTACTATTCTAGTGATAGAATGGCATCATTAATGGGCAACGGAGTAATGACACTCGTAAATTCAAAATATAAATTTGATGATTTTTTTAGTCCTAATGAATTAGTCTCATATACAAATTTTAAAGATCTAAATGATAAAATTAATTTTTACAAATCCAATGAAGATGCAAGGAAAAAAATTGCAAAAAATGGTATGAATAAGTATCATAAAATTTTTTCTACAGAAAAAGTATGTGAATACATGCTGTCCAAAATTTTTGATTTTAAAATAAATAAAAAAGAAAAATGGATGATTTAAAATTTTCAATAATTATACCAACTACGAATAATTTAGATTATCTAAAAATTTGCTTAAATAGTATAAATAAAAATTCTAATTTTTTTCATGAAATAATTGTGCATGTTAATGAGGGACATGACGGAACTTTAGAATATATAAAGAATAAAAAAAATATTTCTTATACTTATTCAAAAGATATTTTAGGTCTATGTACAGCAACTAATTTAGCTGCATCCAAAGCTACAACAAATTATATTCTATATTCGCATGATGATATGTATTTTTGTCCAAATTGGGATTTGGCTTTAAAAAAAGAAATTGATTCTATGCAAACTAATAAGTTTTATTTATCTGGTACTATGATTGAAAAAAATTCTGGTCACATTCAACTAGATTGCGGAAGTACATTTAATGACTTTGACGAAGAAAAATTACTATCTCACTTGCCTAAATTACCAAAAATTGATTTTCAAGGTTCTCATTGGGCTCCACATCTTATTCATAGAGAGTTATGGAATAGAATAGGGGGGTTTAGTCAGCAATTTGATCCCGGTTTTGGGTCTGATCCTGATCTAAATATGAAGCTTTGGAATGAAGGAGTAAGAATTTTTAAAGGAATGGGAAATTTTCAGGTATATCATTTTGGTTCAATTACATTGAGAAAAAAAAAGAATTTTGTAGCAAATAACGGAACAAAGACTTTTTTAATGAAATGGAAAATCACACCAAAATTTTTTGTAAAACATTATTTACGTGGTGGAAAATTCAAAGGTAATAAAATTATATCCGAAAAGTATGTTAAGCCACTATCTAATCCTATAAAAAATTTTATTTATTACTTTGACTATTTTATTTGTAAATTAAAATATTTAATCTTAAAATTTAATGCTCAATAATTTTTTTAAAAAATTAAAAATTTTAAAAAGAAAATTTAAATACAAAAAAAAATCGTATTCATTTGGTGGTGTAGATTTATTAATTGACTACATTTTTAAACATAAAAACAAAGGTTTTTATGTAGATATAGGTTGTCAACATCCAATTTCTAATAATAATACTTATTTATTATATAAAAAAGGTTGGTCAGGGATTAATATAGATTTGGATCAAACAAACATAGATTTGTTTAATATTGAAAGGTCCAATGATATCAATATTTGTTCAGCATTGTCATCAAAAGAAGGTATTGAAAAACTTTATTTCTTCCATGATGGTTCTCCTATAAACTCTTTAAATCAATCCATATCAAGTTTAAACAAATCTAAAATAAAAAAAGTCACAAATATTAAGGTTAATATTTTAAATAATTTTCTAGAAAAATATGAAATTAAAAAAATTGATTTTTTAAATATTGATGTTGAAGGTCATGAATTAAATGTTTTGAAAGGTTTTGATATCGATTTTTTTAAACCAAGCGTTATATGTGTAGAATTTTTAGATACGTCTATGAACAAAATAGAATTTACAAATATTATATTAGATAATATTTTAAATTCAGAAATTTATAAATTTCTTATTAATCATAAATATCACTTGGTTAATATGAATCATTCAGATTTAATTTTTGTTCATGATGAGTTTAGAGATTAAACTTATATATCTATTTTATTTAGTGCATTATTTTTAAATAAATTAGCTTCTTTTATATATCTCCTAACCATTTGTGTCGATTTATGTCCCGTCATAGCCATTATGCTTCTCTCGT
Source organism: Candidatus Pelagibacter sp. HIMB1517 (assembly GCF_052047895.1). NCBI lineage: Bacteria > Pseudomonadati > Pseudomonadota > Alphaproteobacteria > Candidatus Pelagibacterales > Candidatus Pelagibacteraceae > Candidatus Pelagibacter > Candidatus Pelagibacter sp. HIMB1517. The sequence continues at coordinate 6,338 of NZ_JBNAIW010000020.1, forward strand.
CAGCACCCGAATTTGCAGTTGCAGTTGCGAATCCAGATCTTAAACTATGACCAGAAAAATTTGTAGGATCTAAATTAGCTTGTGACATATGATATTTTAAAATTAATGCAACTGATTGATCAGTTAATTGGTTATTTGATATTTTTCCACTTTTAGAGATTTTTCTGAAAACCGATTCATTTTTAATTAATGATTTATCAAGCCAATTTTTTAAAGATATTACAGGACAAAAATATGAATTAGAAAAGTGGGGCAAAGCTTTTACAAAACCTTCGCTATATTGGTCTGTTTTAGATTTTCTTAGTAGAATTTTTACACCTTCTTTTACAAATTCAATATCTTGATAATTTAAATTTACCAATTCAGATCTTCTAAACCCTCCTGCAAAACCTACTAAAATTATTGCTTTATCTCTAATTTTTTTGTTTATATTAATATTTTTATTATCATTAAGTTTTAAGATGATTTTTTTTAAATCTATTAGCGATATTGGCTTTTTTCCAATTTGGATTGCTCCTATTTTTCTTTTTATAGTTTTTAAATTTTCATTTATAATAGGGTGTTTTGTGTCTATATGATTACCTGCCATTCTATTAGCAACAACTATAGATACCAATCTTCTTTTAATCGTACTAAATTTTAAATTTTTTTTTGAGAGATAAGTTAAATATATGCTAACATCCTTGATATCTGCTTTAATTGGTTTTTTATTTATATTTTTACAAAAATTTATAAAGTCTTTGAAATCTGCTTTATAAGCTCTAGAAGTGTTATATGCTCTAGATTGCCTTATGTTTTCGAGCGTTTCTGTCTCAAGTGTTTTAAAGACATTAATTTCGTTTTTCATATTACTATTGATAACAATAAATTATCGTTACTAATAATACAACCAATAATAGATGTCAATACTAATAAAATGCATTTATCTCGTAATAATGAAATTACTAGTTAACAATAAAACAATTAATGTAAGTCTATTAGATACTAAAACCGCTCATATCATAAGTAAATCAAAGGAATTTAGCTCATTAATAAGCACTTGGGGCGAAGAAATTTATTTTAAAACTCCAATTAAAGGTATTAAATTAGAGGAAAATGCACGAGATACCGTGGAGTTTGGAGAAATTGCTTATTGGGTGGAAGGGAATTCGATTGCAATAGGCTTTGGGGTAACGCCAGCGTCTATAAATAAGGAAATAAGGCTAGTTTCTAAAGTTAATATATGGGCAAAATTTAATACTAAAGATAATGATATCAATTTTTTTAAGTCTATAAAAGATGATACTATAATTAAATTTATAAACTGGC
>NZ_JBNAIW010000021.1:0-6256 GCF_052047895.1 Candidatus Pelagibacter sp. HIMB1517
TATATATAATATAATTATTAAATCAGAAATTTATAAAAAAGTTAAAATTATAAAATTTCATAATTTAAAAAGATGGGATATTTATTTAAAGAATAATGTCCTTATTAAATTTGGAAATTATAATATTGCAGAACAAATCCATATTTTAGAAAGTGTTATCAAAAAATATAAAAATTTTAATGTTATTGATTTAAGAAACGAAAGAAACGCAATTATTAAATGATAGAAGAAAAAATAGCAATTTTAGATTTAGGTTCATATAAAATAAAAATTTTAGTTATTTCATTAAATAAAAACAATTATATAGATATTCATTCTAAGTATTCTACTTTTTCATCAGGCATAAAAAAAGGTAATGTCGTAGATATTGAAAAATTGAGTGAGCAAATAAAGTTCTGTCTATCATCAATAGAAAAAGAGATAAATCAGAAAATTAGCGAAATTTATGTAGGTATAAATTCTATTGATTTTAATTTTTTAACCTTTGGTTTGAGTAGAAATATTGGTTCTTATGAAATTGAAGAAAAAAAAGATTTGCAAAATTTAATAAATTTAGCTTTTGGAATATTTAAAGATAATTTAAAGACTAATAAGGTTATTCATTTTTTAAACTCTGGTTTTTATTTAGATAAAAAAAATTATGTTGAAAATCCCTTGGGTTTAAGATCGAAAACACTAGATATAAACTTTAGTTTTTTAAGTTTAGATAAAAATATAATTTTAAATTATAATAAAGCAATTACTAAGGCAGGTTTAAATATAAAAAAATATTTTTATTCACCTTTTGCAACAAGCATTCTATCATCTGATCAGGATACAATTGAAAAAGGCTTTACTAATATAGATTTTGGCTTTGATAAAACATGCATTACTTTTTTTGAGAATTCAAAACTTTTATACTCAAATATAATCCCGATTGGCTCTAATCATATAAATAATGATTTAATTAGAGCCGCAGGAGTGAATAAAGATTTAGCTGAAAAAATTAAATTAAATTATGATAAAATTTTAGAAAATAATTTTGATAAATCAATTCTTATAGGTAAAGATGATAGAAAAATATCTTCAGAAATAATAACTAAAATTATAGATGCGAGGTTAGAAGAAATAGTGGAATATATATACAAAAATATTTTATATTGCAGATCACTAAATAGATCAGCCCGAAAAATAATTGTTACTGGTGGTGGAGCTGAGTTAAAAATATTATCATCCAAACTTTCTAAAAAACTAAATACTGATGTGGAGCATGCTAAACAAACATTCCCGATTAAAAATACTGAGTTTAATATATTTTCTGACTATATGGTCTGTCTAGGTATAGCTAAATTAATATTTTTTCCTTTTAAAGATGAAATCAAAGGTTTTAGCAGTCAAAATAAGAATTTTTTTGAAAAGTTTTACTCAATGTTTTTGAAATAATCATTATGAAACAAGTGAAATAATTTTTGAGTAGATTGTAATGTTTTTTTTTGAGACTTACATATTGTGTTTATAAATCAACAAACTATTAGAAATTCTATTTCTTTTTCTGGGATAGGTTTGCATACTGGAAAATCTGTTGAGATTAAAATTTTACCTGAAAAAGTTAATTCAGGAATTAATTTTATTTTTAAAAAAGAAAAAATAAAAGCATCATGGAAAAATGCACAAATTAGTCAACTATGTACAAAAATAAAAAAAAAAAATACCTATATCTCTACCATAGAACATTTGATGTCGGCTTTAAGCGCAATAGGAGTTACCAATGTATCTATCCAAACTACATCTGAGGAAATACCGATTTTAGATGGTAGTGCCAAAGACTTTGTAGAGAAAATTTTAGATACTGGTTTAGTTAATCAAAAAATACAGCAAAAAATAATTCAAATAAAAAAAAAAGTTAATTATAAAACTATTGATAAATATATTGAAATTTCTCCTAATAAGAAGAAACTAACTATTGATTATTCAATCGACTACAAAGATGATTTTATAAAAAAACAATCATTATATTATGAACATGATCTTGATAATTTTAAAAAAATATATTTAGCAAGAACATTTTGTCTACATAAAGATTTAGAAAAAATTTTTGCAATGGGCTTGGCTAAAGGAGGAACTCTAGATAATGCAATTGTTGTATCTGGGAATAAAATATTAAACCAAGGTGGCTTAAGGTACAAAGACGAATTTGTTAAACACAAAATCCTTGATTGTATTGGAGATCTTTATTTAGCTGAATATCAAATTTATGGTAACGTTATTACCAAAGGAGGAGGGCATGAATTAAATTTGATGTTATTGAAAGAGGTTTTTAAAGATGAAAATAATTATGAAATAATTTAATTATTTTAATTTAAATTCAAAATATAAGCATTTATGAATAGAAACTATAGACAAGTTAGCAAATATTTTTTTATTATTTTTTTGTTTGCGTTATTAGGCTGTGGGTCTAATACAAATCAAATAAAAAAACCAGAAAAGGTACCTCCTTTGAATGTTTTATATAAAGCTGCATATAAGTTTTTTGAAGATGGTGATTGGAATGACTCAATTTTACTATTCCAAAAAGTTGAAACAAGATATTCTTTTTCAGAGTGGGCTCCCAAAGCTTCATTGATGATAATCTACATGTATTATGAGACTGGTGATAGTTTTAAAACATTAGAAAATATTAAAAAATTTAAAAAGCTTTATCCAAAACATGAGAATATTGATTATGTAGATTTTATAAGAGCACTAACGTTTTATGAGAATATTAATGTTATATCTAGAGATCAGACATATACAAATTCAGCCTTAAAAGAATTTAAAAAAATTATTAGCAATTATCCTAACTCAATGTATGCGGAAGACTCTAGATTAAAAATTGATTTAATAAACGAACAATTAGCAGGTAAAGAAATGTACATTGCGAGATATTATATGAAAAAATCTAAATGGGCTGGTGCAATCAAAAGATTAAGTATTATTATTAATAAATATGATCAAACAATCTATAGTAAAGAAGCATTACATAGACTAGTTGAAATTTATTATAATTTAGGAAATATAAATGAAGCTAAAAAATATGCTTCTATCCTTGGATACAATTTCAACAATAGTAAATGGTATAAAAAATCTTATAAGATTGTTGCTGACAAAAACTATCAAATTGAAAAAGCTGAGACTAAAAAAAAACTTAAAGATCGATTAAAAAAATTGTTTGAGTTTTCTAAATGATCAAAAATTTAAAAGAATATCAAAAAAAGAAAAAAAAATTATTAGAGCATAATAAGTTTTATTATGACAAAAGTTCACCCAAAATTGATGATTCCAAATATGATGATTTAAAAAAACAGCTCATTAGCTATGAAAAAAATAATAAAATTCCTAAAAACGAAAAAAAGGTTGATAATATTGTTGGTTATAGGCCTTCTGAAAAGTTTTCCAAAATAAAACATAGTGAAAGCATGCTTTCTTTAGATAATGCTTTTAATAAAAGCGACATTATGGATTTTTATAAAAAAATTAATAATTTTTTAAATTTAGACTTAAATCATCGAGAAACTTTGTTTGCTGAACCAAAGATAGATGGTATTTCAGCTAGCTTAAAATATATTGATGGTAATTTAGTTCAAGGCTTGTCCAGAGGTGATGGAGACTTTGGTGAAGATATAACTGAAAATTTAAAAACAATAGAGGATATTCCAAAAAAATTAAAAAAACTTAATACCGGCGAATTGATTGTCAGGGGAGAAGTTTATATCCCAAAGTCTAAATTTCAAAATCTTTCAAATAAATTTGCAAATCCTAGAAATGCAGCATCTGGCTCATTAAGGCAAAAAGATGCTAAAAATACTGCAAAAATTCCATTAAAATTTTTTGCATATGGCACAATCTTTATGAATCATAACCTTGAAAGTAAACAATCAAAATTTTTAGAATTCCTAAAATACCAAGGTTTTAAGATTAATCCTTTAGGAAAAATCATTAAGGATGAAAAAGATTTATTAGATAATTATCAAATATTAGAGAATAAAAGATCTGAACTAGATTATGATATCGATGGTATAGTTTATAAAATTGATGATTTTAAATTACAACAAAGATTGGGTAATTTAACAAACTCTCCAAGGTGGGCAATCGCTCACAAATTTTCTGCTGAAAAAGGCATTTCAAAAATTAAAAATATAGAAATTCAGGTTGGCAGAACTGGCGCTCTAACACCTGTAGCAAAAATTAATCCTCTAAACATTGGGGGTGTAACAGTGTCAAATGCTACGTTGCATAATGAAGATGAAATAGAAAGAAAAGATATAAGAATTGGTGATACGGTTATTGTTCAAAGGGCAGGTGATGTAATCCCACAGGTTATTGAGGTAGATACAACCAAAAGAGATCAAAACTCTAAAAAATTTATTTTTCCCAAAAAATGCCCTTGTGGTTTTGATACTATTAAAGAGTATAATAAGGTAACAAAAAAATATGATGCAGTTAGAAGATGTCCCGATAAAGGCTATGAATGTAACTTAATTACAAAAGAAAAAATTAAACATTATGTTTCAAAAGATGCAATGAATATAGAGGGTTTAGGAAAAAAAGTAGTAGAAAATTTTTGGAATTTGAACTTAATAAAATTACCACAAGATATATATAAATTAAATTTTGAAAAAATATCTCAACTAGAAGGGTGGGGAAAACTTTCTGCTGAAAACTTAAAAAAATCAATAAATAAAACAAAAAATATTAGTTTAGAAAAGTTTATTTATTCACTTGGCATAAGACATATTGGACAAGAAAATGCAAAAATTTTAGCCAAATATTTTCAGTCTATAAAAATTTTTAAAAAACTTCTATTTGAAAAAAATAATTTATTTAAAGATTTATTAGAACTTGATGGTATTGGAGAAACACAAATAAATTCATTAAAAAATTTCTTTTCAAATAATACTAATAAAAAAGTTTTTGAGGAACTAATTAAGAATTTATCTATTTCGGACTTTATAATTCAAAACAAAGGTAAGTTTATAAATAAAACATTTATGTTTACTGGTGGTATGGAGAAGATGAGTAGATCTGAAGCAAAACAAATCGTAGAGAACGAGGGTGGAAAAGTTTTGGGGTCTCCATCAAAAAAATTGGACTATTTAGTTGCAGGAGACTCAAAGCCAACAGTAAAAAAAATAAATCAAGCTAAAGATTTAGGTATCAAAATTTTAAAAGAAAAAGATTGGTATAAATTAATCAATTTTTGAGCAATATTTTTTTAAAAATACTTTTTCTCTAATACTGAGGAATTTATGAATTTTTTCAAATACTTCACTATGATAATGATTAATCCAATTTTTTTCATTTTTAGTTAGCATAGATCTTAGTATCATTTTTCGTTCAAATGGAACTAATGTAAGATTTTCAAAATAGTTTTTGTGATTTTTATAAATTAAATTTTCTAGTCTAATTCCAAAATCATTATCTTTGTAATAACCAGGTTCATTAGACATTACTTGATTAACTAAAAATTTTTTATTATAAAATTTTGATATTGAAGGTGGTGCTTCATGTACATTGGATAAAAAACCTACACCATGGCCTGTACCATGATTATAATTATATCCAAATTTAATAAGATTTTTTCTTGCAATTCTATCTAATTTTTTTCCTGTCATATTTTTTAAATTAGCAACAGAAACCGCAATATGTGATTTTAAAACTAATGTATAAATTTTTTTTCTAAATAGGTTTTGTTTACCCAGTGAAAAACTTCTAGTCATATCTGTAGTTCCATACAAATATTGTGAACCGGAGTCTAAAAGATAAAGATGTTTCTTTTTTAAATTTGTTTTTTTATAATCTTTAGCACTATAGTGAATTATAGATGCATTTTTCTCTGTTGCAGAAATAGTCTCAAAGCTTGGTCCAAGATAAAATTTATTTTTCTTTTTAAAAAATTCAATTTTTTTTTGGCATTCAATTTCGCTAGTATTTTTTAAATTATTATTTTTAAGCCAATATAAAAATTTACAATATGCTATACCATCAAAAATATGTGATATTTTTAAATTTAAAATCTCTGTATTATTCTTTATACTTTTAAATTGATCAATCGGATCATTAATAAATTTAATTTTAATTTTATTTTTTATGAAAAAATTATGATGATAAAGAGACAGGTACTTTTTATCTGTGTAAATTTTTTTTATACTTAAAAGATGTTGTTTAAATTCACTGTTTTTTTTAAAAATTATATTTTTTATTTTTAAATTAATTTTTTGATTAGAATAAATATAAATTC
>NZ_JBNAIW010000022.1:0-3669 GCF_052047895.1 Candidatus Pelagibacter sp. HIMB1517
GTATTATTAAGCGTAATATCTTTATCTAAAAATTTAAATTTTAAAAATTTTATTAATAAATTATTATCTAATGTAATAATGATGAGGATTAAAACTATATATAAAAATAACCTCAAATTAGCAGATATATTGATTTTATCGTCGTAAAAACCTATTAAAAAAAATGAGATAGACCCAATTAAAAATATAGTTTTTATTTCTACAGAGTTATCTAAAAATTTTTGACTTTCAAAATTAAAGTCCAAAAAAAAACTAAAAATGAAAAATAAGATAATATTATATAAAAAAATATGCCCTCCTATTAGAGGTATCTTGCCAACATGTTTTTTCCTTATATTATCAGGAATATCATATACACCCAAAAATCTAGCAAAAGAATTTATTTTGAAAAGTATAGGAATATTTAAGAAAATTAATATTAAGAAAAAATCTAACATTTTTTGTCTTTTAGTAATCCAAAATAAATACCAATATTAATATAAAATAAATATGACAACCAATTATTAAAAAAATTTCCTGCTGGCAATAATGGAAAAATTGATACCAATGTTGATATTATTAACAACGCTTCATGATTTAATAGTTTATTTTTTTTAAATATCTTTAAATTTAAAATTAGCTTAAAAATTAAATAAAAAAAGAAAAGTAATATAAATATAAATCCAAAGATACCCAACTCCGACAGAAAAGTTAGGAAAATATTATGTGGATGTGTAGTGCAGGATCTATATCCCAAATAATATTTATCTTCTGCACATTTGTATCTGAACATTTTTGGACCGCTGCCAAAAAACAAATTATCTTTAAAAATATTTATGGCAATTTTGTAATGTTTTTGATGTTCAGAACTAAATATTTTTGCATCTGAAAAATCTATTTTTTTTATAAAATTTAAATCTAATTTTTTAAAAGATTTAAGATTTTGAGCTCCTTTATAATTAGTAATATCTCTATATTCCTTTTCAAGGTTTGGGAAAATATTTACTAGAGTAAATGTGACCATTCTATGAAAAATTTCAGGCTTATAAATTACGAGTGTTAAAATTAAAAAAAATATAATTAGAAACATTTTAAATATATCTTTAAAATTAATACCAACAAAAATAATGTATAAAAAAAGAGTTAAATTTATCATAACAAAAGATGTTCTTTCTCCGCTTATAAAAACTGAAATATAAAATAAAAAAAATAAGTATTGATGATTTGAACTTACGAGCTGCTTAGTTCTTAAAAAAAAAAACAAAGCAATAGTTACTGGGGTTAACCTAGCTATATAACTACCCATGACATATTCATCACCAAATAATCCACTAATTTTTGACATATTTGCACCTGCTTGGTCTTGTGATAAAAATTTTAAATCAAATATAAACTCCACAAGTCCAAAAAACGAAACTAATAATAAAGTCGAAATAAGGAAATAATAAAATATTTTAATAAATTGATTATTTTTTCTGGAAAAATAAACAAAGGCACAAGTGAAAAAAATATATCTAAAATAAAAAGATGAACTTTTTAGAGAGGTTATAATATCCATGGAAAATAAAGATCTTAAAAAAAAATAAAAGCAGAATATTAAAAAAAATAATACAAAATAATTTAAATTAAAAAAATGTTTAATTTTTTTATATTTTAAAATAAAAAAAAAAATAATAAAAATATTTGCAATTTCTGGCAATAATGGTCCGGTTATTAGCAATAAAGGGAAAAAATATAGAAGATATTCGATTTTATTTTGCGCAAGTTTCATTGTTACTAAAATTTGAAATATTGTATCAATTTATAAAAACCTCTTAAAAAAATTAAAAAATAATTACTGATATAACCTCTTTTATTCAAAATTTTTTTTATTTCTACACTATTATGAAAAAAACTAAAAAAATATTTATTACTTGCTCCGCCAGGTTTCATTTTTACCACAACCTTTTTAAAAAAACGGTAATTGATACTTTTATTTTTAAAAATTTTTAATATTAAATCAAAATCCGATGCTATTTTGTAGCTTAAATCAAAATAACCGATTTTACTAAAAATTTTTTTTTTAATGAATGCTCCGGTATGTGGAGGCATAATGCCAAAATATAAATAATATTTTCTAAAACCAACTGAATCATATTTTCTTCTCAAGCCTAACATTCCATGCCTTAAAAATTCTACACCAAAAAAACCGATATCTAATTTATTTTCATTTAAAAAGATTAGATATACTTTTTTTAAAATATTATTTGAAGAATAGAAATCATCCGAGTTTAAAAAATGCACTATATTGCCAGAGGATTTTTTTAAACCAAAATTAAATGCTTGATATATACCTTTTTTTTTATGTACAAATAATTTTAATCTAGAATATTTATTTTTCTTTATCTTTGATAAAGTCTTATCTGTAGAGCCTCCATCCACAATTATATGTTCATAATCCTTAAAATTTTGTTTTTTTACACTATCTATGCACTTTACAATCGTTTCTTGACTATTTAAACAGCAGGTGATTATTGAAAATTTTACCATTAACTAATTAAAAATTTTTTTATATTTTTTAAATATATTTTCAGAAAAGTATTTTCTTGAATTAATTCTTCCTTTAAATATCAATTCATTACGTAATTTTTTATTTCTCATAATCATTAATATTTTATTTTTAATTTGATTAATATTGTAAGGGTTAACAAGAACCGCTGAATTATTTGCTACCTCACGCATTGGGCTTTTATTGCTTGTTATAACGGGTATACTTAAATAATTTGCTTCGATTATAGGCAGGCCAAAACCTTCGTAGGTTGAAATAAATAATAGAAGATCTGATAATGAATATAATTCAGAAATTTGATCATCTTTAATATTTATGAAATTTTCGAAATTTATATTAAATTTTTTTAACAAATTCATATATTTTTTTTCTATAAGACCGACAATAATTATTTTCACATTCAGACCTTTGATAGCTAAAATTGCATTTTTTAAATTTTTGTTTTCTGAGGTTCCTAAAAAAAGAATAGTGAATTTTCTTTTTTTTTTGATCGAAAAATTTTTTTTTAATATTGGCAAAGGGCATGAAATATATTCAAATTTTTGACTAAAATCTGGGTATAATTTTGTTAATTCTTGAAATATAGCTTTTGATATTAATATAATTTTTCTACTTCTATAAATTGGAATGGTAATCCAAAATAGTTTATAAAAAAAATATTTCATACCAGTAAATTTTTCCAATAAATATAAATCTAATATTACAGTGAAAGTTTTTCTCTTATTTAATACTAATGAAATAAAGTTTATGTCCCCAAAAATTAAATTAATATCTCCACCTCTAAATAAACTTGATAAAATAATAATAATTCTTTTAAATATGCCGCTGCTGACAAACAAAGCTTGTATTTCAATAACTTTTTTATTTTGATCTATTTTTTGATACTCTTTAACAAAAACTTTTACAATTCTTTCAACGCTAAAGTTTAAATTATCTCTTGGCTTTCTAGTAAATATTTTTAAAGTTTTCAAAGTCACAAAAATCTTATAACAAAGAAATTATAAAATATGAAAAAAATATTACTTTTTAATAGCACATTATTTATTTTTTGTTTAATTGCAGCAAATCTAGTCTTTGGATATTCAATCGGTAACACAATTATTAAAGTAATTAATTTAATTAATAAAAATATAGTACTAATT